>NZ_JBVHPV010000009.1:0-333455 GCF_055567715.1 Streptomyces sp. NPDC026377
CCTCAAGGCACTGACACCGATGCCTCGAAGCAGGCGTCTTTGCAGGTCAACGACCTCATGCTACGGTTTCGGACGTTGCTCCCAGTGGCGGTCGCCACCGGCAATCCGAACTGCCGGGCATGTCTGCTCTGGGTGTCCTGCGTGGTCATGGGGTAGTGCGCCTCTCTCCGTGCCAAAACCCGTTCATGGTCGGGTACGGAGGGCCCCGCTCAAAATCACGCGGATTTGTCCCGTACGGCCGCCCCCTCAACCGGAAAAGGTTCGTCCGCTTCCGCTTCGGGCCGGGGAATCTGCGGGGCGGCCGGAACCGGCACCTGCGGCCCCTCGCACTCGCGCAGCCACCGCCGCAGCACCCGGTGCACCTGCTCGGCGCCCACCAGCAGCTCCCCCTCGGCGACCGGCGCCGACAGTTCGCGCGGCGACAGCAGGAAGGCGTGCGCCTGCTCGCCGCCGAGCCCGCCGTGCGAGCCGATCTGCTCCTCGAAGGCGTGCACCTCACCGGTGACCGGGTCGTACATGGAGTTGACCATGATGTCGGCGGTGTGCGGGAAGGTGTCGGTGCGCCGCACGGCCTCGGCGGCGCCCGGTCCGAACCCGCTCAGCGGACCCTTGTCGTCCTCCAGTTCACCGATCGGCACCTCCTGGAGGCGGTCCGCGTCCGCCCCGCCGATGACCACCGCCCCGTGTTCCTCGCTGCGCACCAGCAGGAAGCCGACGCCGGGGTGGCTCGCGAGGGTGCGCAGGAGCGCGGGGTGGCGGCGGTCGATCTCCTCGCGGCTGAGGCGCCCGGCGGTGTCGGGGAAGGAGACGAGGCCGAGGTTGCCGGAGGCGAGCACGACCGGCTCGGAGGCGGGGTCCGGCTCCCCCCGGCCCGGCTCCCCCCGGCCCGGAACCGGCCGGTGCAGCGCGACCCGTACCGCGTCCCGCGCCTCCGCGCCGCTCTTGGTGCGCCCGGCGCTGCGCGGCACGGGCAGCCCGCACCCGGCCCGCACCAGGTCCTTCAGGGTCAGTCCGTAGGCACCCGCGAAGGTCTCCCCCGGGCTCTGCCCGTGGTCGGACAGGAGCACGATCCGGTACGCGCGCGGGGCGTGCTCGGCGACCTTGGCCAGCAGTGCGACCGACCGGTCCAGGCGTTCCAGGACCTTGCGGGCGTCCCGGCCGCGCGGCCCGGAGTGGTGGGCCACCTCGTCGTACGCCACCAGGTCGGCGTAGACGGCGGTGCGCCCGGCGAGCATGTCGCCGATCACCGCCGCGACCACCACGTCGCGCTCGACGACGGTCGCGAAGGCCCGGATGAACGGGTAGAGCCCGCCGCGCCCGACCCGCGGCGCGTCCCCGCGCAGCCGGGCGCGGGTGGACTGGCCGATCTCCCGGCCCACCTCGGCGACGAAGGAGAGCGCGGTGCGCACGGCGTTGGCCGGGTCGGAGAAGTACGCGAAGTAGCCCGCCCGGGAGCGGTTGCGCCGGCCGCGCCGGGCGGCCATCGACAGGACGAGCGCGAGCTGGTCGGCGCCGCCGGAGAAGAGGTTGCCCCGGCTGGCGCCGTCGAGGGTGAGCAGCCCCGCGTCGCCGGTGCGCTCCACCGCGCGGCGCTGGAGCTCGACGGCACAGGCCGGGCGGTTGGAGACCATCAGCTCGCCGGTCTCCTTCTCGTACCAGCGGAAGGCGGGCACGTCGAAGGTGGAACCGTGCAGGATGCCCAGCTGGCTGGCGCCGGTCTGGCTGGACCAGTCGGTGCGCCACGGGGTGAGCCGGTGGGTGCGCCCCAGCCAGCCCGCCACCGTCGGCATCAGATTGGTGCCGACCGCGTGGCACAGCACGTCGTGGCCGACGCCGTCGAGCTGGAGGAAGACCGTGCCGGGCGTCTCCTCGCCCGGCAGGTCGTCACCGCGTCTGCGGCGGCGCCGGTCGGCCAGACGCGAGAGCCTGCGCCGGTAGGCGTTGTCGTCGCGGACCGCCAGCGCGGTGGAGGTCGCCGAGGCGACGGCCGACATCACCGCGGCCACCACCACCGCCGTCTCCGGCTGCGCCGCGCCGCGCCCGCTGGGGATCAGGCTCAGCGCGATCAGCAGCAGCGAGCCGTTGAGGAAGAACACCAACAGGCCCAGGACCAGGGCGGGGACCAGCAGGAAGGCCCGGACCACCAGCGGCCACACCAGGGCGCCGAGCAGACCGAACGCCCCCGCGCCCCAGGCGGCGGTGAGCGCGACGCGGGTGATGCTGTCCCCGCCCTCGGACTTCAGCCGGAAGTCGGGGAGGATCCCCGCGAGCGCCATCATCGTGAGGGTGGACACCGCCCACACCACGACCACCCGCACCAGGGCGCTGCCCGCCGTCCGCCATCGCCCCGCACTCACGCCGCTCGTCACTGCCTCTCCGCCTAGCCGTTCACCCCCAGCGTGTCACAGGGGCGGGAACCGGCCGTCGCGGTGGACCGGCGGCGGGCGGCGGTGCGGCGGGCGGCGGCCCGCGGTGCGGTGGGGGCGGGCGGTGTTCAGCAGTGCGGTGGGTGGCGGGCTGCGGTCCGCGGTGCGGTGGGTGGCGGGTGGTGTTCAGCAGCCGTCGTAGCCGGCGGTCGGCATCGAGAGCCTGCGGTGGATGTGGGCCTTCTTGGCCGCGTCGTAGTCCGGCTCGACGAGCCCGGCCGTCTCCAGCCGCACCCCGCGCCGCTCGCACTCCGCGGAGAAGTCCGGCACCGACGTCAACGCGCGCGCCAGGACGCGCTCGTTGGGCGCGACGAAGAGGTCCACCTGGCCCGCCTCCACGTCCGTCCACAGTCCCTCGTGGTCGGGGCGCAGACCGTAGAAGAGCAACTGCCGGGTGACGACGTACCCCTTGTCGGCGGCCCAGCGCGCGCACATCTCGTGCTGGCTGCGGGTGTCCACCAGGAAGGGGTCGAGGTCGAGTTCCTCCAGCGGGGTCAGACTGGCGATCGCCGCCACTCGCACGTCACCCATGACCGACCCCCATGCCCTTCGTCGTGGTGCCGACCCTACTCCTGGTTCACGGCGGCGAGGAGTAGCCGCATGAGTGGCAGATCTTCCAGCCGTCCTGGGTGACCGCGAGTATCCCGCCGCAACGCGGGCACTGCTCCGAGTGCATGATCATGCCGGGCCTTCCCTTCGTGGACCGATGAGTACCCCGGGCCCCGTTCTGTGCGCCCCCCGACACATAGGCTCGTACACAACAGCGCGCACGGTGGTTTTTGAGCGGAGGAGATTTCGGTGCCGGTGGAGATCACCTGGTGGGGTCACGCCACCTGCACGATCGAGGACTCCGGGGTGCGGGTGCTCACCGACCCGCTCTTCGCCCGGCGGCTGGCGCATCTGCGCAGGCGGCAGGGGGCCCTGCCGCCGCCCGAGGCCGCCGTCGCCGACGTCGTCCTCGTCTCGCATCTGCACTCCGACCATCTGCACCTGCCCTCGCTCGCCCGGCTCGCCCCCGGGACCCGGCTCGTGGTGCCCCGCGGCGCGGTCGCGGCCGTGCCGGGGCTGCGCCGGCTCGGGCTGCCGCTGACCGAGGTGCGGCCCGGGGACCTGGTGGAGGCGGGTGAGGTGCGGATACGGGTGGTGAACGCGCGGCACGACGGGCGGCGGCTGCCGTTCGGGCCGCACCGGGCGCCCGCGCTCGGTTTCGTCGTCGAGGGCCGGGCGCGCACCTACTTCGCCGGGGACACCGGGCTCTTCGACTCGATGGCCGAGGAGGCCGGGCCGGTCGACGTGGCACTGCTGCCGGTCGGCGGCTGGGGCCCGTTCCTGGGCCCGGGCCATCTGGACGCGGGCCGGGCCGCCGAGGCCCTGGCGCGGCTCGACGCGCGGGCGGCGGTCCCGGTGCACTACGGCACGTACTGGCCGATCGGGCTCGACGGGGTGCGCCCGCACGAGTTCCACGCGCCCGGCGACGACTTCGTCCGCCACGCGGCCCGGCTGGCGCCCGGGGTGACGGTGCACCGCCCGGCGCACGGTGAGAGCGTACGGCCGGGGGCCACCCGGTGATCGCCGCGTTCCTGGCGCGGGCGGCGGCCCAGGTGCCGCCCGAGCCGACCCAGCAGGCGCTCGGCTACCCGTCCCTGTTCATCCTGGTGGTCCTCGGCTCCCTTGTGCCGGTGGTGCCCACCGGGGCGCTGGTGTCGACGGCGGCGGTGGTCGCCTTCCACCAGACGGCGTGGTTCTCGCTGCTGCTGGTCTTCGGGGTGGGCGCGCTGGCCGCGTTCCTCGGGGACGTGGCCCTGTACTGGCTGGGGCGGCGCGGGGTGCGCTCGCGCGGCGGGTCGCGGTGGCTGGCCGCGCTGCGGGACCGGGCGGCCCCGGACCGCCTGGCGCAGGCCGAGGAGAAGCTGAACCGGCACGGGGCGGCGGTCCTGGTCCTCTCCCGGCTCGTCCCGGCGGGCCGGATCCCCGTGATGCTGGCGTGTCTGCTGGGCGGTATGCCGCTGCGCACCTTCGTCCGCGGCGATGTGCCCGCGTGTGTGGCCTGGGCCGGTGCGTACGGTCTGATCGGCATTCTGGGCGGCTCGCTGTTCCCGGAGCCGTGGCAGGGCGTGGTGGCGGCGGTGGCGCTGACGGTACTCATCGGCGCGGCCCCGTCGGTGTGGCGCAGGGCGCGGCACGGGGCACACCCCGAGCGGGCGGGGACCCAGCACCCCAAGTAGGGGCGGGCGTCGCAGCGGCAAACCCGGGGTCCCGGCGAACCCGGGGTCCCCGCGACCCCGGGGCTCACAATCCCTTCAAGGCCTCCTTGAACGCGTCCAGGGCCCGCCGTACATGCGGCAGTCGTAGCGGGTCCGGCGACTGGAGGGTCTGGGCGGCCTCCTCCTCGGTCGTCCCGAGCAGCGGTCCCGTGGCGAGCCGGGCGCGCAGGGCGCCCAGTTCGTCGCCGAAGCGGTGGCCGCCGGGTGCGGGGGCGCCGAGCCGGGCCGTCAGATGCTCCTCCAGCTCCATCGAGTCGGTGACCCCGCGTGCGGCCAGCCGGCTCCGCAGGCCGCCGAAGTCGGCGTAGAGGTGACGGCCCGCCTGCGGGGGCCTGGCGAAGGCCCCCGCCGCCAGGACCGCGCGGTGGGCCTCGGTGGCGAGGGCGCCGTGCAGGACCGCGGCCCGCCGCATCCGTACCGCCACCGGGTCGGGCTCGCCCAGGGCGTACGCCGCGGCCTCCGCGACCGGCCCCGCCAGCACCGAGCCGAGCGCGGTGAGGACGTCGAGGGTGCGGGCCCGGCGCTGGGCGCCGTGCTCGGTGTCGGGGAAGCGGGCGACGGCGGCGGGCCACCCGGCGGGGGTGAGCGCGCCCGACAGGTCGGACAGGACGGTGACGTCGTCGGGCCACATCTCGGCGGGGCTGAAGAGGACCGTCTCGTGCGGGCGGTGCAGGGTGTCGCGCCAGGTCTCGTCGCTGATGATGTGCAGCCCCTCCCCCACGGCCGCCTCGCACGCCTCCCGTACGGTCTCGGGCGGCGCGACCGTCGCGGCGGGGTCGTCGGCGACGGAGAGCACCAGGACCCGGGGCAGCCCGCCCTCGCTGCGCACCCGGCGCACGGTCTCCAGCAGGGCGAACGGATCGGGGACGCCGCCGCACTCCGCCGGGGTCGGCACATGGAAGGCGGGCCGTCCCAGGAGCCGGGCCTGCGGGGTCCACCAGGCCGGGCAGGGACGGGGCAGCAGGACGTCTCCCCCGTACGAGGCGAGCAGCGCGAACAGGAGCGGCTGGGCGCCGGGCGCGGCGGCCACCAGGCCGGGTTCGCAGCGCAGTCCGCGCCGGTGCCAGTAGCCGCAGGCGGCGGCGCGCAGCTCGGGTCCGCCACCCAGGGGTTCGGGCCGGGTGCGCCCGGCGGCGTCCGCGAGCACCCCGGCGAGTTCGGGCAGCACGGGCAGTCCGGTGCCGGAGGCGGGCGGTCCGTACCGGACGGGTCCCCGGCCTTCCGCCACCGTGCCGTGCATGCGCCGCCTCCTTCACCCGTGCGGTCCGCCGTTTCGGCTCCTTGAGCCCTTTGCGGGGTTGAGCCCTTGTCTGCGTGAGCCCTTTGTCTGCTTGAGCCCTTTATACGGATGTTTGCTCCGCGGCGCCGCTCCGTATGCGTACCCGGCCGTCCCGATCCGGCCCGGGGCGGCCGTTCAGGAGAGGCGGGTGAGGGCGGAGAGCTCGTCCTCCAGGCCCCGGCCCTTGGTGCGCACCACGCCCTCGGCGATGTCGGACAGCTTGCGGTTGGCGTGCTGCGAGAGGGTGCGCAGCAGGGCGAAGGCCCTCTGCGCGTCGCAGCCGAGCACATGCATCACGATGCCGCTGGCCTGGTCGATCACCGGGCGGGAGCGCAGCGCGGCCTCCAGCTGCTCCACCTCGGCCAGCGCCGCGCGGTAGCGGCGGTCGCGGGCGATCCCGGCGGTGGCCTCCTCGCCCAGGATGCTCACCGGGCCGCACACGGTGTCGTCGAGCGCGCCGGGGCGGAAGCTGAAGAGGCTGAGGGTGACCTCGATGCCGCCGCGGCGGAACGGCAGGGTCACACAGGACCGTACGCCCGACTCCAGGGCCACGGCACGGTAGCCGGGCCAGCGCTCCTCCGTCAGCAGGTCCCCGGTGTCCACCGGGGTACCGGCGTCCAGCGCGGTCGGGATGGGCCCGTCGCCGCACTCCAACTGGACGCTCACCAGCGGTTCGAGGTCGGGGTGCGTGGCGGTGACGCGGCGCTCGGAACCGCTGTCGGCGATGGTCGCGACGGCGCCGCAGGAGGCGGGCGCGCAGCGCACCGACTGCTCGGCGAGCCGGGAGAGCCGGCCCACGGGCGAGAGGGGTTGCGGTCGTTGGCGTTCCGGCTCGGAGAACATGGGAAAACCTCCTGAAGCGCGCGTTCCCCGCGCCGGAACCAGGAAACGGCGCCAGCGGCTAACTTGCTGCCATGACGCAGACGGTGGACGAGTTCGGCGAGGAACTGGCGGACTTCGTCAGACGGGTGGCCGAGTTGCGCACCGCGCGCTCCCAGGACGCCGGGGAGCAGCTCACCCTCCTCGACGCCGCGCTCTTCGAACTCCAGCATGTGGCCGACCAGCTGTGGCCCCGCTACGAGCGGTGCGTCGCCGACGCCACGGACGCGGCCGGCTCCCCGGGCGACCGGCAGGAGCGGCTGCTGCTGAAGGCGCTGTTCCAGCGGCTGCCCCTGCCGGTGGCGCTCGTCGACCGCGAGACGGTGGTGCGCAGGCTGAACTTCGCGGCCACCGGACTGACCGGGGCCCGCGCCGGATACGCCACCGGACGGCCGCTGGCCGCCCTGCTGATGCCGGGCGACCGTGCCGCGTTCCGCTCGCAGGCGGCGGCCGTGGCCCGCGGCGAGGGCGACCGGGGGCTGACCGTCCGGCTCCAGCAGCGCCCCGAGGAGCCCCTGTTCGCCACGCTGTCCGCGCTGCGTCCGCCGGACGAACCGCACCCGGCCGTCCTGGTCGTCTTCCAGCCGGGGATGTCGGCGCCCGCCCCGGCCGCCCCCGCGGAGCCCGAGGTGCCCGACCTCGCCGGTTCGGCGCGGCACGCCCGGCTGATGGACCTCGTCGACACGATGGCGGGGGCCCTGCTGGGGCTGGCGCCGGGGGCCGGCGCCGAGGCGCTGGAGACCGCTGCCCGGGTGCTGTGCGGGCGCTTCGCCCAGTGGGTGATCGCCGATGTGGTGGAGGAGGGGCTGCGGCGGGTCGCCGTGCTGGGCCCGGCCGCCGAGGAGGACGCCGCACTGCGCCGGGCGCTCGCCGCGCAGGACCCTGCCAGTGCCCCGCTGGTGGCCGAGGCGGCCCGGGCGGGGGCGACCGCGCTCCGGCTGCGGCCCGAGGACACCGACGCGTTCGGCCACGACACCGGCGGCGTGGCGGTCCTGGCCCGCGCGGACGTGACGTCGCTGCTGTGTGTGCCGCTCGGCGCGCCCGGTCCCGTACAGGGGGTGCTCACCCTCTTCCGTACGGGTTCGGCGCGTCCGTTCTCGATGGCGGAGGCGCAGGCGATGGACGTGATGTCCCGCCATGTGGCGCTGGCTATGCGGCGTCCCGCTCCGCCGGACGGTGACCGGCCGGAGTCTGCTCCCGCAGGGCCTGGTCCCGCAGCCGAGTGCAGCAGCGGCTGATCAGCCGGGAGACGTGCATCTGTGAGATGCCCAGGTCCTCGGCGATGCTGCTCTGCGTCATGTCCCGGAAGAACCGCATGTAGAGGATCTGCCGCTCGCGCGGCGGCAGCCGGCGCAGCCCGGGCTTGACCGACTCGCGGTCGACGACGATGTCGAGCGCGGGGTCGGTCGCGCCCAGCGAGTCGCTGAGCGTGTACCCGTCCTCGGCGCCCGGCAGTTCGGCGTCGAGGGAGAGCGCGGAGAAGCTGTCCAGCGCTTCGAGACCGGCCTTGACCTCGTCCTCGGTCATCCCGGTGTGCGCGGCGATGTCCGCCACGGAGGGGTTGGGCGAGCCCCCGGTCTGCATGAGCTCCTGGCGGGCGGCGCGGACCCGGCCGCGCAGGTCCTGGACCCGGCGCGGCACGTGCAGGGTCCACATGTGGTCGCGGAAGTGGCGCTTGAGCTCGCCGGTGATGGTCGGCACCGCGAAGCTCTCGAACGCGGCGCCGCGCTCCGGGTCGTAGCGGTCGACGGCCTTGACCAGGCCGAGGGCGGCGACCTGGCGCAGGTCGTCGAGGGCCTCGCCGCGGTTGCGGAACCGGCCGGCCAGCCGCTCGGCCATCGGCAGCCAGGCCCGGACCAGCTCCTGACGCAGCGCGTGCCGCTCGGGCCCGGGGGGCAGGGCGGCCAGGCGGAGGAACGCGTCGGCGGTGTCGGGCGCGTCGTCGTGCGAGTGCTTGGCTGTGGCAGGTGCGTACGTACGCATGCGGACAGCTCCCTGGGGACGGTGGAATCGGATGGTGGTCACCGCTGGGAAGGGGCTGTACCCGGGGCCCCGGCCGGAGCACGGGCACGCCCGGAGCGGACAGCCGCTCCCACGGACGTGCCTCCGGTCCGAAGCACGACGTGCGCCTGCCCGGGGTCCCGCACTCCAAACCCCCCGGGTTTTCGGCATGGCCGGCGCGGGGCCGGGGTACTGCGCCAGGACCGAGCCGGCACGGAGAAAGGGCGGACAGCGATGGCACGGTACGTCCGTGAAGTCATGACGGCGGGTGTCGCGGCCGTGCGGCCCGACGCCTCACTGGTCGAGGCGGCCCGGCTGATGCGCGCCCAGGACGTCGGGGACGTGCTGGTGGCCCGGGGCGACCGGCTGATCGGGGTGCTCTCCGACCGGGACATCGCGGTGCGGGCGGTGGCCGAGGGGGTCGATCCGCTGGCCGTCAGCGCCCAGTCGGTCTGCACCCGGTCCTCGGTGAGCGTGCGCCCCGACGACGAGGTGGGCACGGCGCTGCGGCTGATGCGGCGGCACGCCGTGCGGCGGCTGCCCGTGGTCGAGGGCGGCCGGCCGCTGGGGCTGGTGAGCCTGTGGGACGTCACCGCGCACCAGGACTGCCGCCCGGCGTCCCCGGACAGCGGCCGGGTGGCGCCCCGTCCCGGCCGGGTGCCGCGCCAGAGCCGCTGGAGCGACCGGCCGCGGCCGCCTCACCTTCCCTGATCCACCGTCAGGCGGTACGGCCCAGCATCGCCAGCAGCCGCGTCTGGGCGTCGGCCCCCTCGGGCACGGTCACGGGCGCGTCGAAGAGGCTCGGCGGCAGCTGGTCGGCGTAGCCGCCGAACTCCCGCGCCGCCGCGTCCACCAGCGCCTGCGGCAGCCGCTCGTCGGCGCCGGTCGCCCGGGCCAGGTCCCAGGAGTGCACCACGGCGTCCGCCGTCAGCTGCGAGCAGTACGCGGCGGCGGGCGTCCGGCCGTACGAGAGGCCGACGGTGGCGTCGAGCGCCCCGGGCGCGGCGAAGGCGGCCACCGCGGCGGCCCGCGCCGTCTCCCACGCCCGCACCGGGTCCGTGCCGAGGACGTCGCCGTCGAAGGCGTCCCCGACCTCGGCGATGGTGCGGCCCTGGACCACCAGCGGCGGCACCCACAGCTGCTCCACGACCAGATGGCCGACGAGGTCGCGCACGGTCCACTCGGAGCACGGCGTGGGCAGGTCCCACTGCTCGGGCCGGACGGCGTGGACATGGGAGCCGAAGAGGGCGACGGCCTCGCGGTGAAGATCGAGGAGCCGGGCGGGGTCCACGGACGCAGAGGTATCCATGGGGCCACTGTGTCCGACCGGAGCCGAGGGCTCAAGCACGGATTGCGCTGTCCACGGGCGGGTACCCATGGTCCATGTCTTTTCCGTCCCAGCCGTCCGTGCCGCCCCCCGTCGAGCGTTCGTTCTGGACCGGGGGCCTGCCCCGCCGGCTCAGCGACCGCGACCGCGAACTGTTCCAGGTCGCCGCCGGCCGCAACTGGCCCGGTGCCCGCGCGGTGTTGCCGCGGCTGAGCCGGGCCGCCGACCACGGGCTGCTCTGGTTCGGCGCCGCCGCCGCGATGGCGGCCACCGGCTCGCCCCGGGCACGGCGGGCGGCGCTGCGCGGGGTGGCCTCGCTCGCGCTCGCCTCGGCGACCGTCAACACGGTGGCCAAGCGGTCGGTGCAAAGGCCCAGGCCGATACTGGAGCTGGTCCCGCTGGTGCGGCAGTTGAAGCGCCAGCCGATCACCACGTCCTTCCCCTCCGGCCACTCCGCCTCGGCCGCCGCCTTCGCGACCGGGGTCGCCCTGGAGTCGCTGGGCTGGGGCGCGCTGGTGGCTCCGGTCGCGTTGTCGGTGGCCGCCTCCCGGGTGTACACCGGGGTGCACTATCCGGGTGATGTCGTGGTGGGCGCGGCCCTCGGGGTCGGCGCGGCCTTCGCGGTCCGCGGTCTGGTCCCCACCCGGCGCCAGCTGCCCGCGCCCGGGCGGCCGTACACACAAGCGCCCGCGCTGCCCGGCGGGGAGCACCTGGTGGTCGTGGTCAACGAGCGCTCCGGCACGGCCGCCGCCAAGGCCTCGGCGGTGCGCGACGCGCTGCCGCTGGCCGAGGTGATCGAGTGCGCCCCGGAGGACCTGGAGGCGACGTTCGACAAGGCGGCCCGGCGCGGCCGGGCGCTCGGGGTCTGCGGCGGCGACGGCACGGTGAACCGGGCCGCGGTGGCCGCCGCCCGGCACGGTGTGCCGCTCGCGGTGTTCCCCGGCGGCACCCTCAACCACTTCGCGTACGACCTGGGCATCGAGGAGGTCCAGGACACCGCACGCGCGCTGGAGGCGGGCGACGCCGTCAAGGTGGACCTGGGCCGGTTCACTCCGGGCCCGGACGGCACGGCCGCCGGGTACTTCGTCAACACCTTCAGCCTCGGTGTCTACCCCGAGCTGGTGCGGCTGCGCGAGCGCTGGTCGCCGCGGATCGGCGGCTGGCCGGCCGGGGTGCTGGCCGCGTTCGAGGTACTGCGCGGCGAGCGGCCCCTGGAGGCCGAGGTGCACGGCAGGCCGCACGCGCTGTGGCTGCTGTTCGCGGGCAACTGCATCTACCAGCGCCTGGGACCGGCCCCCGCCCACCGCTACGACCTGGCGGACGGGCTGCTCGACGTACGGGTGGTGCACGGCGGCCGGCTGCCGGGGCTGCGGCTGCTGGCGGCGGCGCTCGCCGGACCGCTCAGCCGCTCCCCCGTCCACGCGGCCCGGCGGCTGCGCCGGCTGCGCATCGGCGCCCTCGCACCGCGCACCCCGGTGGCGTACGACGGGGAGGTCGCCCACATAGAGGGTGAGCTGACGGTCGACAAGCTGCCCGAGGCGCTTACGGTGTACCGGCCGCCGGTCCGCGCGTGAGGCGCGGACCGGGCGGCTGACGCGCCCTAGCCGGTGAAGGTGCCCCCGGGCTTGAGCAGCCGCAGCCGTTCGCCGAGCCCGGCGGCGGCGAACGCCTCGGTCAGCGAGTCCGCGCCCTCGCTGAAGTGGCCCCAGTGCTCGAAGTGGAGCGGCACCACCTGGCGGGCGCCAAGGATCTGGGCGGCCTCGGCGGCGGCCTCGCTGGTCAGGGTCAGCGGGGCGCCGTCGAGGAGCGCGGTGCGCGCCGCCCCGGCGAAGAGCACGGCCACGTCGACCGGGCCGAAGCGCTCGGCGATCGCGCGGACGTGGTCCAGCGAGGCGTTGTCGCCGCTGATGTAGACGGTCGGGACCGCGTCGCCGTGCAGGACGAAGCCCGTCACCTCGCCGGTCAGCGCCTCGGCGCCCTCGGGCCCGTGCAGCGCGGGCACCCCGGTGATCCGCAGCCGCTCACCGAGCTCGTACGTACGCCAGTTGGGCAGGGCCGTCACGGCGTCCCCGATCCTGGCGTGTGCGGCGGCCGTCGACAGGACGAGCGGCACCCCGGCCAGATAGGCGCGGCCGGACTCGTCGAGGTTGTCGGGGTGCTGGTCGTGCGAGAGCAGCACCGCGTCGACGGGGCCGATCTCGTCGGCCTCGACGGCCGGTCCCGCCGTCTTGACCAGCTTGCGGCCGGGGCCGGTCGGATAGTCGCCGGGCGCGTCGAACGTCGGGTCGGTGACCAGCCGGAAACCGCAGATCTCCACGACGGCGGTCGGCCCGCCCACGTACCGGATCGCTACCTCACCCATGGTGCCCTCCCAAGTGATCTTCCTTGCTCGGCAGGGGTAACGCGCCCGACGCTACGGGGTGTTCCGCCCCGGCGGTAGTACGGACCGGGCGGCGCGCGCCCGCCCCGGAGCACGCCCGGCGGACAGGGACGCGCGGTCCATATGATGAAACACAGGTCTCACCATGCGACATGGCGGCGTACGGTGACCGTACCGGCCGCACCGGCCGGACAGGGAGAGAGGGAGCCGGTCATGCCCCAGGAGAGTGCCGTCTACACGCACGGCCACCACGCGTCCGTCCTGCGCTCGCACACCTGGCGCACCGCGGCCAACTCAGCCGCCTACCTCATCGGTGAACTCCGTCCCGACGCACGGGTCCTGGACATCGGCTGCGGCCCCGGCACCATCTCCGCCGATCTGGCCGCGCTGGTCCCGGACGGCCACGTCACGGCCGTCGACGCGGCGCCCGGCATCGTCGAGCAGGCGCGGGCGTACGCCGAGGAGCGCGGGCAGTCCAACATGGCGTTCGCCGTCGCCGACGTCCACACCCTCGACCACCCCGACGCCTCCTTCGACGTCGTCCACGCCCACCAGGTGCTGCAACACGTGGGCGATCCCGTCCGGGCCCTGCGCGAGATGCGCCGGGTCACCCGCCCCGGCGGACTGGTCGCGGCACGCGACAGCGACTACGGCTCCTTCACCTGGTTCCCCGAAGTCCCGGCCCTGGACGCCTGGCTGGAGCTGTACCACCGGGTCGCCCGGGCCAACGGGGGCGAGCCGGACGCGGGGCGGCGCCTGCGGTCGTGGGCGCGCGCGGCCGGCTTCACCGACGTCACCTCCACCGCCTCGGCCTGGTGTTTCGCCACCCCCGACGAGCGCGCGTGGTGGAGCGGGCTGTGGGCGGAGCGCACGGTGGTGTCCACCTACGCACGGCTCGCGGTGGACGGCGGCCACACCACCGAGGCCGGTCTCGCGGCGATCGGCGAGGGGTGGCGGGAGTGGGCCGCCGACGACGACGGGTGGTTCATGGTGCCCCACGGCGAGATCCTCTGCCGCGTGTGACGGTCACCAACTAGGCTCGTTCGCATGGAGATCCTCGGTACCACTTTGCGCATCTGCGTCGACGATCTGGAGACCTCGGTGGCCTTCTACGAAGGCCTGGTCAACAGCAAGGCCCTGCGTTTCGAACGCGGCGGGGTCTCGGTCGCCGCGGTCGGCTGCTTCCTGCTGATGAGCGGTCCGGAGTCGGAGCTGGAGATCCTGCGCAAGGTGTCGGCCACGATCGCCGTGAGGGATGTCGACGACGCCTACCGCGCCCTGACCGGGGTGGGTGCGCGCGTCATCGCGGGCCCGGTCCCCACCCCGGTGGGCCGCAACCTGATCGCGGTCCACCCGGACGGCTCGGTGTTCGAGTACGTGGACCACCGGGGGTGACGCGCGTGCGGGGGCGCGGGTGGTGATGCGGGGCGGGTGCGCACCCGAGGGGGCGCGGGGGGGGGTGCCACAAGCCCCGCCCGGGGCCGGAGGCACGCCCCTCAGCAGGACGGCGGCCGCATCCGGTACGCGTACCGGTCCGGCAGCGGATCGTCCGTGATCCGCGACCACACCTCCTCCAGCACCTCCGCCCCCTCGCGCAGGTCCGCCACCTCGAACCCCGCGTCGAAGACGCCCCGCGCCCCCGCCAAGTCCCCCTCGGCCAGCAGGATCCGGGCCTCGAGGAACCGGAACGCCCCGCGTGCCCGTACGGGGTCCCGCAGCCGGTCCCAGACCGCGCGGGCGCCGTCCGGCCGCCCCGCCGCGAGCAGGGCCGTGATGGCCTCACGTCCCAGGGCGGCGGTCGCGGCCACCCAGTGCTCCCCTTCCCGGCGCTCCTGGCACAGGTCGTCGAACGCCTCGGCGTAGAGGTCGGCGGCCCGGCCCTGGTTGCCCGCGAGCCGGTCCGCGACGGCCAGACAGCGCAGCAGCGGCCAGCGCGAGGGCGCGAGCGGCAGCCCGCGCTCCCAACTGCGCACCGCCTGCGCCCGGTCGCCCGCGTACCACTGCGCGACCCCGAGGTGGTACTCGGTGAGCGGGGAGGCGGGCGCCGTCTCCAGCATGTCCCGCCAGTGCGGCGCCACCAGGGTCGGCCCCGGCGGCACGACCCGGCGCGGCTCGGGAAGCGCGCCCGCGTTCAGCAGCTCCAGCCAGGGCGCCTGCTCCTCGCCGAGCGTCGACTCGGGGAACGGCGTGCCCGGCAGCTTCAGGTTCCCGCGCAGCACTTCGAGCGCGCCCCAGCCGGACCCGGCGGCCAAGGTGGTGGTGGGCTCGGCGTCGGCGTACGGGCGCCAGGCCGCGTACGCCTCGTCGACGCTCGCGCGCGGCAGTGCCGCCTCCAGCCGCCGCGCCACCTCCTCGCGGGCCGCGCGCCAGTCGTCGCCGTGCACCCGCTCGGGGGCGGCGGCGAGCGGCCCGTACGCCTCCAGCCAGGCGAACTCCCCGCCCGCCTCCAGCGGAACGTGCTCCAGCTGGGTGCGGGCCAGGCCCGCCTGGATCTCGGCGTAGCCGGCGGTGCCGGGTTCGGTGAGCCACTCCTGCCAGCGCCGCCCGGCCCGGCCCGTGCCCCACAGGAACAGTTTGCGCCCCCGCAGCAGGTCGGTCGACGTCTGCACCAGGCCCTGCCCGGACGCGTCGAGCGAGGCGATCCAGCGGCGGGTGCCGTCGGGCACCTCGTAGAAGTAGTCGGCGGGATGCTCGCCGCGCAGCGGGTACGTACGGTCGGCGCCGTCCCACTCCGGGACCGGCACCCGCCGCAGGGTGCGCGCGTACCCGAAGTGCCAGGCACTGTCGGCGGGAGCGAGGACGCGGGTGCGCGTCCCCTCCTCCACGGCGGTGTTGGACCACCAGTAGACGGGCGCGGTCCGTTCGTGCGGGTTGCGCACCCGTACGCCCACGTACAGGAAGTCGGAGTCCTCGGGCAGCCAGAGGTCCACCTGGAACGGCAGGTCGCGCAGCCGCTCCCACTCCCACAGGCGCAGCATCTCCCCGCCGTCGGGGGCCGGGACGACGGCCGCGTGCACGGGGGCGCAGGCGAGGGTGGTGTGGCCGGTGGCGCCGATGTTCCACTCGATCCCACCGGAGAACCAGGCGCCGTTCAGGGCGAAGCCGGCGGGCTGGAAGACGGGGTTGACGTAGAGGAGTTCGCGGCCGGTCGGCTTGTGGAGGAGGGAGCGGATCCGGCCGCCGAGGCCCGGCAGGACGGTGACGCGCAGCCGCGCGTTCTCCAGGACGAGGGTGTCCAGGCCGGTGGGGGTGCGCTCCCGGCCGTAGCCGTCGAGGATCCGTACCGGCAGGACGGTGCCCAGCGGCCGGTAGCCGATCTGCCGGGCCATGTCGCGCGGCAGGTCCTCGCGGGCGTGTCCGGCTCGCCCGGCCCGCTCATCGGCGGAGTGCGCCTCGTCGAAGGGCCGCAGCGCGGGCAGCGGGTTGGGCTGTCCCAGCGGAGCGGCGGGCAGGGTCAGTACGGAACGTCGCACGGTCGTGGCCAAGACAACCTCATTCCCTCACGCGGTCGGCCGGCCCGTCCCCGTGGCCGCCCCGTGACCATGGAACACGGCACGCGCCGCGCTGACCAGAGGAGCCCCTGGTCAGGATTGCGCAAAGGCCGCCGCCCGGCGGGGAGTCAGCGGGGCTCGACCATCTCCGCCGTGATCGCCCAGCGCTGGTGGTCGCGCCAGGCGCCGTCGATGAAGAGGAAGTCGGGCGAGAACCCCTCCAGCCGGAATCCGGCGCGGCGCACCAGGGCGAGGGAGGCGAGGTTGCCCGGCTGGATGTTGGCCTCCAAGCGGTGCAGCCCGAGGGTGGCGAACGCGTACCGGGTGACCACGTCCAGCGCCTCGCTCATCAGCCCGCACCCGGCGGCGTGCGCGAAGGCGCCGTAGCCGAGGGCGCCGCTGAGGAACGCGCCCTGGACGACGTTGTTGATGTTGATGAACCCGGCGATCCGGCCGTCCTCGCGGGTACAGACGAGGAACCCGTACCGGGTCGGGTCCGCCAGCAGCCGCTCCGCGTAGGTGGCGTACGCGTCGGCGTCGGTCGGCGGGAAGAGCCACGGCGCGTGCAGGGACCGGCTCGCCCGGGCGAGCGCGGTGAACTCCTCCGCGTCCTCGAGGCCGAAGGACCGGAGACCCACACGGGGACCCTGGGCGAGATACGCGATCTTGTCGGGCACGGGGTCAGGGTACTGGGGGTGGGGCGGGCAGGGCTTGCGGGGTAGGTGGTCCCGAGCGCCTTTGGCGGGGCCCTCGCGCCCGCTGCGGCGCGGGTGATCAGGGGGGCGGGTGCGGCAGGCCGGGCGGCCGGGGCCACTGGGGCAAGGTGCTGGGACGTCACTTGCCCCGGAGCGACTCGACCAGCTTGTCGATGCGCCGCTGCCGCGTCTCGGGGCTCTTGGCGCTCTCGATCTCCCCGACCTGCTTGCGCTTGAGGCTGAAGGCCATCCGCTCGTACGCCCCGCGCAGCGCGGGGTCCGCGTCGAGGACGGCCGCGAGGTCGTCCGGCGCCTCGACCACACGCGGCTCGTCGTCGAGCCGGAGGTCCACCTCGACCTCCTCGCCCAGGTCGACACCGCTCGCCTCGCGGTTGGCCGCGCTGATGCCGATGAGGATCTGACCGCGCATGGCGGCGACCCGGGTACGCCAGGAGTGGCCGTTGATCTCGACCACCACGGGGGGCCGCTTGCCCTGTCCGAGCTCGTCGATGACGTTCTGCGGCACCTCGACGCCCAGCGCGTTGCCGGACGGGATGACCGTGGCCTTGAACTTCATGCTCGCACTCCTCGTCCGTACCGTGTGCCGTGTCAACGGCCCACGATATACCGGTAGTTGCGCCCGGACGGGGCACCTCCACGCCGCCCACCCGTCCCCCCGCCCGTACCGGCCGCTCCTGTCGGCCGCGTGGCGCCGGAGGAGGAGGCAGCCGCCACCGGGGGGTGTGCCACTCCTGCTGTACAGGATGAGCGGATGCCGTACGGGAAGGAGCGCCGGACCGGGCCGTACGGGTGAACGGCGGCTCCAACCGAGCCCCCCGGCCTCCGAGCCCCCCGGCCTCCGAGCCGCCGCCCTCCGGGCCGCCGACCTCCGGGCCGCCTTGTCAGACAAGTGGAGGCCGGGCCATGCTTGCGCCATGGCAGTCAGCGGACAGCAGCGCAGGCCGGTCGTCGCCCTGTACGAGCGGATCGCCGACGCGATCCACGACGGCACCTACCCGCCGGGCTCCACCCTGCCCTCGGAGCCGAGGCTCGCGGGCGAGCTGGGGGTCAGCCGCCCGGCGCTGCGCGAGGCGCTGCTGCTGCTCCAGGAGGACGGACTGCTCTCGGTACGCCGGGGCGTGGGGCGGACCGTGAACGACCGGCCGCCCCGGCGCGGCTTCGAGCAGCTCCAGCCGCTGGAGGAGCTGCTCGGGACGGGCGGACCCGTGCGGGTGCGCGCGCTGCTGCGCAGCGTCGAGGAGCCGACCGACTTCACCACCCAGCACCTGCTCCCCGGCGCCGGTGCGGAGCTGCGGTTCTGGGAGACCGTGCTGGCCGCAGAGGGGATGGCGGTGGCCTTGTGCCACGAGTGGGCCGCGCCCCAGGACGTGCTGGAACGGCTGCACCCCGCCTTCGCCGCCGCCCTGGCCGACGAGCCCGCACGATCGATGCTCGCGGTGCTCGCCGACGCCTCCCGGGGCGTACCGCTGAGCGCGCACAGCGGGGTGACGGCGACCCTGCTCGGGCGCCGCAGGGGCGGGCAGCTGGAGCGCCCGGCGGAGACCCCGGCCGTCCTGGTCACGCAGGTCGTACGGGTGGCGGGCACCCCCGTCCTCGCCGCCAAGCACGTACTGCCGAGCGGGGCCCCGGCCCTGCCGGTGCTCCACGGGGGCTAGGCCGTCTACGCCGAGGCTGTACACTCCCCGGTCATGCACTTGTCTGACAACTCCGCCGCCCAGCCCGTCGCCGACTGGATACGCCGCGCGCCCAAGGCCGTCCTCCACGACCACCTCGACGGCGGTCTGCGTCCCGCCACGATCGTCGAGCTGGCCCGCGACTGCGGCTACGAGGGCCTGCCGACCGAGGACCCGGCGGAGCTCGCGGTCTGGTTCCGCGACGCGGCGGACTCCGGTTCGCTGGAGCGCTACCTGGAGACCTTCGCCCACACCTGCGCGGTGATGCAGACCCGCGAGGCGCTGGAGCGGATCGCGGCGGAGTGCGCCGAGGACCTGGCGGCGGACGGGGTCGTCTACGCGGAGGTGCGGTACGCGCCCGAGCAGCACCTGGAGGGCGGGCTCACCCTCGACGAGGTCGTCGAGGCGGTGAACGCGGGCCTGCGCGAGGGCGAGCGCCGCGCCGGCGGGCGGATCACCGTACGCGCCCTGCTCACCGGGATGCGCCACACCGACCGCTCCCTGGAGATCGCCGAGCTGACCGTGGCGCACCGCGACCGCGGGGTGGCCGGGTTCGACATCGCGGGCGGCGAGATCGGCAACCCGCCGGCCCGCCACCTCCCCGCCTTCCAGCACCTGAAGCGGTCGAACTGCCACTTCACCATCCACGCGGGCGAGGCCGTCGGCGCCGAGTCGATCCACGAGGCCGTGCAGATCTGCGGCGCTGAGCGCGTCGGCCACGGGGTGCGGATCACCGACGACATCACGGTCCACGAGGACGGCACGGCCGACCTCGGCCACCTCGCCTCCTACCTGCGCGACAACCGCATCGCCCTGGAGGTCTGCCCGACCTCGAACCTCCAGACGGGCGCGGCCAAGGACTACGCCTCGCACCCGATCGACCTGCTGCGCCGCCTCGGCTTCCGGGTCACCCTGAACACCGACAACCGGCTGGTCTCCGGCACCACCATGAGCGAGGAGTTCCAGCACATGGTGGACGCCTTCGGCTACGGGCCCGAGGTGTTCGAGCAGTTCACCGTGGCCGCCGTGGAGGCCGCGTTCCTGCCGCTCCCGGAGCGCCGCCGCATCATCGACGAGCTGGTCCGCCCGGGGTACGCGGCCCTGTAACCACGGCTGCCGCGCGCGCACCTTCCCGGCGTACGGCCTACACCAGCGCGGGCACCTCCAGGGTGAGTGTGCCCGCGTCGGCGTCGAGCACCGCGGGCACCCCGAGCGGCATGGTGAGCGAGGGGGTGCAGTGGCCGAAGCCGAAGTGCTCCACCACCGGCACGCCGAGCGGGCCGAGCCGGTCGGCAAGGACGGCCCGCACCTTCTCGTACGGTCCGCACGCCTCCCAGGAGCCGAGCACCACTCCGGCCACCCCGTCCAGCCATCCCGAGCGCAGCAGCTGGGTCAGGATGCGGTCGATCCGGTAGTCCTCCTCCCCCACGTCCTCCAGGAGCAGCAGCCCGCCGCGGACCGAGGCCAGGGCGTCCGGGGTGCCCAGGCCCGCGGCGAGCAGGGCGAGGCAGCCGCCCACCGTGATCCCCCGGGCACGCCCCGGAACCATGGGGCGGGCGCCTTCCCCTCCGAGCGTGCGGGCCGCCTGGGGTTCGAAGAGCGTGGCGCGCAGGGAGCGCTGGGTCGGGTCGTCCTTGAGGAACGTCTCGGCCGACACCATCGGCCCGTACAGGGTGGAGAGCCCGAGGCGCGCCGCGAACGCCTCGTGCAGCGCGGTCACGTCGCTGTAGCCGACGAACACCTTGGGCCCGGCGGCACGCACGGCGCTCCAGTCGACCAGGTCCACCATGCGGTGCGCCCCGTACCCGCCGCGCGCGCAGAGCACCGCGTCGACCGACGGGTCGCACCACGCCTGCTGGAGGTCGCGCGCCCTGCCCTCGTCGCCGCCCGCGAGGTAGCCGAACTCCGGGTGCCGGTCGCGGACATGGGGCATCACGACCGGGTCGAGGTCCCAGCCGCGCAGGATGTCGAGCCCGGCGTCGAGCCGCTCGCCCACCACGGGACCACTGGGGGCCACCACCGCCACCCGGGCGCCCGGACGCAGCCGCGGGGGCCGGGTGAGCGGGGCTGGGGTGTGGTGTGCCGGGGTCACTTGTCCAGCTCCAGTCGGGGGATGTCCGACCGGTCGATGCCGAACGCCTGCGCGTACAGGGACAGTTCGGCCTCCAGGGCGCGGATGAGGGTGTCGGCGCGGCGGAATCCGTGGCCCTCGCCCTCGAAGGCGAGGTACGCGTGCGGGATGCCGCGGCCCGCCGTCCTGGCCAGGAACCGTTCGCACTGGGCGGGCCGGCAGATCGGGTCGTCGAGCCCCTGGAGCAGCAGGAACGGCACGTCGATCCGCTCCGCGTGGGTGATCGGCGAGCGTTGCGCGTACCGCCCGGGGTATGCGGCGCGGGGGCCGATGAGGGACTCCGTGTACTGCGACTCGAAGTCGTGCGTGCCCTCGGGCGAGGACCAGTCGGTGAGGTCGAGGACAGGGTAGAGGAGGGTCCCGCAGGCGTAGACGTCGGTGGTGGCGAGGGAGACCGCCGCGGTCCAGCCGCCCGCGCTGCCGCCCCGGATCGCCAGGCGCCGGGGGTCGGCGGTGCCCTCGTCCGCGAGCGCGCGGGCCACGGCCGCGCAGTCCTCGACGTCGACGACGCCCCACTGCTCGCGCAGCCGGTCGCGGTACTCCCGTCCGTACCCCGTGGAGCCGCCGTAGTTGACCTCGGCCACGCCGATGCCGCGCGAGGTGAAGTAGGCGATCTCCAGGTCCAGGACGAGGGGGACCTGGCCCGTGGGGCCGCCGTGCACCCGGATCACATACGGCGGCAGCTCCTCGGCGGGCGCCGTCCGGCCGGGGTGGTGCGGCGGGTAGACCAGGGCGTGGATGTCGCGGCCGCCCGGGCCGGTGAAGGTGCGGATCTGCGGCTCCGGGTAGTACGCCGGGTCCACCGCGTCCTCATGGGGGCGGCCGACCACCCGGGTGCGGCCCGAGCGGGTGTCCAGCTCGACCACTTCGGCCGCCGTGCGCGGGCTCGCGCCGACCCCGACGATCCTGCTGCCGTGCACCGCGAGCGTCCCCTGCCAGGCGGTCCAGGGCCCGGCCGCGTCGACGACCTCGCCGCTCTCCGGGTCGAGTATGCCGAGCGCGGTCGAGCCCCGGCCGTGGACCACGGCGATCAGACCGCTGTCCAGGGGCTGGAACCAGCGGCGGCCGATCTGCCAGAGCGGACCGCCGAACTCCTCCTCACGGGGACACAGCGCCACCGCCGCGCCCTCGCGGTCCGCCGGACCGGAGGAGAGGGGGTCCGTGGGCGCCGGGTCGGCCCGGTAGAGGTTCCACCAGCCGGTGCGGTCGGAGGAGAACAGGAGCCGGCCGTCGGGCGCCCACTCCACCTGCGCGATGGACTCGCCGGGCCCGCCCGCGACCGGGCGCGCGGCCGCGAGGACGCCGTCCTCCCCCGCCTCCGCGAGGATCAGCTCGGTGCCGTCCCACGGCATGTCCGGGTGGTCCCAGGCGAGATAGGCCGCTCGGGAGCCGTCCGGGGAGAGCCGGGGGCCGGTGACGAAGCGGTGCCGCCCGTCGGAGAGCTCGCGCACCCGGCCGCGGTCCTCGGCGGCCGAGCCGTCGAGTGGTACGGCCGCGAGGACCCGGCGCACGTCGGTGGGCGCGTCGCCGGTGAACTCCTCCAGGACGCACCACACTTCGCCGCGCCCGGCCACGAGGACGGGGTCGGCCCAGCGCAGCCCCTCCCCCACCGCCGAGAGCGGGGTGAGCGGCCTGGGCTGCCCCGGGGCGTCCGGCTCGTACACGTACAGCCGCTGGTCCGGGAAGTGGGCGAAGACCACGAGCGGGCCACCGGTCTCCCGCGTCGTCGCCGCCCACGGCACACCGCCGTACTCGACGACCCGGCTGCGTACGTTCCACGGAGGGGGCAGCAGAGACTCGGTGGTACCGTCCGCCCGGCGGCGGACCAGGGCGCGGCGGCCGCCCTCGGTGGGGCGCGGCTCGGTCCACCACACCTCCTCTCCGACGACGCCGACGAAGTCGGGCGAGCCGTCGCGGGTGGCGGCGAGCTCGGCGTCGATGGGCGACGGCCAGGTTCCGTAAGGCCCGATGGGCACCATGTCTTCCCACTCCCCCTATGCCGAACGCAGATAGTGGTCGAGGACCCGCACGCCGAAATGGAGGGCGTCCACCGGGACCCGTTCGTCGACGCCGTGGAACAGCGCCTGGTAGTCGAAGCCGGGCGGCAGCCTCAGCGGCGAGAAACCGTATCCGGTGATGCCGAGCCGGGAGAACTGCTTGGCGTCGGTTCCGCCGGACATGCAGTACGGCACGACATGCCCCTCGGGGGCGAACTTCTCCACGGCCGCGCGCAGTTTGGCGTACGTCGGGGTGTCCACCGGTGCCTGGAGGGCGACCTCGTTGTGGTGGAACTCCCAGTCGACGTCCGGGCCGGTGAGCCGGTCGAGCGTGTCGCGGAACTCGTCCTCGGCGCCCGGCAGGAAGCGGCCGTCCACATACGCCGTGGCGTGCCCCGGGATCACGTTGACCTTGTAACCCGCTTGCAGCATCGTCGGGTTGGCGCTGTTGCGGACGGTCGGCTCAACCAGGGCGGCGGCCGGGCCGAGCTTGCCCAGGAGCTCGTCCATATCGAAGCCGCTGGTCTCCGGGTGGGCGTCGATCCCGTACAGCGCGGCGAGCTCGGTCAGGGCCGCCCGGACGGTCGGGGTGAGCCGGACCGGCCAGCGGTGCTCCCCGATCCGGGCGATCGCGGCGGCCAGGCGGCTGACCGCGTTGGCCGGGTTCACCTTGGAGCCGTGGCCCGCCCGGCCGTGCGCGGTGAGCTTCAGCCAGCCGGTGCCACGCTCGCCCGCCGCGATCGGGTACAGCTCGAGGCGGGGGCCGGCATGGAAGGTGAACGCGCCGGATTCACTGATGCCCTCGGTGCACCCCTCGAAGAGGCCGGGGTGGTGGTCGGCGAGGAAGCCGGAGCCGTCGACCGCGCTGGCCTCCTCGTCCGCGGTGTAGGCGATGACGATGTCCCGGCGGGGGCGCACGCCCGCGCGCGCCCAGGCCCGGACGACCGTGAGGACCATCGCGTCCATGTTCTTCATGTCGACGGCGCCCCGCCCCCACACCACGCCGTCGCGGACCTCCCCGGAGAAGGGGTGCACGCTCCAGTCGTCCGGCTCGGCGGGCACCACGTCGAGGTGGCCGTGGACCAGGAGCGCGTCGGCCGAGGGGTCGGTGCCCTCGATGCGCGTCACCACGTTGGTGCGCCCCGGCGTCCGCTCCAGCAAGGTGGGCTCCAGGCCGGCGGCGGCGAGCCGCTCCGCCACGTACTCCGCGGCGGGGCGCTCGCGGCAGTCGCCGCCGCCCCGGTTGGTGGTGTCGATGCGGATGAGCTCGGAGGTGAAGGCCACCACCTCCTCCAGCGCCCGCGCGTCGATGTGCTCAGCCATACTGCTCCTCCACCGCGGCCGAGACGATCGTGGTGACCGCCTTGAAGGTGCGGATGCCCTCGTACATGGTGTCGCTGGTGTAGGCGACGCGGCGCTCACCGGTGCGCTCCGCGCCCGGGACCACCGTGGCGGCCATCGCCAGGTGCTCCGCGTCGAACTCGACCTCGACGGTGAAGGGCCCGCCCCGAACAGCCTCGTGACGCGCCGCCAGGGCAGCGGCCCCCTTCGCGGCCGCCCTGATGTCGGCGGCCGTACGCGCGGGAGTACGGCACACCGCCGCGTACCGCGAGACGTGGTCCTTGACCGCCACCTTGCGCGCCCCGGGGGCATACCCCTCGGCGTCCGCGCAGGTCAGGTCGTCGCCGGTGACGAGAACCACCGGCACTCCGTACTCCGCGACCACATGGGCGTTGAGCAGCCCCTCGCTCGCCCGTGTCCCGTTCAGCCAGACGCCCGTGATGGAGTTGGCGAGATAGGTGTGCGCCAGCACCCCTTCGGCGCCCGCTCCCGTGTGGTACCCGACGAAGGCGACACCGTCCACGTCACCGTGCTGCACGCCCTCGACCATGGACAGCGACTTGTGGCGCCCGGTGAGCATCTGCACGCGCTCGTCCATCTGCTCCAGCAGCAGGTTGCGCATGGACCAGTGCGCCTCGTTGACGAGGACCTCGTCGGCACCACCGTCGAAGAAGCCCAGCGCCGCGGCGTTGACGTCGGAGGTGAACAGCGCACGACACCGCTCCCACTGCGGGGCACCCGGCAGCACATCCCCCGGCCAGGTGACACCGGTGGCGCCCTCCATGTCGGCGCTGATGAGGATCTTCATGCGTACGACGCTACCGGCCGCCGAATATGCTGGCCAGAGGCCACACCGCCGCCGGGCACCCACCTGCTGGGATCAGTCGCGACAGCATCGCGCAAAGCCACGACCCTGCAGCGCCTCGGGTTCAGCGAGAGGGCGTCCGGCTCAGGGACCGCCGGTCCCGGCGGCGGAAGACCCCGGCAGCGGTGCCGAACCGAATCAGCCCCTCATACTCCGCGCTCACCCATGATTCTTCCCGTGTCCGGGCCCGGCCATCGCGAGGCTGTCCGCCACCGCATGGAGCCACTCCTCGGTCGTCATGGGCACCGGCGGCTCGACCTCCATGCCCAACTCACCGACGGCGATGGCGTAGTCGTGTGCCTCCAGCCCCAGAGCCAGCAATTCATGGATTTCCCCGACCAGTCGGGCAGCCAGCTGGGGATCTACCGATTCCTTGTAGTCTCGAACCGCAGTATCGTGGTCAGCGAATTCATCAGGCATGTCCTGCGAGAACCATCCGCCGAGGAACTGCCCCAATTCCGCGAAGCGAGCGTGCCACTCCCAATGTGTCTGGGGTGCGGTCGGCGGTGGCACATGACCGGATTCGATGCTGCGCTTTACATGATCGGCCATTTCGGACAACCAGCTCTGTGTGCGGGACTCGGGCAGCCCGAGGTCGGGTACCGCATAGAACTCACCGAGGCGCAACCGCAAGCGGCCGGGAGGGTTCCGCGCGTACTCCCGGAGTTGTTGTTCTGCAACAGAGAGCGCCCAGGGCCTGGTGTGCCAGGTGTGCCGCAGGTACGCCTCGAGCGCCGACGGCACCGTGTCTGGCTCCGGACTCTCCGGTTCCTGTCCGACAAAGGCCGCGACGACGACATCGAGTTCACCGTACCGGCGATCGAACTCAAGCGGCTTCATAGACACTGCGGCACCCTCATACGTAGATCGGGTAGGTGGCGTGCACGACGAAACCATGCGGACTCGACACTTCACGCCTCAGCGTCACCCGCGCGGCCCGTACGTCAACGGGCCCGTGACCGGCAAGCATCATCGCCTGGAGCAGTACACGCCCGACCGGTTCCCGGCGCGACGGCCAAGATGCCTCAATGGTGAGCCTCGGTCGCGTGCCCTGAGCGAGCCAGCGATGTACGGCCTGCTCGTTGCGTGTGACGACCTGCTGGGTACACCACTGTGCGGTGGCACGGTCGGGGTAGGTAGCTGAACGGGTACGCAAGGGAAATCCTCAGTCAATCGTGAAGCCCCAGAAGACGCCGACTTCGGTGGCAGAGACAGCGATTACACCACAATCCATGACGTGACTGGTGAAGCCCTCATAGACGCCCTCGCGACGGAGCATGTCGCCATGAGGATTCTGCTGCGCCGCTGCGGCGTTCGTATAGAAGAGCGCATCTTCCCCGAATCTGGACAAGATCGATCCAGCGTGCAGGGACAACTCGATCTCCCTCGCTTGGAAGTCCGGGATATCTTCCGCCTGGAACCATTCACCTTGGAGAGTGACCAGGATTTGTTCCGCACCCTTTCTGGAAACAGGAAAGGCAGCTTGGAAGTCAGCGATCGTGACAGCGCTGAACGGATTTTCCATTCCCTTACCATAGACGCCGCCTCCGGGCGCCAACGCAAGCTCCGCCCAGCCGCGCGGATCCTCCGCCCGAAGATGCATAACGTCGAGGGCGTCGTGTCGCCAGTCTTCACTCCGCCGCGGACCCACGGCCGCGAACATGCCCTCGCCGAAAATGGCCCGCAGAGAACGGCTCCACGAGGCGTGGTCAATCTGAATCACGGGCCGTACCTCAGTCTCTGGAAATCGCGTACTACGGATGCTGGGTCTTGTCGGTAGGCATGGAAGTTAGAACGACGAACGGTGGAGTACCTCCCCGGTTCGGCCTCAGGACGACCCACACATTGGTCACGTCGCGTGCGGCGGTGTCACCCCGGTTCCAAGATCTACCCACAGTACCGTTCGTCCTCAACAGAAGTGAGCGCGATGAATTAGGGCCGGGGTTGCCCGCAAGCCAATTATCGATCTTCCTTTGGTTTGACGGTTCATCCAGAGCCGCCTGAGTGTATTTCTGGGCATCCGCGAGGTTCATGAACGAAGAAACAGCTTCTGGCCGGATTCCGGAAGGCCTGACAATCTGCTGATCCCTGAGCCTCTGTTCCAACTGCTCATCCGTTTTTCCCACATGCTTGTCCACCACGTGGGAACCGAGCAATCCCTCCTGGTTCGCCAGGTCGAGCGGATATGTGTGGTTGCTCTCGTCGCCCCCAGCCACCGTGTAGAGTGGATCGTTCTTAAAATCGGTTAGGGCGCGGGCACCGAAGGACTCCGCCCGGGCTGACTCGGCATGGAACGTGGGAGCACTGTCATACGCCTCATTCAGAGCCCCGTGCAATTTTTTGAGTTCGACGACTTGCCGGTGCACGCGGTTGTTGTATGCCTCAACCGCAGAATTCATTGCCTCTTGGTCGACCTCTAGAGCGAAGCCCTTCGCGAAGCCCTTCCCCATATGGAGGAGCCCTTTACCGAAGCTCTTGAGATCTTTCAAACCAAGACCATCGCTCGTGTCGATGTGCGGCAGGGCCTTGATGACCGCTTCGTAGTAGAGCCGACGAAGGTCGTCCCGCACATCTTGAGCGGCGACCGCCCAGGCGCGCAGAGCATCACTCATGACGTCGCACGTCTTGACCATCACGTCCATGACCGGGTGACTGCTGGCGTGGCCAGGCTGCGCCGTATCATGGTTCCACGCGTATCCCTCGCGACTTTTGCCCCACGCGCTCGTGCCCCAGACCGCGCTGCAGAACTGCCGCATCGCCACGGCCCACTCACCGTTGGACCGATCAGTGTAGTTGTGAAGGGCGCTACTGAGGTTTCCGTCCGTAGCGGTGACGGCCGTGCCCGCGTACGCCCACGCAACGGAGATATTGTCCAGGCCAAGGTAATCGGGCAACGGCATGATCTCCGCCGCCTTACCCATACGGTAGACGTCCTCCAAGAGGGGCCTGATGATCGCCAAGACTCCGGCTTCAGCTGCTTCCAATGCCAACTGGAAGATGTCCTGGCTCTGGTCGATGTCCGCCCATTTGAGTTCTGTCACGGGCCCGTAGTTCGGCGGCGTATCAATGACGAGCGGCGGTGCTTGGGTCCGCGCCTTGGCGCCGGAGGGGTCGGTGGCCGCGTCTGCGGTCGCAAAGTTGTTCGCGGTCAGGGTGAAACCCACGGCGGCGCCTCCGACACTCGCCACCGATTTGGCCCAGACTTCAATGAAACGATCGCCCACCTCTTTGTAAACGGTAGCGAACTCCCATGCAGCGGTTCCGTAACCGCCGCAGTCGGGATACCGGCTGAGCTCATCCAGAAGTTGGATGGCCCCCTTGTGCAGTCCGTCCTGAAGATGGGCAACGTAACCCGAGAGTGCATGCAACGCCCCGGGGGTGACGTCGATTTCCCCGTTCTTCAGTGGGGGCGGAGGCGGCGGCATGCTCATCAGGCCGCTCCCCAACCACGCAACACCGCGGCATGTGCCGCCGCATAGTTGGTCTGGCCCGTCGTGACGACGCCGTGGAGCCACGCCTGTGTCGCCTGCAGGTCCTTTGCGGACCGATCCCACTCGTCAAGCTTATCGATAAAGGCCTCGCGAGCCTCGCCGTGCCACGTAAGGACGACCTTTTCCACGCGATCATGCATGGCTTGGACGTTCTCGTTCAGCTCTTTGAGGATCTTTTCCAGCTGGCCGGCGAGGAGCTGCAACGCGGCGAAATCAACCGCTATGTTGTCGTCGTTGGGAGGCATCCGTCCCACCTCACAGATCTTGCAAGCGACTCGTGCGCGGGGTGGCGGGACCGCTCCCGACGCTGGGGGTGGAAAGCGCGTCAGCCTCCTTGTCCACATCCACGGACATCTGGATGCGTCTGAACGCCGCGAGCGTTTCGAGCTCCTGCTCGGTGAACCCTCCCCGGCTCATACGCACAGCTGCTTCGATCAGCTTCATGAGCTCACGGATACGGACCGCTTCCTTGGCTGCGTCACGGTGGTGTCGTCGGTAGGCCCCGGCAGCAGGGCCCGCCCAGCGGGTCTCGATCACGTCGACGAGCGTATCCATGCCCTTGACCTGCCGGTCGAGGTAGCGCTGCATTTCATCCAGGTCGTCAGCGAGCTTGGTCAAGTTCTCGCTGCTCACCTTCAGGTCTGGATCTGTCGTCACGTATCCGCCCCCGTGCCCCGTGACCGTTCAACCGATCAAACGTTTCCTCGCTTGCACTTTAACAGGGAGAGATGACTGGGCGGCTGGCCCACTTGTCGGGCCCAGCACTTGAACTCCGCGCCGGTCCGGACTTGGACAATTCCCTGCTTCCGACGGCGGATGGATCGTCCATCGAGCCCGAAGTCGCTACGCAGGTAGGCAGGCGGGGTACCTCGGGACAGATCCGCGCGACCAGCCGCTCCCTCCACGCCGCACCCAATTGGTGCAGACCTCTTGCATGTTGGTCCAGACCAATGCCAGCCTCTGGTCCGAACCAGTTGAGAAGGAGCCCCCACATGTCCGTACGACGTACCGCAGCCTCGCTCGGTGTTCTCGGTGTGGCGTCCGCGTCACTGTTCTGCCTCGGCGGCTCGCCCGCCGCCGCGCACGGGGCCGTGTTCAACCCGGTCAGCCGGGTCGCCGCCTGCTACGCGGAAGGGCCCGAGACCCCCAAGTCGCAGGTATGCAAGGACCTGGTCGCCGACTCCGGCACCCAGCCGCTCTACGACTGGAACGAGGTCAACATCGCCAACGCCGACGGGCACCATCAACAGCTCGTCCCGGACGGCAAGTTGTGCTCGGCCAACCGGGAGAAGTACCGGGCGCTGGACTGGGCCCGTACCGACTGGCCCGCCACCGGCGTCTCGGCAGGCCCCTTCGGTTTCAGGTTCCGGGTGACCGCCCCCCACTCGGGGACCATGACGCTCTACATCACCAAGGAGGGTTTCGACCCGACGAAGCCGCTGAAGTGGTCCGACCTGGATTCACAGCCCGTCGCCGCGTACGCCACGACAAGGACCGCCACCGACGGCTCCTACACCTTCACCGGGAACCTGCCCGCCCGCACCGGCCGCCACATCATCTACAAGGTGTGGCAGCGCAGCGACAGCCCCGAGGCGTTCTACAGCTGCTCCGACGTCGTGTACGGCAAGGCAGCGCAGGCCGCCGTCCAGCCGTCCGCGCCCAGTCAGCGCGCCATCGACGCCGGCGCCGCCCAGTCCACCGTCAGCCACCACGGCCACGGCGGCGGGGCGGCGCCCAAGGACTCCTTCGCCCTGGGGACCGCGGCGCGGCCCGTCGCGGCCGCCTCCCTGGCGGGCGTCCTGGCCGGCGGCGTCCTGCTGCTGCGCCGGCGCAAGGACTCCTGACCCGAGGGCGGCACGGGCGCGCCGGCGCGCACCGGCCGCCGTCGCGCCCGCCCTCCCTCCGGGCGGACGAAGGGGTTCAACGACGGGAGTTCAACGACAGGCCCTCACCCGGCGCGCCCCACCACCCACCACGTGGACGGCAGCGCGATCCGGGTGCCGTCCGGGCGGTACTCGGTCGTGGTCAGCGGGAGCTCGCCGCGGGCCACGACCGTCAGCCCGGCCGCGCCCAGCAGGGCGGGCACGGCCGCGTCGGCCACCTCCCCCGGCGTGAGGCCGTGGGCGAAGACCGGGCGCAGCTTGGGCGGTGCCCCGGCCGGGTCCTGGGACAGGCCCACCAGGACCTGTTTGGCCGCCTCCGCCAGCTCCACCAGCAGAGCCCGGCCGCGCGTCCCCACCAGCGTGGCTACGGCGTCGGCCAGGGGCCGGCGGGCGGCCGGCTCACACTGGTGGAGCACCCCGCGTATGTACACGTTGGCGTCGCCCAGGCGCGCGTGCAGGTCCTGGACGGCCTTCTCGTCGGTCGCGTCCAACTGCTCGAAGCGGGCGCGCCCTTCCGGGTCCTGGCTTCTGGCCCGCTCCACCGCGGCGGGCGAGAGGTCGACGCCGACCACGCTGTCGTAGCGGTCGGCGAGGAAGCGGGTCTGGGTGCCGTTGCCGCATCCCAGATCGACCATCGGCAGGGCCAGGTCGGTGAGATGGGGCTCGAAGAGGGCGAGGTGGGGGCCCGCCGTCAGAGCCGGTTCGGCGTCCCAGAACACCGCGCCCGTCTCGTCGGGCGCCTCGTTCCAGAAGCCTTCCCAGGCGTCCTTGTACCGACTCGTCACACTCATGACCGACTCCCCAGGCTGGCACGCACAGTGTCAAGATCGGTCTATCGCTCCGGGGGCACGCCGACAAGGACCCGGCGCAATCCTTCACGCCTCGTTCGAGCCGGTTCAGCGCCTCGTGCGCCCCCTGGGCGGCAGCGGCACCTCGAACCACACGGTCTTGCCCCCGCCGGTACGGCTCGTCCCCCACTCGCGGGCCAGCCGGCTCACCACCCGCAGCCCCCGCCCGGCCTCGTCCAGCGGTCCCGCGTGCAGCAGCATCGGCAGTGTGTGGTCGTCGTCGACAACTTCGCAGCGCAGCGTCTCGGCGCGCACCATCCGCAGCCGTACCTGCTGGCTGTGCGCATGCCGTACGGCGTTGGTGACGACCTCGCTGACCAGCAGCTCCACGGTCTCCGCAACGTCCTTGAGGCCCCATTCGCGCAGCCTGCCGACGACCAGGCGCCGGGACCGGGCCACCTCGCGCGCGTCGATGGCGAGCGGCCACTCGGCCACGTCCTCGCGCGCGATGCCGTTGAGCCGGGCCATCAGGAGGGCGACGTCGTCCTTGCGGCCGCCCCGGATGTTGAGGGCGCGGATGATCGTGTCGCAGGCGTCGTCCATGGAGGCGGCCGGGTGCGCGGCGGACTCGCAGAGCGTCGCGAGGCCCACGCCGATGTCCTCGCCGCGCACCTCGACCAGGCCGTCGGTGCACATCACCAGCCGGTCGCCCGGCTCGACGCGCAGGCGCACGGTCTCGAACGGCACCCCGCCCACGCCGATGGGCGCCCCGGTCGGCAGCTCCAGCAGCTCGCTGCGACCGTCGGCGGCGCGGACCAGGACCGGCGGTACATGGCCCGCGTTGGCCAGCAGGAGCTCGCCCTCGATGGGGTCGTAGACCGCGTACAGACAGGTCGCCAGATAGTGCTCGCCGAGCCGCTGCGCCAGGTCGTCGAGGTTGCGCAGCAGCTGGGCGGGCGGCAGGTCCAGGCCTGCCATGGTCTGCACGGCGGTACGCAACTGGCCCATCATCGCGGCCGAGTTGAGGCCGTGACCCATGACGTCGCCGACCACGAGGGCGATCCGGGAGCCGGGCAGCTTGATGGAGTCGAACCAGTCGCCGCCGACCCGGCCGAGCAGGGTGCCGGGCAGATAGCGCGTGGCGGTGTCGCAGCCGGTCATCTGCGGGGTGACCTGCGGCAGCATCGAGTCCTGGAGGGTCTCGGCGACGCTCTCCTGGTAGGTGTACATCCGGGCGTTGTCGAGGACCAGCCCGGCGCGGGCGGCGAGTTCGGCGCCGGTCACCCGGTCCATGTCGTTGAACTCGGCCCGCTCCGCGTGACGCAGCAGGATCATGAACCCGAGCACCACGTTGCGTGCCTTGAGGGGAACCACCAGCATCGACCGGCCGTTGATCAGAGGCCGGATGTCGCGCTTTTCGAACTGCGAGGCGATGGCGGTGCCCATCTGCTCGCTGATGCGCGGGACGAGCACGGGCTCGCCGGTGGTCATGCACTGGAAGAAGGGGGTGTGCGCGGGGAACGGCATGGACTCGCCGACCGGTACGACGTCGTCCCACCGCCCGGGTGCGTCGACGTGCTCGACGGCGACCCGGTGCCAAAGGGTGGTCTCGTCCGGCGGCCCGTCCGGGAACCCCTCACCGGCGATGACCTGTTCACGCAGATAGGTGCCCGCGACATCGGTGAAGCGCGGCACCACGGCGGCGCTCACCTCCTGGATGGTGCGGGAGAGATCGAGGGAGGAGCCGATGCGGCCGCTGACCTCGTTGAGGAACTCCAGCCGCTCGCGCACCGCGGCGTACTCAAGATCCTGCGCGAACTCGGGCGCGGGCGCCGCCCCGACTGCGGCCGGAGCCTGTCCGGCTCCGCGCACGGCCCTGCGCTCGGGGCGGCGGGGCACACCCCAGTCCGGCGTCACGGGCACCCGGTCGTGCTGGCTGAACTCCAGGACGGGATAGCCCAGTTCCAGCACCTGCGAGACGATCCGGGAGCTCTCCCCGACACTCATGCTGGGCAGGATCTCGGGCAGCCGCCGGGCCAGCTCCTCGGCGCCGTGGAACTCGGTGTGCAGCGCGAAGCCCGGCGCTATCCGCTCCACGCCGCCCCGGCCGGGGCCCGGATGGCCCGCGTGCAGCAGCGCCGCGTCCGCCGCAAGGACCAGAAGCCGCCCGGGGCCGGGCCCGACCAGCGGATACGCCCACCACAGCACATCGACGCGGGGCTGCCCGGGCTCCGAGAGGGAGGCCCGTCCGGCCGTGGGGTACGAGGTCAGGCCGTTGAGCGAGGCGTCCAGCGCCGGGCCGAACATGTCATAGGCGTCCAGGTCGCCCAGCACGTCACCGGACCGGTCCTCGTCCAGCGCGCCGGAGACCGGCAGCAGATCGAGGGCGGGCCGGCCCACCGCCTCCTCGCGGGTGGGCCCGAAGAGCCGGCGCGCACCGGTCGACCAGTGCGAGACCAGCCCGTCGCCGTCCACGACGATCACGGCAAGCGGAATCCGTCCGGCCACGGCGGGCTGCCGGGGCAGCGTCGGCGGAGTGCCACTGTCCATGGGTGGAGGCTCCTTCCCCGCCGCAAGGATCTGCGGCTGTGCCACCTACCGTACGGCCATGCGAAGTCCCCGCGCCGGGCAACGCCGGAATACGGCGCACGCCCGCGTGTACCGGGCATTTGGTTGAAGAATAGTCAGTCCTCGTGGCCCAGTTGGAGGTCCCGCTCGGTGCGTCCGCCGCCCGCGACCTGAAGCACCGTGGCGACCGGCGGATATCCGGCCGCGATCACCGTGTACTCGCCGGAGGAGAGGTCGACGAAGCGGAAGGTGCCGTCGGGTCCGGTGGTGAGGGTGTCCACCACGTTCCCGGCCGCGTCCAGCAGCGTCACGCGCGCGTCCTCGACCGGCCGTCCGCCGCTCGCCCTGACCGTGCCGCGCAGCACGGCGCCGCCCGCGAGCTCGATGTCCTGCCGGGTCTCGCGCGAGGACTGGACGCTGACGGGGAGGGCGGCGGGCCGGAAGGCCGGGGCGCTTGCGGCCAGGGTGTACTCGCCCGCGACCAACTCACTGATCACATAAGCCCCTTCGCGCCCGCTGCGGGTGGTGGCGACGACCTCGCCGCGTACGTCGGTGAGGGTGACGGCCGCGTCCCGTACCGGGGTGCCGTCGGCGGTGACCACCGATCCGGCCAGTCGTCCGGCGCCGCCGAGGACCACGTCGAGCTCGACCGGCCGCTCCCCCACGGTCACCGAGACGGCCTGCGGCTGATGCCCTCCGGCCGAGGCGATCAGGACGTAGCTGCCGGCGCCCGGCACGCTCAGCGCGTACCGCCCGTCCTCGCCGCTCCCGCCGCGCCCGACCTGCTGTCCGCGCACGTCGACGAGGGTGAGCGCGGCGCGCGGCACGGTCGTGCCGTCGCTGTGCTGCACCATTCCGCAGACCGGGACGCCGCTGTGGGCGGGGGCGTGGGGCGTACGGGCCTGGGGAACGGGGGTCGCGTCGACGGAGGGGGCGGTGGCCGCGTCGACGGCGGGGGCGTTCTGGGACACCAGCGGTTGCTCCTTGAGGAAGAAGGCGAGCAGGAGGCCGAGCGCCAGGACCGGCACCAGGTAGAGGAAGATCCGCGGCATGGCCTCGGCGTAGGCGCGGATGTAGCCGTCGCGCAGGGCGGGCGGCATGGAGTGCACCAGCTGCGGGGTGATCGACTCGGGGTCGGGGAGGCGGGTGCCCGCGGGGAACTGCTCGGTGAGGGAGTGGGCGAGGCGGTTGGTGAACAGAGTGCCGAAGACGGCGGCCCCCACGCTGCCGCCGATCTGCCGGAAGTAGTTGTTGGCGCTGGTGGCGGTGCCGAGGTCGGCGGGGTCGGCGGCGTTCTGCACGGCGAGGACGAGCACCGGCATGACCAGGCCGATCCCGATGCCCAGGACCGCCATCCAGACGCTGTAGTCGAACCGGGGGGTGTCCGTCTCCAGCCGGGAGAGCAGCCCCATGCCGACTGCTGCGGCCGCGCTGCCCAGGACCGGGTAGATCTTGTAGCGGCCGGTGCGGCTGATGAGGTGGCCGGAGATGATCGAGGCGGCGACGATGCCGCCCATCATGGGCAGGACCAGCAGCCCGGACTCGGTGGCGGTGGCGCCGTCGACCATCTGCAGGAAGGTCGGCAGATAGCTGGCGGCGCCGAAGAGCGCGACGCCGATGACCGCGCCGACCAGACCGGAGATGGTGAAGACCGGGTCACGGAAGAGCCGCAGCGGGATGACCGGTTCGCGCGCGTGGTGCTCGGCCACGACGAAGAGCAGGGTCGTGCCGAGGGCTCCGGCGGCCAGCCCCAGGATGGTGCGCGAGCCCCAGGCGTACTCCGTCCCGCCCCAGCTGGTCAGCAGCACCACGCAGGCCGAGGCGGCGATGAGCAGGAACGAGCCGAGGACGTCGAGGCGCGGGCGGACGGCGGGCCGGGGCAGATGGAGGACGACGGCGATGACGGCGAGGGTGACCAGGCCGAAGGGGACGTTGACGTAGAAGCACCAGCGCCAGGAGGTGTGGTCGGTGAAGAACCCGCCGAGCAGGGGTCCGGCCACCGAGGCCACCCCGTAGACGGCGCCGATCAGGCCCATGAACCGGCCGCGCCTGCGGGGCGGCACGATGTCCGCGATGATGGCCTGCACGCCGATCATGAGCCCGCCGCCGCCCACGCCCTGGACGGCGCGGAAGGCGATGAGCTCCTCCATGGTCCGCGACCAGCCGGCCAGCGCCGAGCCGATCACGAAGACGACGATGGCGAACTGGAAAACCGGTTTGCGGCCGAAGAGGTCGCCGAGTTTGCCGTAGATCGGCAGTCCGATGGTGGAGGCCAGCAGATAGGAGGTGACGGCCCAGGAGACCTTGTCGAGGCCGTGCAGATCACCGACGATCTTCGGCAGTGCGGTCGCGACGATCATCTGGTCGAGGGCCGCGAGCAGCATGGTGAGCATCAGCCCGACGAAGACCAGCCGCACCCGGCGCGCGCTGAGCGCCACGGGGGCCTCGGCGCCCTCGGGGGGGCCGGCGGGCGATGCGGGAACGGCCGCGACGGCCGCCTGCGCCGCATCGGAGAACTCCGGCCCGGACCCCCGCGCGGCCCGCCGCGCCCGCCGCCGCTCCCCCGAAGGCCCGCCCCGCGCCGGGTCCTTCACCAGAGTGATCCCACCCACGTCTGCTCCCCTCGTCGCGCCTGATTCGCCTGCGCGGCGTACATACTGCGCATCGGGCGCTAATGGGGAGCAAGCGGAAGAGAAGGGGTGCGCGGGCGCACAACTGGCCCTGAAGGGGCGTCTGCCCACCGCCCCATCAGCGTGTTTCACACGGCCCGGCGCGCGCGGGCGCACCACCGGGCCGCCGCGAAAACCACTCGAACCGGTGACTGCGACTGAGAGTGCTCGGCGGCGGCCCCGGGCCGGCGCCTACTTCTCGACTTCGGCGGCGAGCTTGCCGAGCACGGTGTCGTGGATGCGGTTGAGGCCCTTGGGGGCGAAGGTCTTCTCGAAGAAGCCGCCGATGCCGCCCGCGCCGTTCCACACGGTGGTGACGACGACCTTGGAGCGGCCCTCACCGGCCGGGGTGACGGTCCAGGTGGTGACCATGGAGGAGTTGCGGTCCTTCTCCACCAACTGCCCCTCGGTCGGCTCGGAGACCTCCAGCAGGCAGTCGCGCACGCGCTTGCTGGTGGCCTGGAGCTTCCAGTGGACGAGGGTGCCCTCACCGTCGCCGCCCTCGCGCACCTGGTACTCGCTGTAGTGCTCGGACAGGAGCTTCGGACGGCTGTCCTTGTAGTCGGCCACGGTGTCGAACACCGTCTCCGGGTCCGCCGCGATGATCCGCTCCGTGGTGGCCTCGACCTGCGCCATGGCTCTTCCTCCAGCACTCGTGACATCCGGGGGGTGCGCCCGGATTCGGGGTGGGCAAAGCCAATCACCTCGGGGACGGGCCCCCAAAATCGGGGGTGCTGCGATCATGGGAACAGATGTTCTATTCTGAGGTCAGTGCTACGGACGAGGCCCGAGGAGGCGTATATGCGCTGGGACAATCTGGCCGAAAATGATCCGGCGCCACCCGGAGCGGGCCGCGCGGCCGCGCTGTTCGACGCGGACGCGGTGGTCACCCGTACCTTCGACACCCCCGAGTTCCGCGGGATCACCTTCCACGAGGTCCGCGCGCGGTCGATCGTCAACCGGGTGCCCGGGGTGTCCCGGATGCCGTTCGAGTGGACCGTCAACCCCTACCGGGGCTGCACCCACGCGTGCGTGTACTGCTTCGCCCGCAAGACGCACAGCTATCTGGACCTCGACACCGGGCTCGGCTTCGACTCGCAGATCGTGGTCAAGGTCAACGCGCCCGAGCTGCTGCGCCGCCACCTCTCCTCCGGCCGGTGGCAGGGCGCGCACATCGCCATGGGCACCAACGTCGACTGCTACCAGCGTGCCGAGGGCCGCTACCGGCTGATGCCGGGGATCATCGAGGCGCTGCGCGACCACGCCAACCCGTTCTCCATCCTCACCAAGGGCACGCTGATCCTGCGCGACCTGGAGCTGCTCCAGCAGGCCGCGGAGGTGACCCGGGTGGGCATCTCCGTCTCCGTGGGGTTCGTGGACCACGACCTGTGGCGCACGGTGGAGCCGGGCACGCCCGCTCCCGAGCGCCGCCTCGACGTCGTACGGGCGCTGACCGAGGCGGGCATCGGCTGCGGGGTCCTGATGGCCCCGGTGATCCCCTTCCTCGGGGACCACCCCGACCAGCTGCGCGCCACCGTCCGCGCGATCGCCGCCTCCGGCGCCACCTCGGTGACCCCGCTGGTGCTGCATCTGCGGCCGGGGGCGCGCGAGTGGTACATGGCGTGGCTCGCCGAGCACCACCCCCAGCTGGTGCGGCGCTACGAGCGGCTGTACGCGGAGGGCGCCTACGCGCCGAAGTGGTACCAGCGCCGGATCACCCGGCAGGTGCACGAACTGGCCACCGAGTTCGGCATCGGCCCGGCGCACCGGGGCGCGGCCCGGCGCATTCCGGAACGCAGGGAGCCGGAGCCGGAGCGGGCCGGTCCGACACAGCTCACGCTCCTCTGAACGGTTTGCGGTTCCGGGCGGACCGGTTGACCCGTTGTCAGAGGGGTGGTTCAGGATGGACGCATGACTTCCCTCACGCACATCGCCACCCCCGACGGCCTGGCGCCCGGCGTCAACTACAGCCATGTGGTGTGGGGCACCGGCCGGTTCATCGCGACAGCCGGCCAGTGCGCCCTGGACGAGAAGGGGGACGTGGTCGGGGAGGGCGACCCGGCCGCCCAGGCGCGGCAGGTCTTCGAAAACCTGCGCCGCTGCCTCCGGGCCGCGGGCGCGACGTTCGAGGACGTGGTGAAGCTGACCGTCTTCGTCACCGACATCGCGTATCTGCCCGCGGTCCGCGAGGCGCGTGAGGGGTACCTCGACAGCGGCCGGCTCCCGGCGGCCTCGGCGGTCCAGGTCGTGTCGCTCTTCCGCCCCGAACTGCTGATGGAGATCGAGGCGTTCGCCGTGGTCGCCGACCGTTGAGCGCCGGCCTTCGCGTGCGGGAGATGACCGCCGCCGACTGCGAGGCGGTCGCGGCCGTCCGCGTGGCGGGCTGGCGCACGGCCTACCGGGGCCTGGTGCCGCGGACGTACCTCGACGCGCTCAGCGTGGAGAGGGACGCCGAGCGCCGCCGCGAGCAGCTGGCCCGGGGCGACCGCTCGGTGGTCGACCTGGTGGCCGAGCGGGCGGGCGAGGTGATCGGCTGGGGGTGCTGCGGTCCGTACCGGCAGGAGAGCGGCGCGAGGACGGCCGACGCAGAGGTGTACGCGCTGTACGTCCACCCCGACCACTGGTCCACGGGCGCCGGGCGGCTGCTGCTCGCCGCGCTGACCGAGCGCGCCGCCGCCGGCGGGTGTCCGCGGCTGCTGCTGTGGGTCGTCAAAACCAACGACCGGGCCCGGCGGTTCTACGAGCGCGCGGGCTTCGTCCCCGACGGCGCCGAGGAGGACTTCGTCGCGGACGGGGCCGCGGTGCCTGAGGTGCGGTACGCCAGGGGTCTCGGCGGAGGCGGTGTCGGGAGTCTCGGCGCACGCGGTACGCCCTGAGTCCCCCGGGCCGCGTCACCCGATGCGTCTGAGTGCCACGGCCGCGGCCGCGGCGAGGCGGGGGCGGGCCAGCGCCGCCTCCAGGACCTCCACCGCCCGTTTGTCGCCCAGCTCCCCCAGCCCCTCCACACAGGCCAGCGCCACCCGCCAGTAAGGGGTGTCGGGCGAGAGCAGCGGCCGCAGGGTGGTGATCAGCGCCGGTACGGACTCGGGGGCGCGCAGCGCGGTGAGCAGCCGCACGGGGTGCAGGGCGTACGCCGTGCGCAGCTGGTTGGTGGCGAGCGCGGTGGCGGCCCGGGCGGTGCGCGGGTCCCCGAGCCGGGCCAGGGCGTGCGCCGCGGAGACACAGCGCTCGGGGTCGCGGTGGTTGAGGAGCAGCACCAGCGACTCGAAGGCGCGCCGGTCGCCCGCGCAGCCGAGCCGGAAGGCCGCGATCTCCCGTGCCCACAGGGGCCGTTCGCGCTCGGTGAGGACGGCCGCGAGTTCGTCGTGGTCCCGGGTCGAGAGCAGTCGCTCGTACGCGGGCACCGCGTCCGACGCCCTGGCCTCGCCCCGCAGCCGGTCCGCGAGGGACCGCAGCTCCTCGTCCATGCGGGAAGCGTAGTGCTCCGGGCCGGACTCGGCTGCGGGCGTGCCCGGTCGCGCCGTTCCCCGCGCCCCTGGGCTCCCTTTCGTCTGCGGACCGTGGTGGGTTGCTCCCCGCAGTTCCCCGCGCCCCTGGGTTGCCGGGCCCGTGCGGGCCGGCTGTGGCTGAGCGCGCACTTCCCCGCGCCCCCAAGGTGCCGGGGCCGTGCGGGCCGGCTGTGGCTGGCCGCGCCGTTCCCCGCGCCCCTGGGGCGTCACGGGTGCGGGGGCATCGTTTGCTCGGCCCGTGCGGTCCGTGGGTGGACGTGGGGGGCCGGTCCTCGGCACGTCGCACGTGAGGGCGAGCCAGATCACATCGGGTTGTCATCCCCGCCCTATGGCGCGCTCGTTACTCACCGGTTAACCTCATGTGAGCGGGCACCCCCCGCGAACTCCGGTGGCCTGGTGACGCAGCCACCGCGAGTGTGTTCGTCGGTTCGGCAGTTTTCACGGCGTGGCCCCGGGACCGGGTCCGCCGGCCCCCAGCACCACCACGACACCTCTCCGCACGCCGTGCGCCCATGCCGCGCACCCGCGTCCTCGTCGACGCCGTCGCGACAGCCGGATGCCGGTCGCGTGCGCCCTCTCCTCAGTCGTCACTCACCCTGGAGTCCCGTGATGGACACCCCCCTGAACACCGTCGCCGTGGTCGGTCTCGGCACCATGGGCACCGGCATCGCCGACGTGCTCGCCCGGGCGGGCCGCGAGGTCATCGGCATCGACATCAGCGAGCAGGCCGCCCGCCGGGCCGTGGCCTCCCTGGAGGCGTCCACCGCCCGGGCCGTCGCCCGCGAGCGCATCACCGAGGAGGAGCGGCGCGACGTCCTCGCCCGGTTCCGCACCTTCACCGATCTCCAGGCGGCGGCCGACGCCCAGCTGGTCATCGAGGTCGTGCCGGAGACGTACGAGCTCAAGCAGCAGGTGTTCGCCGCGCTCGACACCATCGTCGCCCCCACCGCGATCCTGGCGACGGGCACCAACGCCCTCTCCGTCACCCGGCTCGCCGCCGAGTCCGCGCACCCCGAGCGCGTCCTGGGGCTGCACTTCTTCAACCCTGCGCCCGCGATGAAGCTGGTCGAGGTGGTCTCCTCGGTCCTGACCGCGCCGCCGGCCGTGGAGGCGGTCACCCGGCTCGCGCTGGACCTCGGCAAGGAGCCGGTCGCGGTCGGCGACCGCCCGGGCTTCGTCGCCGACGGGCTGCTCTTCGGCTACCTCAACCAGGCCGCCGCGATGTACGAGTCGAAGTACGCCTCCCGCGAGGACATCGACGCCGCGATGAAGCTGGGCTGCGGACTGCCGATGGGCCCGCTCGAACTGCTCGACCTGATCGGCATCGACACCGCCCGCACGGTCCTGGAGGCGATGTACAGCGACTCGCACGACCGGCTGCACGCCCCCGCGCCCGTCCTCGGCCACCTCGCCGAGGCGGGGCTGACCGGCCGCAAGGCGGGCCGCGGCTTCTACACGTACGAGGCGCCGGGCAGCGCGACGGTGGTGGCGGACGCGCAGACGCCCGCCACGATCGCGGCCGGTGCCGGCGGCGGGCGGGAGATCCGCTCGGTCGGCGTGGCCGGTTCCGGGACCATGGCCTCCGGCATCGCGGAGGTCTTCGCCAAGGCCGGTTACGACGTGGTGCTCGCCGCGCGCGGCCTGGAGAAGGCCGAGACCGCCAAGTCCCGTATCGCCAAGTCGCTCCTGCGCTCTGTCGACAAGGGGCGGATGACGGCGCAGGCCCGCGACGAGGCGCTCTCCCGCATCACCCCGGCCGGCGCCCTGGAGGCCTTCGCCGACGTGGACCTGGCGGTGGAGGCGGTCGCCGAGGACCTGGGGGTCAAGCAGCAGCTGTTCGCGTCCCTGGACAAGATCTGCAAGCCGGGCGCGGTGCTCGCCACGACCACCTCCTCGCTGCCGGTCGTCGCCTGCGCCCGTGCCACCACGCGCCCGCAGGACGTCATCGGGATGCACTTCTTCAACCCCGCCCCCGCGATGAAGCTGGTCGAGGTGGTCCGTACGGTCCTGACCTCCGACGAGGTGCACGCCACCGTCCGCGAGGTCACCGCGAAGATCCGCAAGCACCCGGTGGACTGCGGGGACCGGGCCGGGTTCATCGTGAACGCGCTCCTCTTCCCGTACCTCAACAACGCGATCAAGATGGTTCAGGAGCACTACGCCTCGCTGGACGACATCGACGCGGCGATGCGCCTCGGCGGCGGCTATCCGATGGGCCCGTTCGAACTCCTCGACGTGGTCGGGCTCGACGTGTCCCTGGCCATCGAGAAGGTGCTGCACGCCGAGTTCCGCGACCCGGGCCTGGCGCCCGCCCCGCTCCTGGAGCACCTGGTGGCGGCCGGCTGCCTGGGCCGCAAGACGGGCCGTGGATTCCGCGAGTATGCCCGGCGCTGAGCCGTGGGGCTCCCCCGGCAACCCGTCGGGGGAGGGCTGGGGCGGGCTGCTCGATCCCTTGGGCGGTCCGCCCCCGCGAGCGCGACTTCCCGCGCATATGCAGTACGTTCGGTCCATGCCCCAGCCCGCTGCCTCCTCGAAACGGCCGACCCGAGCGTCCGCCGCGCCCGACGCCCCGGAAAGTGCCGCCGGCAGCCGTGCGGCCGCCCAGCGGCTCAAAATGCGCCGTGAGCTGGCGGCGGCGGCGATGGAGCTCTTCTCGGCCAAGGGGTACGAGGCCACCACGGTCGACGAGATCGCGGCCCGCGCCGGGGTGGCCCGGCGCACCTTCTTCCGCCACTTCCGCTCCAAGGAAGAGGCGATCTTCCCCGACCACGACGACACCCTGGTGCGGGCCGAGGCGGTGCTCAACGCCGCTCCCCCGCACGAGCATCCGCTGGACACGGTGTGCCGGGGGATCAAGGAGGTCATGAAGATGTACGCCTCCTCCCCCGCGGTCTCGGTGGCCCGCTACAAGCTGACCCGCGAGGTGCCCACCCTGCGGGAGGCCGAGATCGCCTCGGTGGCCCGCTACGAGCGGCTGTTCACGCGTTATCTGCTGGGCCACTTCGACGAGCACGACCACCACGCCGGCAACGACGACCCGCTGCTCGCGGAGGTGGCGGCCTCCGCGGTCGTCACCGCCCACAACCATGTGCTGCGGCGCTGGCTGCGGGCCGGCGGCCAGGGCGACGTGGAGGCCCAGCTCGACCACGCCTTCGCAATCGTCCGGGACACCTTCGGCTCCGGGATCGGGGCGGGGCGCACCGCGAAGCCGAAGGCCGCCGCCGCCTCGGTCTCCACCAGTGACGAGGTGCTGGTCGCGGTGGCGCGTACGGACGCGCCGCTGGACGAGATCATGCACTCGATCAAGAAGGCGCTCCGGCAGCGCTGACCTGTCCGAAAAGTGAAGGCCCGCCCCTCTTCGGGGGCGGGCCTTCCGCGTTTCCAGGGCAATGTTCGATCGATCATCGCTCATCGGTGCAGGTCATTACGCAATTGAGAGAAATTGTTGGCACGCAGTGTCTTGCCGACTGGCACGGGGTGCCATACGTTGATGTTGTCCGGGCGGCCGGCGTGCAGAGACCTCTCGTACGCCGGCTGTCCCCGCAAGCTTCCCCAGCGAGCGCGCCCGGACGCCTGCGTCACAGGCACCCTCCCGCGCCCACCAGGCGCCGCCGATCCCGTAGTACCGCCGAACCGACGGCACACCTCCACAGCAGCAGTCCCCTCAGCGTTCCCAACGCGCTTCGCCGGAGGCAACACCGTGAAGGAAATCCTGGACGCGATTCAGTCGCAGGACAGCACCGCCGCCGACATCGCGGCTCTGCCCATCCCCGAGTCGTACCGTGCGATCACCGTGCACAAGGACGAGACGGAGATGTTCGCCGGGCTCACCACCCGGGACAAGGACCCGCGCAAGTCGCTCCACCTCGACGAGGTGCCGGTCCCCGAACTCGGCCCGGGTGAGGCCCTGGTGGCCGTCATGGCCTCCTCGGTCAACTACAACTCGGTGTGGACCTCGATCTTCGAGCCGGTGTCGACGTTCAGCTTCCTGGAGCGCTACGGCAGGCTCAGCGAGCTCACCAAGCGCCACGACCTGCCGTACCACGTCATCGGCTCGGACCTGGCGGGCGTCGTCCTGCGCACCGGGCCCGGCGTCAACGCCTGGAAGCCCGGTGACGAGGTCGTCGCGCACTGCCTCTCCGTCGAGCTGGAGTCCTCGGACGGCCACAACGACACGATGCTCGACCCCGAGCAGCGCATCTGGGGCTTCGAGACGAACTTCGGCGGCCTCGCCGAGATCGCGCTGGTCAAGTCCAACCAGCTCATGCCGAAGCCCGACCACCTCAGCTGGGAGGAGGCCGCCTCCCCCGGTCTGGTGAACTCCACCGCCTACCGCCAGCTCGTCTCCCGCAACGGCGCCGGCATGAAGCAGGGCGACAACGTCCTGATCTGGGGCGCCAGCGGCGGCCTCGGCTCCTACGCCACCCAGTTCGCCCTCGCGGGCGGCGCCAACCCCATCTGCGTCGTCTCCAGCCCCGAGAAGGCCGACATCTGCCGCGCCATGGGCGCCGAGGCGGTCATCGACCGCAACGCCGAGGGCTACAAGTTCTGGAAGGACGAGCACACCCAGGACCCCAAGGAGTGGAAGCGCTTCGGCAAGCGCATCCGCGAGCTGACCGGCGGCGAGGACATCGACATCGTCTTCGAGCACCCCGGCCGCGAGACCTTCGGCGCCAGCGTCTACGTCACCCGCAAGGGCGGCACCATCACCACCTGCGCCTCCACCTCGGGCTACATGCACGAGTACGACAACCGCTACCTGTGGATGTCGCTGAAGCGCATCATCGGCTCGCACTTCGCCAACTACCGCGAGGCGTGGGAGGCCAACCGCCTCATCGCCAAGGGCAAGATCCACCCCACCCTCTCCAAGGTCTACAGCCTGGAGGAGACCGGTCAGGCCGCCTACGACGTCCACCGCAACCTCCACCAGGGCAAGGTCGGCGTCCTCGCGCTCGCCCCGCGCGAGGGCCTGGGCGTCCGCGACCACGAACTGCGCGCCAAGCACCTCGACGCCATCAACCGCTTCCGCAACATCTGAGTACGGAGCGACACATGACTGAGCGTCACAAGGACCGGCCCTGGCTCATGCGGACGTACGCCGGTCACTCGACCGCCGAGGCGTCCAACGAGCTCTACCGGCGCAACCTCGCCAAGGGTCAGACCGGTCTGTCGGTCGCCTTCGACCTTCCGACGCAGACCGGCTACGACCCGGACCACATCCTCGCCCGCGGCGAGGTGGGCCGGGTCGGGGTCCCGGTGTCCCATCTCGGTGACATGCGGCGGCTGTTCCAGGACATCCCCCTGGAGCAGATGAACACCTCGATGACCATCAACGCCACGGCGATGTGGCTGCTGGCCATGTACCAGGTGGTCGCCGAGGAGCAGGGCGCCGATGTCACCCGGCTGCAGGGCACGACGCAGAACGACATCGTGAAGGAGTACCTGTCGCGCGGGACGCACGTCTTCCCGCCCGGTCCGTCGCTGCGGCTGACCACCGACATGATCACCTACACGGTCAACCACATCCCCAAGTGGAACCCGATCAACATCTGCAGCTACCACCTCCAGGAGGCGGGGGCCACCCCGGTTCAGGAGATCAGCTACGCGATGTCGACGGCGATCGCCGTGCTCGACGCGGTGTTCGCCTCCGGTCAGGTGCCCGAGGACCGCAGGGGTGAGGTGGTGGCCCGGATCTCGTTCTTCGTGAACGCGGGCGTCCGCTTCGTCGAGGAGATGTGCAAGATGCGGGCGTTCGGCCGCATCTGGGACAAGGTCACGCGGGAGCGGTACGGCATCGAGGACGCCAAGCAGCGCCGCTTCCGCTACGGCGTCCAGGTCAACTCCCTCGGGCTGACCGAGGCGCAGCCGGAGAACAACGTCCAGCGGATCGTCCTGGAGATGCTGGCCGTGACGCTGTCGAAGGACGCCCGGGCCCGGGCCGTCCAGCTCCCCGCCTGGAACGAGGCGCTCGGTCTGCCGCGCCCCTGGGACCAGCAGTGGTCGCTCCGTATCCAGCAGGTCCTCGCGCACGAGAGCGACCTGCTGGAGTACGAGGACATCTTCGCCGGGTCGCACGTCATCGAGGCCAAGGTCGGCTCGCTGGTCGAGGAGTGCCTGGCGGAGATCGAGCGCATCCAGCAGATGGGCGGCGCGATGGCGGCCGTCGAGTCCGGCTACCTGAAGTCGCAGCTGGTCTCCTCGCACGCCGAGCGCCGGGCCCGGATCGAGGCCGGCGACGAGAAGATCATCGGCGTCAACTGCTACGAGTCGACCGAGCCGAGCCCGCTCACCTCCGACCTGGACACCGCGATCATGACGGTGGACCCGGCGAACGAGGCGCGGGTGGTCGCGGCGCTCCACGAGTGGCGCGACAACCGGGACGAGGCCCGGGCCTCGGAGGCGCTGGCGGCCCTGAAGAAGGCCGCCGCCGGGTCGGAGAACCTGATGACCGCGACCCTGGAGTGCGTCCGCGCGGGCGTCACCACGGGCGAGTGGTCCTGGGCGCTGCGGGACGTCTTCGGCGAGTTCCGGGCGCCGACCGGCGTCTCCTCGGCGCCCGTCGCCGTCACCGCCGAGGCGGGCACGCCGCTGGCACTGGTGCGCGAGAAGGTGACCCGTACGGCCGACGAGCTCGGCTCGGGCCGGCTGCGCCTGCTGGTGGGCAAGCCGGGCCTGGACGGTCACTCCAACGGAGCCGAGCAGATCGCCGTACGCGCGCGTGACGCCGGCTTCGAGGTGGTCTACCAGGGGATCCGGCTCACCCCCGAGCAGATCGTCGACGCCGCCCTGGCGGAGGATGTGCACTGCGTGGGCCTGTCGATCCTCTCCGGCTCGCACTCCGAGCTGGTCCCGGACGTGCTGGCCCGGCTGCGCGAGGCCGGCGCGCCCGACATCCCGGTGATCGTCGGTGGGATCATCCCGCCGGCGGACGCCGAGGAGCTGTGCACGGCGGGTGTGGCCGCCGTGTTCACCCCGAAGGACTTCGGTATCACGGAGATCATCGGCCGTATCGTCGACGAGATCCGGAAAGCGAACAAGCTCGACCCTCTGGAGGTCCCCGCATGACCGTCAACCGTCTCCGCCCGCGCCGTTCGTGCCTCGCCGTCCCCGGCTCGAACCCGCGCTTCCTGGAGAAGGCGCAGGGCCTCCCCGCCGACCAGGTCTTCCTGGACCTGGAGGACGCCTGTGCGCCGCTCGCCAAGCCGGAGGCCCGGCACACCATCGTGAAGTTCCTGAACGAGGGTGACTGGACCGGCAAGACCCGGGTGGTCCGGGTGAACGACTGGACGACCGAGTGGACGTACCGCGACGTCGTCACCGTCGTCGAGGGCGCGGGGCACAACCTCGACTGCATCATGCTGCCGAAGGTCCAGGACGCCCAGCAGATCGTGGCGCTCGACCTGCTGCTCACGCAGATCGAGAAGACGATGGGCTTCGAGGTCGGCAAGATCGGCATCGAGGCTCAGATCGAGAACGCCCAGGGCCTCAACAACGTCAACGCCATCGCCCAGGCCTCCCAGCGGGTCGAGACGATCATCTTCGGCCCGGCCGACTTCATGGCCTCCATCAACATGAAGTCGCTGGTCGTGGGCGAGCAGCCGCCCGGGTACCCGGCGGACGCGTACCACTTCATCCTGATGAAGATCCTGATGGCGGCGCGGGCCAACAACCTCCAGGCGATCGACGGCCCCTACCTCCAGATCAAGAACATCGACGGCTACAAGGCGGTCGCCCAGCGCGCCGCCGCCCTCGGCTTCGACGGCAAGTGGGTGCTGCACCCCGGCCAGGTCGAGGCGGCCAACGAGGTCTTCTCGCCCTCCCAGGAGGACTACGACCACGCCGAGCTCATCCTCGACGCGTACGAGTACTTCACCTCCGAGGCCGGCGGCAAGAAGGGCTCGGCGATGCTCGGCGACGAGATGATCGACGAGGCCAGCCGCAAGATGGCGCTGGTCATCTCGGGCAAGGGCCGGGCGGCCGGTATGCAGCGCACGTCGAAGTTCGAGATCCCGGAGGCGTAACCCCATGCAGTTCGGCCGCACCTACGAAGAGTTCACCGTCGGGGACGTGTACAAGCACTGGCCCGGCAAGACGGTGACCGAGTACGACGATCATCTGTTCTGTCTGCTCACCATGAACCACCACCCGCTCCACATGGACGCCAACTACGCCGAGAACACCACCGACTTCGGCAAGAACGTGGTGGTGGGCAACTACATCTACTCGCTGCTGCTCGGCATGAGCGTCCCGGACGTGTCCGGGAAGGCCATCGCCAACCTGGAGATCGAGTCGCTGCGGCACGTGGCGCCGACCTTCCACGGCGACACGATCTACGGCGAGACGACGGTCCTCGACAAGACGCCCTCGAAGTCCAAGTCGGACCGCGGGATCGTTTACGTGGAGACCAAGGGCTACAAGCAGGACGGCACCCTCGTCTGCGTGTTCCGCCGCAAGGTGATGGTCCCCACCGAGACGTACATCAAGGAGCGCGGCGGCGAGCAGCCCGGCCGCCCCCAGCTCAAGTCGCAGGAGAAGTAACCATGGCCCGTCTCGCGCAGACCGCCGGTCTGACCGACGTCCAGCAGGAAATCCTGGCCACCGTCCGGGACTTCGTCGACAAGGAGATCATTCCGGTCGCGACCCAGCTGGAGCACAAGGACGAGTACCCCACGCAGATCGTCGAGGGCCTCAAGGAGCTCGGCCTGTTCGGGCTGATGATCCCCGAGGAGTACGGCGGCCTGGGCGAGTCGCTCCTGACGTACGCCCTGTGCGTCGAGGAGATAGCGCGTGGCTGGATGTCGGTCTCCGGCATCATCAACACGCACTTCATCGTGGCGTACATGCTCAAGCAGCACGGCACCCAGGAGCAGAAGGACACCTTCCTGCCCCGGATGGCGCTCGGCGAGGTGCGCGGCGCGTTCTCGATGTCCGAGCCCGCGCTCGGCTCGGATGTGTCGGCGATCACGTCCAAGGGCGTCAGGGACGGCGACGAGTACGTCCTGAACGGCCAGAAGATGTGGCTCACCAACGGCGGAACGTCGTCGCTGGTGGCCGTTCTGTGCCGAAGTGACGAAGGACACCCCGAGGGCACCGCGCCCCACAAGTCGATGACGACCTTCCTGGTGGAGAAGGAGCCCGGCTTCGGTGAGGTCCGTCCGGGCCTCACCATCCCCGGCAAGATCGACAAGATGGGTTACAAGGGCGTCGACACGACCGAACTCATCATGGACGGACTGCGCATTCCGGCCAATCGCGTCCTCGGTGGGGTCACCGGCCGAGGGTTTTACCAAATGATGGACGGCGTCGAGGTGGGCCGTGTGAACGTCGCGGCGCGTGGCTGCGGCGTCGCTCAGCGTGCCTTTGAGCTGGGTGTCTCGTATGCCCAGCAACGTCACACTTTCGGCAAGGCGATCGCCCAGCACCAGGCGATTCAGTTCAAGCTGGCGGAGATGGCTACCAAGGTGGAGGCCGCTCATGCCATGATGGTCAACGCGGCACGCAAAAAGGACTCCGGGGAACGAAACGACCTGGAAGCAGGGATGGCGAAGTACCTCGCCTCCGAATACTGCAAGGAGGTCGTGGAGGACGCCTTCCGTATCCACGGTGGTTACGGCTTCTCCAAGGAGTACGAGATCGAGCGCCTGTACCGCGAGGCGCCGATGCTGCTCATCGGTGAAGGTACCGCCGAGATCCAAAAAATGATCATTGGACGTCGGCTTCTCGAAGAGTACCGATTCCAGGGTTGATTGTCGCTTTTAGGTCGGTTCGGCCGCGAAGAAGATCACACCCTGTAGGCACCGCCCGAGGGCTTCCGGCCGACCGACTGGGCTTGTGGCTTTCCCAGTTGCGGCTCGCAACCGATAGCATCGCTGGTAAACCAGCCGCCGTCCCCCACTTGCCAGCGCGGCATCATCCGCTACGAAGGTCATCCATGCCCCACAGCCAAACCTCTGCATCTCGCGACGGTTTCCTCCAGGGACGTCTTGCTCGCGGAGCATCGCCGTGGCTTCTGCCGACCGTCGCCACCGCAGCCCTCAGCCTCGCCCGCGCGCGCCGCTCCGGCGCCGCCAAGGCCGTGGCCGTACCCGCCACCGCGCTCGCGGCGGGCATGCTGTGGTTCTTCCGCGACCCCGAGCGCGAGATCGCATCCGGGCGGGTCATCTCCCCCGCCGACGGTGTGGTGCAGAGCATCATGCCGTGGAAGGACGGACGCACCCGCGTCGCGATCTTCATGAGCCCGCTGAACGTCCACGTCAACCGCGCGCCCCTGGCGGGCACGGTGACGTCCGTCGAGCACGTGCCCGGCGGGTTCGTTCCGGCGTTCAACAAGGAGAGCGAGAACAACGAGCGCGTTGTCTGGCACTTCGACACCGAGCTCGGTGACATCGAGATGGTGCAGATCGCGGGTGCTGTGGCGCGGCGGATCGTCCCTTACATCCCCCAGGGCACCAAGGTGGCGCAGGGCGAGCGCATCGGTCTCATCCGGTTCGGCTCCCGCGTCGACATCTACCTTCCGGAGGGGGTCGAGGTCGCTGTCGAGGTCGGCCAGAAGACCACTGCGGGGGTGACTCGAATTGACCGTGATTGATCCTGACACCCAGACCGACTGGGTGCCGGGCACGGACGCCGGCGACGACGCGGAGGAGATGCCTCTCTCCCTGCGGCTGTCGATAGCGGACACCCTCACGCTCGGCAACGCGACCTGCGGGTTCATGGCGGTGTACTTCACCACCACCGGAATCCTCATCCCGCACCTGTCGGGCAGCGCCGAGACCGGCATGGCGCGGCACTCCGCCGCGACCGCCGTGATCCTGATGCTGCTCGCGGCGATCTTCGACCTCTGCGACGGCCTGGTCGCGCGGAAGCTGCGGAGCTCGCCGATGGGCGCCGAGCTGGACAACCTCTCGGACCTGATCAGCTTCGGGCTCGCACCGGCGTACTTCGTCCTGGTGTACGGCATGGTCGCCGACGACGCCCACCAGCGCGTCGCGGCCGTGGCGGCGATCACCGTGCTGCTGGCGGTGGTGCTCAGACTCGCGCGGTTCTCGTGCGTGACGATGAAGGACGGCATGTTCCAGGGCATGCCGAGCCCCTTCGGCGCGCTGACCGTCGTCTCGATCGTGCTGCTGGAGCTGCCGTTCGTGCCGACGCTGCTCGCCGTCATAGGGGTGGCGTGGCTGATGGTCAGCCGGGTGGAGTACCCCAAGCCGCGGGGGATCCTCGCGGTGGCGATGCTCAGCTGGATCGTGGGGGCGATGGGGCTGCTGGCGGCGTGGGCGTTCGACGCGCCGGGCGGTCAGCTGCTGCTCCAGACGGGCTGCGCGCTGCAGGTCGTGCTGGGCGCGGTGATTCCGCTGTTCGCCACGGCCCGCCGGGTGAACTCGATCCGCGACAACCGCCGCGAGGCGCGGGCGGCGCAGCCGTAGCGCCTGGCGGCGCGGTGCGAGGGCCCTGGACCGATTTTCCGGTCCGGGGCCCTTTGTCGTGCCGGTCTTCGTCCGCGGGCCGGTGGTGGGCCGGTCGCGCAGTTCCCCGCGCCCCTGATCCCTTCGCCTGCGGCCCGTGGAGGGCTGAGCGCGCGGTTCCCCGCGCCCCCTGGGGACCCGGCCGCAGCCGGAGAAGTCGGCTCGGCCACGGTCTGCCAGGGGCGCGGGGAACTGCGCGACCGGCCACGACGGACCCGCAGCCGTACGAACGCACCTCCGCCGCAGCAGGCCATGCAGGGCTGCGCCCACAGCCCCCGGCACCCCCAGCTGCCCAGGGGCGCGGGGAACTGCGCGAGCGACCCACCACGGGCCGCGGAAGGACGAACACCCCTCTTCGACAGCAGACCGTACGTGGCTGAGCGCGCGATTCCCCGCGCCCCCGGGCAACCCGGCGCACCCGGCCGCGGACGGTCAGGTCAGGAAGTCCCTGGCCAGGCGCTCCGCGCTGCGTTCCAGCAGCGGCCCCGCCTCCGCCATGCACCGCGCCGGGTCCGGCTCCAGGTCCGTCAGGGCGTACGCGCGGCGGATACCGGCCCTGCCGAGGGCCTCCGGGGGCAGGGCAAGACGGCCGCAGACCGCGACGACCTCCACGCCCGCCGCCCGGGCCGCCGCCGCCACCCCCGCCGGCGCCTTGCCGTGCAGGGTCTGCTCGTCCAGCGAACCCTCACCCGTGATCACCAGCGTGGCCCGGTCGAGGGCCGGGGCGAAGCCCAGGACGTCGAGCATGACCTCGATGCCCGGCCGGAACGTGGCCCCCAGGGCCACCAGCGCCCCGTAGCCGATGCCGCCCGCGGCCCCCGCGCCCGGGGCGAGCGCCGCCTCGGCCGCGCGGGCGCCCAGGGACGCCTCCAGGACCTCGGCGAAGTGGCCGAGCGCCGCGTCCAGCGTCGCCACGTCCTCGGACGTGGCGCCCTTCTGCGGGCCGTACACCGCGGGCGCGCCCTTGGGCCCGGTCAGCGGGTTGTCCACATCGCTGGCCAGGACCAGGTCGACCGAGGCGAAACGGGGGTCGAGGTCCGAGAGGTCGGCCGTCGCCAGCGTCGCCAGCGGGCCGCCGCCGGGCGCCACGGGCTCGCCCGCCGCGTCAAGGAAACGCGCGCCGAGCGCCGCGAGCATGCCCGCCCCGCCGTCCGTGGTGGCGCTGCCGCCCACCCCGAACACGATGGTGCGCGCTCCCGCGTCCAGCGCGGCCAGCAGCAGCTCGCCCGAGCCGTATGTGGTGGCGGTCAGCGGGGCGAAGACGCCCTCGGGGAGGTGCTGGAGGCCGGACGCCTCCGCCATCTCCACCACGGCCACCCCGTCCCGTACCGCGAAGGCCGCGGTGACCGGGGTACCCAGCGGGCCGGTGACCCGGACCTCGCGGCGGGCGAACCCGGCCGCCACCGCAGCCGCGACCGTGCCGTCGCCGCCGTCGGCGACCGGCAGGGTCTCCACCTCCAGATCGGGGACGACCCGCCGCAGCCCGGCCGTCACCCGCTCCGCGACCTGTACGGCCGTGAGCGAGCCCTTGAACTTGTCCGCCGCCACCAGCACGCGCGCGGTCTCCAAAACTGCTCCGTCCGTCACCTTGCTAATCCCTTGCTATCGAACAGGCAGTCGCGCCGCTGCCGACCCTATCCGCCGCGCGCACGCCTGCCCATAGGCGTCACGCACGGCGGGACGGCGTGCCGCCCCACGAAACCTCCATATGGCGCGCCATAGCGGGCCGCCATCGGCACGGATCGATCGATCAATTTCCGACCCCGGCGGCCCGCCTCGCGGCCCCGGCGACCCGGCCCCCGATCTCACCGTCGGGGCGCGGGTCAGAGTCGAACTCGCGCCCGTCGGCGTGCCCCCGACGGCTCCGGACGACGATCTGCCGGGCGGGTCGGCCGGGGGGGGACGCCCGTCGGACGCGGCCGGCGGGCTCCGCCGGTGGCCCTCAGAACAGGGCGTCCTCGGGTGCCCCCTTCTCGAAGGCGAGCAGTCGCTGCTTGCGGTCGAGGCCGCCGCCGTACCCCGTCAGGCCGCCGCCGGAGCCGATCACGCGGTGGCAGGGGACAATGATGCCCACCGGGTTCCTGCCGTTGGCCAGGCCCACGGCGCGGGAGGCGCCGGGTCTGCCGAGTGCCCGGGCGAGTTGGCCGTAACTGCGCGTCTCGCCGTACGGGATGCGGCGCAGCTCGTCCCACACCGCGCGCTGGAAGTCGGTGCCGCGCAGGTCGAGCTCCAGGTCGAACGCGGTGAGTTCGCCCGCGAAGTACGCGTCGAGCTGGCGGACGACCTCGGGGAAGGGGCCGCCGTCGTCGGGCTCGCCGAAGGTCTCCTGGGCCGGGCGGTGACGCTGGTTCTCCATGTAGAGGCGGCTGAGGACGCCGTCCTCGGCGACGAGGGTGAGCGGCCCGTAGGGGCTGTCGGTGACGGTGTGGGTGGTGGTCATCGTGGACGTCCTCATACGGGGAGGTGGTTGATGGGGTGGTCGTCGGTTGCCCAGAGGTACTGGACGGCGTAGGCCCGCCAGGGGCGCCAGGCGGCGGCGCTCGCGGTGAGCGCGGCGGGCGAGGACGGCAGGCCGAGCGAGCGGGCCGCGCGGCGCACGCCGAGGTCGGAGGGGAGGAAGGCGTCCGGGTCTCCGAGCGCCCGCATCGCGATCACCTCGACGGTCCAGGGGCCGAACCCCGGCAGCTTGAGGAGCTGGGCCCGGGCCCGGTCCCAGTCGGTGTCGACACCCAGCGCGAGACTGCCGTCGGCCAGGCCCGCCACCAGCGTGGTCAGGGTGGTGCGGCGGCTGCGCGGCAGGGCGAGGGACTCCGGGTCGAGACCGGCCAGCGCCCGCGGGGACGGGAACAGATGGCTGAGCCCGCCCGCCGGGTCCTCCACTGGCTCGCCGTGCGCGGCCACCAGGCGGGCCGCGTGGGTGCGGGCGGCGGCGGTGGAGACCTGCTGGCCGAGCACGGCCCGTACGGCGAACTCCGCCACGTCGACGGTACGCGGCACCCGGCGTCCGGGAGCCTTGTCGACCAGCGGGGCGAGCAGCGGATCGGAGCGCAGCCGGTCGTCGACGGCGACCGGATCGGCGTCCAGGTCGAGCATCCAGCGGCAGCGGCTGATGGCGATGGTGAGGTCGCGCAGATCGGTGAGCGAGAGCAGACAGCCGATGTGGTCGGGGCCGGGGGTGAGTTCGACGATGCCGTGCCCGTACGGGAGGGACAGCGTGCGGCGGTACGCGCCGGCCCGCCACTCCTCCACGCCCGGGACCGCCGTCGCCGCCAGGTGTCCGAAGAGGTTGTCCGGGTTGAGGGGGGCGCGGTACGGAAGCCGCAGGGCGATCGAGCCGGGGGCCTGGCGGGCGGTGCCGCGCGCGGCGCGGGCGCGCAGCTCGGTGGGGGCGAGCGCGAAGACCTCGCGGACGGTGTCGTTGAAGGTGCGCACCGAGGCGAAGCCCGCCGCGAAGGCGACGTCGGCCATCGGCAGGCCGGTGGTCTCGATGAGGATCCGGGCGGTCTGGGCCCGCTGGGCGCGGGCCAGGGCGAGCGGCCCGGCGCCGAGCTCGGCGCGCAGCTGGCGCTCGATCTGGCGGGCGCTGTACCCGAGCCGCGCGGCGAGCCCGGAGACGCCCTCCCGGTCGACGACGCCGTCCCGGATCAGCCGCATGGCCCGGGCGACGGAGTCGGCCCGGACGTTCCACTCCGGGGACCCGGGGGTGGTGTCCGGCCGGCACCGCTTGCAGGCCCGGAACCCGGCCTGCTGGCAGGCGGCGGCGCTCGGATAGAAGGTCATGTTCTCGACCTTCGGCGGCACGACGGGGCAGCTGGGGCGGCAGTAGATACGAGTGGTGAGGACGGCGGTGAAGAACCACCCGTCGAACCGGGCGTCCTTCGACTGAACGGCCCGCACGCAGCGCTCGGCATCGGTGTACATGGCGGCGGTTGCCGCCGGGGCGGCGGGGGCGGGGGCGGGATTCATGCCTCAAGCATCGGGGAGGTGGGGGTGCGGTGCTGGCAGGAATCCGACATGGACCTGGGGGTTCGCCGGTGGGCCGGTGGGCCGGTGACGAGCCGGCCGCGCGGTCCCCTGCGGGGCGCTTCGCTGGGGTGTGGTTGTTTGTCTGCGGGCCCGGTGGGGGCTGGGCGCGCAGTTCCCCGCGCCCCTGAGGGGGACGGGCCTGACGGCGAGGTTCCCGCTGCGGCCGGGCGCGGTCTCGCCACGCGGGTCCCCGTGGGCGCTCCGCCGAGACGTGGTTGTTTGTCTGCGGGCCCGGTGGGAGCTGGTCGCGCAGTTCCCCGCGCCCCTCAGGGGGACAGGCCTGACGGCGAGACTCGTCTCCGGGCCGGTCATGAGCCGGTCGCGCAGTTCCCCGCGCCCCTGAGGGGGACGGGGCCGCTGTACGTCCTGTCCTGCCGGGCGCGGGGACCCAGGCCGCTCCACGGCCCAACAGCCACGTCCCCACGAGCCAATCATCCCGGCCCACCCCAACCCCCCAAGGGGCGCGGGGAACTGCGCGAGCAACCCCCACCGGCCCGCAGACAAACAGCCAAGCCCCCACGAACCCAACCAACCCCGAACCACCCCAACCCCCAAGGGGCGCGGGGAACTGCGCGACCAGCCCCCACCGGCCCGCACCCGAAAGCCACCCCACCCCACCCCCAGCGAAGCGCCCCGCGGGGACGGGGAACGGCGCGAGCAACCCCCGCTAACCCGCAGACAGACAACCTCACCCCCCGCGGAGCGCTACCCCGCGAACGCCCCATACGCCGCCTCGTCGAACAACACGAACCGCACCTCCTCCACGGCCCCGGCCTCCCCCGCCGCCACCACCTCGCGGACCGTCCGCAGCGCCACCCGTGCCGCGTCCTCCAGCGGCCACCGGTACACCCCCGTGGAGATCGCCGGGAACGCCACGGTCCGGGCGCCCAACTCCCCGGCCAGTCTCAGCGATTCGCGGTAGCAGGAGGCCAGCAGCTCGGAGCGGTCCTCGTCCCGCTGCCACACCGGCCCCACCGTGTGGATCACCCACCGGGCGTCTAGCCGTCCCGCCGTCGTGGCCACGGCCCGCCCGGTCGGCAGGCCCTTGCCGTACTGGGAGGCCCGCAGCCGTCGGCAAGCGGCGAGGATCTCCGGGCCGCCCCGCCGGTGGATGGCCCCGTCCACCCCTCCCCCGCCCAGGAGCGACGAGTTCGCCGCGTTCACGATCGCGTCCACGCTCTGCTCGGTGATGTCCCCCCGGACCAGCACGATCGACACGGCGCCCGAACCCGTCACTTCGCGTCCGCCTTACGCAGCGCCCGCCACACGGCCTTCGCCGCGTTGTGCCCGGACATCCCGTGGACGCCCGGCCCGGGCGGCGTGGCGGAGGAGCACAGGAACACCGACGGGTGCCGGGTCGCGTACGGGAACAGCGACAGCGTGGGCCGCAGCAGCAGTTGCAGCCCCCGCGCCGCCCCGCAGGCGATGTCGCCGCCCACGTAGTTGGCGTTGTGCGCCGCGAGCTGCGGCGGCCCGGCCGTGGCCCGCGCCAGCACCCGGTCGCGGAAGCCCGGCGCGAACCGTTCGATCTGCCGCTCGACGGCGTCCGTGAGGTCGCCGTCCCACCCGTTCGGCACGTGTCCGTACGCCCAGAACACATGCTTGCCCCCGGGGGCCCGCGACGGGTCGACGAGGCTGGGCTGGGCGGTGATGAGGAACGGCGTCCGGGGCGCGGTGCCCCCGGACGCCTCGCTCAGCGCGGCGCCGATCTCCCGGCTGGACGGCCCGATCTGCACGGTCCCGGCCCGGCGCGGCTCCGCCGCGGTCCACGGCACGGGCCCGTCGAGCGCGTAATCGATCTTGAAGACCCCGGCGCCGTACCGGTACCCCTCGTACGCCCGCCCCAGCCCCGCGATCCGGGCGAGCGCCGTGGGCGAGGTGTCGAAGACGTACGCGCGCGCGGGCGGCAGGTCGTCGAGGCGCTTGACCTCGAAGCCGGTGTGGACCGAGCCGCCCAGGTCACGCAGGTACGCGGCGAGCGCGTCCGAGATCGACTGCGAGCCGCCGCGCGGCAGCGGCCAGCCGTTCTCGTGCGCGGCGAGCGCGAAGACCAGGCCGACGGCCGAGGTCGCCAGCCCGTTCAGCGGGGCGATGACATGGCCGACGAGCCCGGCCAGCAGCGCGCGCGCCCGGTCGTCCCGGAAGCGGCGCATCGTCCACGCGTACGGCGGGAGGCCGTCGAGGCCGAAGCGGGCCAGGCCGATCGGGTCGCGGGGCAGGGCGGTCAGCGGCAGCGACATGAAGTCGCGCACCAGGACGTCCCACTTGCCGAGGTAGGGCGCCACGAGGCGGCGGTACGTGCCCGCGTCGCGCGGCCCGAACGAGGCGGCGGTCTCGGAGACCGAGCGGGCGAGCACGGCCGCGGTGCCGTCGTCGAAGGGGTGCGCCATGGGCAGTTCGGGGTGGAGCCACTCCAGCCCGTACCGGTCGAGCGGCATGCCGCGGAAAGCCGGGGAGCCGATGCCCAGCGGGTGCACGGCGGAACACGGGTCGTGGCGGAAGCCGGGGAGGGTGAGCTCCTCGGTCCTGGCACCGCCCCCGACGGTGTCCTTGGCCTCGAAGACCTCGACGGACAGGCCGCGCCTGGCCAGTTCGACCGCGGCGGTCAGTCCATTGGGCCCCGCCCCCACGACGACGGCATCGAGCATCGACGGCACCTTGGACTCCTCACGCCCTTGTGGCCAGGACACCCAGCATATTCCGGACCGGCGGCGGTCCGGTCCGGGGCGGGGCGGGTGCGGTGGCGGCCGGGACGGCGGCCCCGGGCGGCGGCGGTGTCCGGGGGACCGGGCGCCCGGTCATTCCCCCGCCAGCAGCCTCCGCACCCGCTCGGCCGTCGCCGCGTCCCGGGCGGCCGTGAACGGCAGTGCGTTGCCCCCGGTGATCCGGTACGGCTGCCCCGTCAGGGTGGTGTGCGCGCCGCCCGCCTCGGCCACCAGGAGCAGACCCGCCGCGTGGTCCCAGGCGAGCTCCCAGGAGAACGCGATGGCGTCCAGCTCGCCGCGCGCGACAGCCAAATATTCGAGCCCGGCCGAGCCGCAGGGGCGGGGGCGGACGCCGTCGGTGCGCAGGGCCAGGAGCGCGTGCTTCTGGTCCGGCGTCGTGTAGTCCGGGTGGGAGGTGGCGATGTCGATCACCGCGCCGGGGGCGGGCGCCCCGGACCGTATCGCCTCGCCGTTGACGGTGGCGCCCCGGCCGCGGACCGCGACCGCCATGAGGTCGAGCGCCGCCGCGTACGTCCACGAGGCCAGCACCTCGCCCCGGTGCGCGAGCGCCACCAGGGTGCAGAAGCCCTCCTCGCCGCGCACGAACTGGCGGGTCCCGTCCACGGGGTCGACGATCCACACCGGCGCGTCGCCGCCCAGCGCGTCGTACGACGACGGGTCGGCCGCGACGGCCTCCTCGCCGACGACGACCGATCCGGGCAGCAGCGCGGGCAGGGCCTCGGTGAGGAACTCCTCGGCGCGCCGGTCGGCGACCGTCACCAGGTCGTGCGGACCGCTCTTCTCCAGGACCTCGTGCGCGGCGAGCTGACGGAAGCGCGGCATGATCTCGACGGCCGCCGCCTTGCGGACCGCCTCCTCGACGTCGGACGACCGTTCTTCCAGAAACTCTGCGAGCAACCCTTCGATCATGCGTCCAGCAAAACACGCCCCACTGACAACCGGCGAACACGGCCCCGGCTCCGGGCGTCATCGAGGTGAAGCCGCCGGATCGCGCCGGGTCACCGCCCCACCGCGTACCCCTGCATCCCGCGCGGGTTCGCGGCGGCGGACAGGACGGCGCTCTCCGGGTCGCGGGCGACCGCGCACAGCCGCCCCTCCGACCAGGCACCGCCGACCGTGACCCGGTGCCCGCGCCGCCGCAGCCCCGCCACCACGTCCCCGGGAAAACGCGCCTCGACCGTGACGCTGCCGGGCCGGGTGGCCCGGGGGTGGAAGGAGCTCGGGAAGGCGTCGTTGTGCCAGTTCGGCGCGTCGATCGCGCTCTGGAGGCCGGGGCCGCCGCGCTCGGCGGCGCCTAGGGCGACGGCGAGGAAGAAGTGCAGCTGCCACTGGTCCTGCTGGTCCCCGCCGGGCGTGCCGAACGCCAGCACCGGTACGCCGTCGCGCAGCGCCAGGGTGGGCGACAGCGTCGTACGGGGGCGGCGCCGGGGCGTCAGGGTGTTCGGCAGCCCCTCCTCCAGCCAGGCCATCTGCAGCCGGGTGCCGAGCGGGAAGCCGAGTTCGGGGACGACCGGGTTGGACTGGAGCCAGCCGCCGCTGGGCGTCGCGGCGACCATGTTCCCCCAGCGGTCGACCACGTCCAGGTGGCAGGTGTCGCCCCGGGTGGCGCCGTCCGGGCCCACGGTGGGCTCGCCCGAGCCCACCGCGCGGGTCGCGGGCTCCCGCGCGCGCAGAGCCTCGCGGGCGATCCGGGGCGGGCGTCCGCCGGGGCTGCCGGGCCGCAGTTCGTACGAGGCCCTCGCGCCGACGAGCGCGCGCCGGGCCGCGTTGTAGTCGTCCGAGAGCAGTTCGGCCAACGCCACCTCGTCCGCGTCCCCGTACCAGGCCTCCCGGTCGGCCATGGCGAGCTTGCACCCCTCGACGAGGAGGTGGAGGTACTCGGCGGACCCGTACGGCGGCAACTCCTCCGGCAGCAGCGCCAGTTGCTGGAGGAAGACCGGGCCCTGGCTCCAGGCACCCGGCTTGCAGAGGGTCCAGCCGTTCCAGTCGTACGTCACCGGGTCCTCGTACGTCGCGGACCATCCGGCGAGGTCGGCCGCCGTCAGCGTGGCGGTGTGGCGTTCGCCGCTGGTGTCCAGGGTGGGGCGCCGGGCCTGCGCGACCAGCGCCCGGGCGACGAACCCCTCGCGCCAGATCCGCCGGGCGGTCTCTATCCGGCGCACGCGCGCGTCCCCGGTCGCGGACGCGCGCGTGGGGGCCGACTCCGCCAGGAGACGGCGCCAGGTGCGGGCGAGGGCCGGGTTGTACAGCAGCCGCCCGGGGCGCGGGGAGCACCCGCCCGGCAGATAGACCTCGGCCGAGGACGGCCACTCGTTCTCGAAGAGCGCGCGCACGCTCTCCACGCTCTGCCCGATCCGCTCCACGGGCGGGTGGCCGTCCTCCGCGTAGCCGATGGCGTACTTCAGTACGTCGGGAAGCGTTCTGGTGCCGTGGTCGCGCAACAGGAGCATCCAGGCGTCGAAGGCGCCGGGCACGGCGGCGGCCAGCGGCCCGGTGCCGGGCACCAGGTCCAGGCCGAGCGCGCGGTAGTGGGCGGCGGTGGCCCCGGCGGGCGCGGTCCCCTGGCCGCAGAGCACGCGTACCGGGCCGCCGGCGGGCGCGAGCAGGATCGGCACCTCGCCCGCCGGGCCGTTGAGGTGCGGCTCGACGACCTGGAGGACGAAGCCCGCGGCCACGGCGGCGTCGAAGGCGTTCCCGCCGTCCTCCAGGACCGCCATGGCGCACTGGGAGGCCAGCCAGTGGGTGGAGGACACCATGCCGAAGGTGCCCTGGAGGGTGGGCCGGGTGGTGAACACCCTCGCAGGTTAGAGGGGCCCGCGCCGGAATGTCAGAGGCCGCCCGTAACGTTGATCCCGCTCGGAACGGATGGAGGAGCAGCGGTGCACGGTGAGTACAAGGTCCCCGGCGGCAAGCTCGTGGTGGTGGACCTGGACGTGGCGGACGGGGTCCTGCGCGGTGTGCGGGTCGCGGGCGACTTCTTCCTGGAGCCGGACGAGGCGATCGAGGCCATCAACGGCGCGCTGGAGGGTGCTCCGGCCGACACGGACGCCGCCGGGCTCGCGGCCCGGATCGACGCGGCGCTGCCCCCGGGCACGACGATGTACGGCCTGACGTCGGAGGGCGTCGGTGTCGCGGTCCGCCGCGCGCTGGCGCACGCGACGGACTGGACGGACTACGACTGGCAGCTGATCCACGACGGCCCGCAGTCCCCCGCCCTGCACATGGCGCTCGACGAGGTGATCACCGCCGAGGTCGCGGCCGGCCGCCGCCCGCCGACGCTGCGCGTGTGGGAGTGGGGCGCCCCCGCCGTCGTCATCGGCAGCTTCCAGTCGCTGCGCAACGAGGTCGACCCCGGAGGGGCCGAGCGTCACGGGATCACGGTGGTGCGCCGGGTCTCCGGCGGCGGTGCGATGTTCATCGAGCCGGGCAACACGATCACGTACTCGCTCTCGGTCCCCGACGCCCTGGTCTCCGGCCTCTCCTTCGCCGACTCGTACGCCTACCTGGACGACTGGGTCCTCGGCGCGCTCGGCGACATGGGGGTGAAGGCCTGGTACCAGCCCCTCAACGACATCGCCACGGACGCCGGCAAGATCGCGGGCGCCGCGCAGAAGCGGGTGGTCGCGGACGGCGGCGCGGTCCTGCACCACGTGACGATGGCGTACGACATCGACGCCGACAAGATGCTCGACGTGCTGCGCATCGGCCGCGAGAAGCTCTCGGACAAGGGCACCAAGAGCGCGAAGAAGCGCGTCAACCCGCTGCGCCGCCAGACGGGCCTGCCCCGCGAGGCGGTCATCGAGCGGATGGTCGCCTCGTTCCGGGGGCGGTACGGACTGGCCGAGGGCAGCGTCACGGACGAGGAGATGTCCCGCGCCCGCGAGCTGGCGCACACGAAGTTCTCCAGCGAGGAGTGGACGGCGCGGGTGCCCTAGGAGGCACTCCTGGCGTCACGCCCGGCCGGCCGTTCTCGGCCCCGCACGGACCAGTCGCGCCCCGGGCCCTCGGCGGCCGGGGCGCCCCGGCCGCTCAGCCCAGCGCCGGGATCACCCGCTCCCCGTACGCGTCGATGACCGTCTCCCGGGCGTCGTGCATCGCGTAGACGGCGAACTGGTCGACGCCCAGCTCCCTCAGCGCCTTCAGCTTCTCGATGTGTGCCTCCACGGGGCCCAGGAGGCAGAAGCGGTCGACGATCTCGTCCGGGACGAACGCGGTGTCCGGGTTGTCGGTGCGGCCGTGGTGGCTGTAGTCGTAGCCCCGGCGCGCCTTGATGTAGTCGGTGAGCGCGTCCGGCACCAGGCCGGAGTGCTCGCCGTAGCGTTCCACCAGGTCCGCCACGTGGTTGCCGACCATGCCGCCGAACCAGCGGCACTGCTCGCGGGCGTGGGCGAGGTCGTCGCCGACGTACGCCGGGGCGGCCACGCAGATGGTCACGGCCGCGGGGTCGCGCCCGGCCTCCACGGCAGCCGTGCGGACCGCCTTGACCATCCACTCCGTCAGGAACGGGTCCGCGAGCTGGAGGATGAAGCCGTCGGCCTTCTGCCCGGCCAGCGCCAGCGCCTTCGGCCCGTACGCCGCCATCCAGACGGGCAGCCGGCCGTCCCTGACCCAGGGCAGCTTCAGCGGCTGCCCGTCGACCTCGGCCTCCCGGCCCTCGGCGAGGTCGCGGATGACGTCGATGGCCTCGCCCAGGCGCGCCAGGGTGTTGGGCTTGCGTCCGGCGACGCGCATCGCGGAGTCGCCGCGGCCGATGCCGCAGACGGTGCGGTTGCCGTACATCTCGTTGAGGGTGGCGAAGGTGGAGGCGGTGACCTCCCAGGTCCTGGTGCCCGGGTTGGTGACCATCGGGCCGACGCGCAACTGCCGCGTGTGCTCCAGGATGCGGCTGTAGATGACGAAGGGCTCCTGCCAGAGCACCGCCGAGTCGAAGGTCCAGCCGTAGCGGAAGCCGTTGCGTTCGGCGCGGCGCATCAGGCCGACGACGGTCGAGGCGGGCGGGTCGGTCTGCAGGACGAGTCCGAAGTCCATGGGGTGCTGCTCCAGGTGACTAGCCGAGGTACTGGGTGGTGGCCCGCGGGGTGTAGACGCCGTGTCCGGCGCGTCCGGTGAACCGGCGCTCGTGCAGGACGAGTTCGCCGCGCGAGAGGACCGTCTCGACGCGGCCGGTGATCCGGCGCCCCTCGTACGCCGAGTAGTCCACGTTCATGTGGTGGGTCTCGGCGGAGAGGGTCTGCTCGGCGTGCGGGTCGTAGATCACCACGTCGGCGTCGGCGCCCGGCGCGATGGTGCCCTTCTTCGGGTAGAGCCCGAACATCCGCGCGGGACTGGCGCAGGCGATCTCGATCCAGCGTCGGCGGGAGAGGTGGCCGTCGAGCACGGCCTGGTGGAGCAGGTCCATCCGGTTCTCCACGCCCGGCAGCCCGTTGGGAATCTTGGAGAAGTCGCCGCGGCCGAGCTCCTTCTGCCCCACGAAGCAGAACGGGCAATGGTCGGTGGAGACCACCTGGAGGTCGTTGGTGCGCAGCCCCCGCCAGAGCGCGGCCTGGTGCTCCCTGGGCCGCAGTGGCGTCGAGCAGACGTACTTGGCGCCCTCGAAGCCGGGCTCGGCCAGGTTGTCGGTGGACAGGAACAGGTACTGCGGACAGGTCTCGCCGAAGACCGGAAGTCCCTTGTCCCGGGCGGCGGCCAGCTCCGCGACCGCCTCCTCGGCCGACACGTGCACCACGTACAGCGGCGCCCCGGCGACCCGGGCCAGCTGGATGGCGCGGTGGGTGGCCTCGGCTTCGAGCAGGGCGCGGCGCACCTCGCCGTGGTAGCGCGGGTCGGTGCGTCCGGCGGCGAGCGCCTGCTCGACGAGGACGTCGATGGCGATGCCGTTCTCGGCGTGCATCATGATCAGCCCGCCGTTGGAGGCGGAGCGCTGCATCGCGCGCAGGATCTGGCCGTCGTCGCTGTAGAAGACGCCCGGGTACGCCATGAACAGCTTGAAGGAGGTGATGCCCTCCTCCACCAGGAGGTCCATCTCCTTGAGCGAGTGCTCGTTCACATCGGAGAGGATCATGTGGAAGGCGTAGTCGATGGCGCACTGGCCGTCGGCCTTGGCGTACCAGGCGTCCAGGCCCTCGCGCAGGGCTCGGCCCGGCGACTGCACGGCGAAGTCCACGATGGTGGTGGTGCCGCCCCAGGCAGCGGCCCGGGTCCCGGTCTCGAAGGTGTCGGAGGCGAAGGTCCCGCCGAAGGGGAGCTCCATATGGGTGTGGGCGTCGACGCCGCCGGGGATGACGTACTTGTCCGTCGCGTCGATCGTCCGCTCGGCGCTCCAGCTCTGTGCCGCGCTGGAGCCGTGGGCGGCCAGGGCGGCGATGCGGCCGTCCTCGATGAGGACGTCGGCGTGGATCTCGTCGGCGGCGGTGATCACCAGGCCGCCGCGGATCAGTGTGCGGGTACTCATGGGTGGTCCCTTGTTCTTCGTCCGCGGGCCGTCGTGGGCTGGGTGCGCAGTCCCCGCGCCCCTGGGCAGTCGGGGCCGAGACATCTCGTACGGGCCGGCGCTATCGCTATGCCCTTCGCAGCGCCTGTTCCAGGATCGCCGCGCCCTCTTCCGCCTCCGCGACCGTCAGGGACAGCGGTGGGGCCAGGCGCAGCACGCTGGTGCTGTGGCCGCCGCCCTTGCCGATGAGCAGGCCACCCTCGCGGGCCGCTTCCAGGACGGCCGCCGCGGCCTCCGGGTGGGCCTCGTCGGTGCCCGGCCTGACCAGCTCGATGCCCGCCATCAGGCCCCGGCCGCGCACCTCGCGGACGAGGGGGAGCTGGGCGGCGACGGCCCGCAGCCGCTCGATGAGCAGACCGCCGACGCGGCGCGCGTTGCCCTGGAGGTCGTGTTCGAGCAGATACGACAGGTTGGCGAGGCCGGCCGCCATGGTGACCGGGGAGCCGCCGAAGGTCGAGATGGAGTTGGCGTCCAGGCAGTTCATGATCCGGGCGCTCGCGACCACCCCGCCGATCGACATGCCGTTGCCGATGCCCTTGGCGAAGGTGAGGATGTCCGGCGGGCCGTTCTGGGCGTGTGCCTGCCAGCCCCAGAAGTGCTCGCCCGTACGGCCCCAGCCGGTCTGCACCTCGTCGCTGATCCACAGGATGCCGTGCCGGTCGAGGACCTCACGGAAAGCGGCGTAGAGCCCGTCGGGGGGCGAGGTGAAGCCGCCGACGCCCTGGATCGGCTCGGCGATGAGGGCCGCCACGTCGCGCGTGTGGCCGAGGAGGTCTTCGAGGTCGGCCACGCAGGCGTTGATGAACTGACGGTCACTCAACTCGGCGTAGGGACCCCGGGTGCGCACCCCGCCGTGCACGTACAGCGTCTGCAGGGGCGACAGGCTCGTCGGTGACCAGGAGTGATTGCCGGTGATGCCGACCGCGCTGAACGAGCGGCCGTGGTAGCTGTTGCGCATCGCCAGGATCTGGTTGGAGCCTCGGTGGGCGGTGGCGAGCAGCAGGGCCGTGTCGTTCGCCTCGGTGCCGGAGGTGGTGAAGAAGACCCGGGCGTCCGGGATGCCGGAGAGCTGGGCGATCCGCTCGGCGAGCTCGACCATCGGGCGGTTGAGGTAGAGCGTGGAGGAGTGGATGATCCGCCCGGCCTGCTCGGAGACGGCCTTGGTGACCTCGGGCAGGGCGTGCGCGGTCATCGTGGTGAGGATGCCGCCGAAGAAGTCGAGGTAGCGGTTGCCCGCGGAGTCCCAGACGTACCGGCCCTCGCCGTGGGTGAGCTCGACCGGGTGCCGGTAGTAGAGCGCGAGCCACTCGGGCATGACCGCGCGGTGGCGGTCGAAGAGCGAGGTCACGGCTTCACCAGCCCTTCGTAGGCGTCGGGCCGGCGGTCGCGGTAGAACGCCCACTGCCGGCGCACGTCGTCGATGAGGCCGAAGTCGAGGTCGCGGACGAGGAGTTCCTCCTCCTTGTCGCTCGCGGTCTCCCCGACGAACTGGCCGCGCGGATCCACGAAGTAGCTGGTGCCGTAGAAGTCGTTGTCGCCGTACTCCTCGCGGCCGACCCGGTTGATCGCGGCGACGAAGTACTCGTTGGCGACGGCCGACGCGGGCTGTTCGAGCTGCCACAGATGGGCAGAGAGTCCGCGCGAGGTGGCGGAGGGGTTGTAGACGAGCTGGGCGCCGTTGAGGCCCAACTGCCGCCATCCTTCCGGGAAGTGGCGGTCGTAGCAGATGTAGACGCCGACCTTGCCCACGGCGGTGTCGAAGACCGGCCATCCCAGGTTGCCCGGTTTGAAGTAGTACTTCTCCCAGAACCCCTTCACCTGGGGAATGTGGTGCTTGCGGTACTTGCCGAGGTAGCTGCCGTCGGCGTCGATCACGGCCGCGGTGTTGTAGTAGAAACCGGAGTCCTCGATCTCGAAGACCGGGACGACGATCACCATCCCGGTCTCCCGGGCGAGCTCCCGCATCCGCTGGACGGTCGGCCCGTCCGGCACCTGCTCGGCCCACCGGTAGTGCTCGGGCTCCTGCACCTGGCAGAAGTACGGGGCGTTGAAGACCTCCTGGAAACCGATGATCTTCGCACCCCGCCGGGCGGCCTCGCGGGCGTGTTCCTCATGTTTGGCGATCATGGATTCGGTATCGCCGGTCCAACTGGCCTGGACCAGTGCGGCGCGGACAACAGTGGCCATGAGCTGCTCCTTAGACGAGCCGTCAGCCAGGCGTCGACACGCGTAGATTGCGTGTGGAGAGACCGTAAAGCCCGTCACGCACCGTGGCAAGACCATCGCCGTCACGCCACGAAGTCGATCACATTTCCCTCGGTACGGGGCCGGGCAGCCGCGCCCAGGTGCCCCGCCGGGCGTGCCTCAGCAGCACCGGGTCGTCACCGACGACCACCGGGTGGCCCACCTCGGCGAGCAGCGGCAGATCGGCCGCCTCGTCGGCGTACGCGTAGCAGTCGGCGGCGAGCAGGGCGTGTTCGCGCAGCAGGGCACGGGCCGCGTACCCCTTGCCCTGGCCGGTCATCGGGGCGCGCGGCCGGGCGCAGAGCACCGCGTCGGCCCCCACTTCGCGGGCGACCCGCGCGACGGCCCCGGCGGGCGACGGCGTCACCAGGACCACCAGGTGGCCCCGGGCGCTGTGGTGGTGCAGGGCGGCGAGGACCGGCGCGTGCCAGAGGCGGCCGAGCGGTGGGTCTGGGCCCGCCGGGGGCAGCTCGGGCAGTGCCAGGAGCGTGCCCTCGACGTCGAAGAACGCGGCGGCGCGCGGCTGGTGCGGCCGGGGCGCGCGGGGCGGCGGCCGGGACCGGGGCATATGGGCGTCGTTGTCCATAGGTACGGACTCTGCCCAGGTGCACCCAGCGCTCAATCCCGGGATTTCAACGTTCTGTTGCCATTCCGGCCACGCGGAAGGCATGGACGACGTCCCGTCCGCGCCCCTCGGAGACCGCGTCGGCGGCGGCCGGCAAGCGCGCGGCGGGCCGGCTCACGCCCTGGCAACAGCAGCCGGTGGCAGTCCTCGCCCTGCCCCGCAGGGCCACCCTCCGGCCCATGCACCGAACGCCTTCATGTGACCGGGAGTTGATTGGCCGTCATCGCACGATCCCCCACCCGCCGACTGAACCCCCACGGTCCTCGGGCATTCGATACCCGCCGTATCGCGCCCGTGTTACGCCGAGGTGATGGCCGAGGGGGTGGGTGGAGCGGGCTGATGTGTCGGGTGCCGCTCGGTGGGGGTGGTCGCGCAGTTTCCCACGCCCCTTGGGGGTGCGGGGAACTGCGCGAGCCGCCAGAGGGCACCCGCGGTCAGATCACCGGACCGGCCCACATACCTCTCAGGGGCGCGGGGAACTGCGCGACCAGCCGAAGACGACCCGCACCAGAACGACGAGCACCGGGCAACCCCACGCACCCGGCAGGCCAACGCTCCCGCGAAGGCGGGTCACGCGGGCAGCAGGCTGCAACTGCCGGCGACCTCGTCGAGCGAAAGCCCCAGCACGGTCGCCAGCGCGGCCACGGTGAAGAAGGCCGGTGTCGGAGCCCGCCCGGTCTCGATCTTCCGCAGGGTCTCCGGGGAGAGCCCGGCCGCCGCGGCGACCTCGCTCATACTGCGCCCGCCCCGCGCGGCCCGCAGCAACTTGCCCAGTCGCTCGCCGCGCTCGCGCTCTTCGGGGGTGAGGGGGGTGCGGACCATGAGCCCGAGTCTAGTCCGACGCGACCCGGCACGGACCAGGCCCCGACCGACACGGTCCGACCCGGCCCAGCCCCCGGACGGACACGCACCGGCCCCGGACCGCCGAAGACCCACAGCGGGGCCAGGCCGGGACCGCCACAGACCCGCACACGCGCCAGGCCGGACCGCCGAGGACCCGCACACGGACCAGGGGTCACCCCCCCACCGCCCCCTCAGCCCCCCACCCCTCCACCTGGAACCGCGGCGTCACATCCCGCCGGCGCACCTCCTCGCCGCAGGACCGGCACGCGATCACCGGATCCAGGTCGGCCCCGCACGTGTGCTGCCACACCGTGGGCGGCACGTCCGCGAGGTGCCGGTCGCCCCACCGCATCAGCGTCAGCAGCACCGGCCGCAGCTCCTGCCCCGCCTCGGTGGCCCGGTACTCGTACCGCGCGGGCCGCTCGTTGTACAGCACCTTCTCCAGGACCCCCGCGTCCACCAGCCTGCGCAGCCGGGCGGTGAGGATGTCGCGCGGGGCGCCCACGTTGCGGGCGATCGCGTCGAAGCGGTGCACACCGAAGAAGACCTCGCGCAGGACGAGCAGCGCGTACTTCTCCCCCACGACCGCCAGCGCGTCGGCGATCGAGCAGGGCCGGGAGTTCTTCTGCGATGTCGTCATGGCTCCACGGTAAGCCAGGAACGGCAGTGCATTGGATTTTCCAACCCGCAGAGTTACAGTGAATCCAGTTTCCCAACCTACCCGTGGGTAGCACGGGGGACCCGAGCAGCATGCGAGCAGACCGAGCCCGAGGAGCACGCGATGCGTGACGCCGTGATCGTGGAAGCCATCCGTACGCCGATGGGAAGGGGGAAGCCCGGCGGGGCGCTCTCCGCGACGCATCCCGTCGACCTGCTCGCCCACACCCTGCGCGCCCTCGTCGAGCGCAGCGGTGTCGACCCGGCACTGGTGGACGACGTGATCGGCGGCACCGTCGACCAGGTCGGCGAGCAGGCCATGAACACCACCCGGTACGCCTGGCTCTCCGCCGGGTTCCCGGACAGCGTCCCCGCCACCACCGTGGACCGCCAGTGCGGCTCCTCGCAGCAGGCCGTCCACTTCGCCGCCCAGGGCGTGCTGTCGGGGGCGTACGACCTGGTCGTGGCCTGCGGGGTCGAGTCGATGAGCCGGGTGCCGATGTGGTCGAACGTGCCCGCCGGCAAGGACCCGTTCGGTCCCGGTGTGGCCGCCCGCTTCCCCGAGGGCCTCGTCCCCCAGGGCATCAGCGCCGAGCTGATCGCGGCGAAGTGGTCGATCGGGCGGCAGCGGATGGACGAGTTCGCCACCTCCTCGCACCAGAAGGCGGCCGCGGCCTGGGACGCCGGGCTGTTCGACGCCGAGACGGCGCCGATCGCCGGGCTCACGCGGGACGAGTCGGTGCGCCCCGCGACGACCCCGGAGATCCTGGCCGGGCTGAAGCCGTCGTTCGTGGATCCGCGCTTCGCCGAGCGCTTCCCGCAGATCGACTGGTCGGTGACGGCCGGCAACAGCAGCCCCACCAACGACGGCGCGTCGGCCGTACTGATCACCTCCGGCGAGACCGCCGCCCGGCTCGGGCTGCGCCCGCTCGCCCGGCTGCACAGCTTCGCGGTGACCGGCTCGGACCCGGTACTGATGCTCACTGGCGTCATCCCCGCCACCGAGAAGGTGCTGCGCAGGGCGGGCCTCGGCCTCGCCGACATCGACCTCTTCGAGGTGAACGAGGCCTTCGCCAGCGTGGTGCTCGCCTGGCAGCAGGAGACCGGCGCCGATCTCGCCAGGGTCAACGTGCACGGCGGCGCGATCGCGCTCGGCCATCCGCTGGGCGCCAGCGGCACCCGGCTGATGACCACACTGGTGCACACGATGCGGCAGCGCGGGGCGCGCTACGCCCTCCAGACCATGTGCGAGGCGGGAGGGCTCGCCAACGCGACCGTCCTGGAAGCGCTCTGACGCCCCGTCAACTGCCGGCGGCCGTGCGTAGGCCTGTACGGAATCCGCGCGGCCGCCCTCGCGAGGTTCGTCCGACGCACTCCGCCCGACCGGTATAGTAATTGGAATGGTGAAGATCAAGACGGACACACAGATGGACGCGATGCGCGAGGCCGGGCGGGTGGTCGCCCGGGCGCTCGCCGCGGCCCGGGACGCGGCGGGCGTCGGCGTCAGCCTGCTGGACCTCGACACGGCGGCCCACGAGGTGCTGCGGGCCGAGGGCGCGTCCTCGCCCTTCCTCGGCTATCACCCCGAGTTCGCGCCGGTCCCGTTCCCGGCGGTCGCCTGCGTCTCCGTCAACGACGCGATCGTGCACGGCGTCCCGGACGGCTACCGGCTGCGCGACGGCGACCTGGTCAGCGTCGACTTCGGAGCGGTCCTGGACGGCTGGGCCGGGGACTCGGCGATCAGCTTCACGGTCGGCCGGGCGCGGACCGAGGACGTCCGGCTGATCTCCACGGCGTACGAGGCGCTGGAGGCGGGCATCGCCGCGGCGGTCGTCGGCAACCGCATCGGCGACATCGCGCACGCGATCGGCACGGTGTGCCGGGGCGCCGGCTACGGCATCCCGGACGGCTTCGGCGGCCACGGCATCGGCCGTGAGATGCACGAGGACCCGGGCGTCCCCAACGAGGGCCGCCGGGGACGGGGCATGACGCTGCGGCACGGCATGGTGCTGGCGATCGAGCCGATGCTGATCGCGGACGGCACGGACGACTACTACCCGGCGCCCGACGGCTGGACCCTGCGGTCGGTGACCGGCGCCCGGGCCGCCCACGCGGAGCACACGGTGGCGGTGACGGAGAAGGGCCCGCGCGTCCTCACACGCCTCTGAGCGGATCACGGGACGCTCCCGTTCCGGGCGCCCGCGGCCGGAAGCGGGCGCCCGGAACGGGCCAGGGAAACCGCCCCGCCGGGGGCCCACCGTGGCTGGTCCGTACCTGTCCCGGAACGTGGCGTTCTGCTGTCATGGACCCGCCAACCCCCCACAGGAGAAGCGGGCTGGCGACATGACCGAAGGGAGCGTCATGTTCAACGCACTGGCCATCGGCGGCGCATCGGCCGTCCTGCTGGCCGCCCCGCTCAGCACGTCCGGCCACACCCCCGGCTGGGGCACCCCGCCGCCCGACAAGATCGTGATCGACCTGGTGACCGTCAACGGCTCGGGCTGCCCCGCGGGCACCGCGGCCGTCGCGGTCTCCCCCGACAACACCGCGTTCACCGTCACGTACAGCGCCTATCTGGCCCAGGTCGGCAAGGGTGCCCAGCCGACCGACCTGAGAAAGAACTGCCAGCTCGCGCTGAACGTCCACGTCCCGCAGGGCTTCACCTACGCGGTCGCCTCGGCCGACTACCGGGGCTTCGCCCACCTGGAGAAGGGCGCCACCGCGCAGGAGCGGGCCAACTACTACTTCCAGGGCATGTCGCAGACGGCCTATATCACGCACCCGTTCACGGGCCCGTTCGCCGACGACTGGCAGACCAACGACACCACGGACGTCGCCGCCCTCGTCTACAAGCCCTGCGGGGAGGAGCGCTATCTGAACATCAACACCGAGCTGCGGGCCGGAGCCGGCACCTCCGACACGGCCAACACCACCAGCTTCATCACGATGGACTCCACCGACGCGAGCATCACGACCACCTACCACTTCTCGTGGAAGGTGTGCCCGCCGAAGTAGCGCCCGCCCCGAGCCGTACGAGCGGGCCGCCCGCCGCGAGGCGGACGGCCCCTTCGACCGGTCCCGTTCGTCAGTTGGCGGCGATGAACCGCCGGGCCAGCTCGTCCCCGAGCGAGACCGCCGCACTGTGGCTCTCGATCGGCTCGGCCCGCGAGTCCTTGAAGAGGATGTACGTCACGCCGGACTCGGCGCCGCCGGTGGCCGGGTCGGGGTTCATCCCGAGCGCCTCGGCGGTGGCGTAGGAGGCCTCCCCGATGATCCTGGCGGGGCCGGTGTCGCCGACCACGGCGTACTCGACCTTGTCGCGGTAGATGACGGCGACCACGCTCCCGCCCCTCATCCCCGCCGAGGCGTAGTTCCAGATCCGGCTGGGGGCGGGCACGACGACGTACGGCAGCTTCTCGGCGTTCAGCGGTTGGCCGTTGGACTGGTGGAAGGCGGTGTCGCGGTGGAACCAGGGGTCGGTGGCGCGGTTGCAGGCGGCGGTTGTCTGGCCGTCGCAGTCGATGTCGAGGTCGGCCTTCCAGAAGACCGCCCCGTTCTTTCCGCAGACCGGGACCGTCGCGGAGGTGTGGCTGTCGGTCCGGTACCTGCCGCGGGAGACCTGCGAGCAGGACGTCACCTTGGCGAGCAGGTCGGCCGCGGTCACCGCGCCCTCCGCGGTACGGGTCACCGCGCCCTCGTCGGTGCGGATGGGGGCGCCGGCCGTGCGGGGCGCGTCCGAGGCGGTGGCGGGCAGGGCCGCGGTGGCGATCAGGGCCGCGCCGGAGGCGGCGGCGAGGGCGAGCGTTCGCGTACGCACGTGGGGACCCTTCTGTCAGGAGCGTTGCCTTGTCCGACGCGGACCAGCCGAACTCCTTGCATGCGCGCGTCAACGCCGGTCACATAAAATGAAACGCGGCCCCCGTCCCGTGAGGGACGAGGGCCGCGCCCGCTTCACCCGCCCGGCGGACGGGTCCTGACGAAGTGTCACCCGGCCGGGCGCACCACCATCGCGGAGCCGCCGCCACGCCGGACCTTCTCGGCCGCCGCCACCCAGCGGCCGTCGTCGAGGCGTTCCACACCGGTCGCCGCGCCGATCACCGGGTTGAGCGAGAACGCCTGCCCCAGCGCCTCCAGCCGGGCCCGCAGCGGACTGTTGTAGAGCTCGGGCTCCAGCTCCGTCTTCACCGCGTTGCGCTGGCTGGCGCGCGGGGCGGCGATGGCGTCGACCAGCGGCAGACCCCGGTCCAGGTGTCCGACGAGCGACTGGAGCACCGTGGTGATGATGGTCGCGCCGCCCGGCGAGCCGAGCGCCATGACCGGACGGCCGTGCCCGTCGAGCACGATCGTCGGAGACATGGAGGAGCGCGGCCGCTTGCCCGGGCCGGGCAGGTTCGGGTCGTGGACGGCCGGGCTCGCCGGGGCGAACGAGAAGTCCGTCAGCTCGTTGTTGAGCAGGAAGCCCCGGCCGGGCACCGTGATGCCGCTGCCGCCGGTCTGCTCGATGGTGAGCGTGTACGAGACGATGTTGCCCCACTTGTCGGCCACCGTCAGATGCGTGGTGTTCTCCCCCTCGTACGGGGTGGGCGAGGCCTGGCCAAAGGCGGCGCACGGCGCCGGACGGCGCGGGTCGCCGGGCGCGAGCGGGCTGGTCAGCGCCTTGCTGTCGCTGATCAGACAGGCCCGTGCGTCCGCGAACCGCTGGGAGAGCAGCCCCTTGGTGGGGACGTCCTCGAAGGCCGGGTCGCCCACCCAGCGGCCCCGGTCCGCGAACGCCACCCGGCTCGCCTCGATGTAGCGGTGCAGATACTGGGTCTCGGACGCCTTCGACAGATCGGTGCGCTCCAGGATGTTGAGCGCCTCGCCGACCGTGGTGCCGCCCGAGGACGAGGGCGCCATGCCGTAGACGTCCAGGCCCCGGTAGCCCACCTTCGTCGGGGCCTGGTGCTTGACCGCGTACGACCGCAGGTCCTTCATGGTGAGGTCGCCGGGACGCGCGTTTCGGCCGGAGCCGGGCGCCACGGGGGGCTTGCGGACCGTCCGGACGACGTCGCGGCCCAGCTCGCCGCGGTAGAGGGCGTCGGCCCCGGAGCGCCCCAGCTCCTCGTAGGTGCGGGCGAGATCGGGGTTCTTCAGCGTCGAGCCGACCACCGGGAGCCGGCCGCCGGGCAGGAACAGCTTCGCGGTGTCGGGGAAGTCGGCGAACCGTGCCTGGTTGTCGGCGGTCTGCTGGCGGAAGGTCTCGTCGACGGTGAAGCCGTCGCGCGCGAGCCGCTCGGCGGGCCGCAGGAGCTTGCTCAGCGGCTTGGAGCCCCAGGCGTGAAGGGCCGCGTCCCAGGTGGCGGGGGTGCCGGGGGTGCCGACGCCGAGCCCGCTGGTCACCGCGTCCGGGAACGGCAGGGGCTTGCCGTTCTCCAGGAACAGGGACGAGGTGGCCGAGCGGGGCGCGGTCTCGCGGCCGTCGATGGTGTGCACGGTGCGGGAGCGGGCGTCGTAGTAGACGAAGTACCCGCCGCCGCCGATGCCCGACGAGTACGGCTCGGTGACGCCGAGGGCGGCGGCCGTGGCGACGGCGGCGTCCACCGCGTTGCCGCCGTGTTTGAGCACGTCGATGCCGGCGGCGGTGGCGTCCACGTCGACGCTGGCGACGGCGCCCCCGTACCCCACCGCCTCGGGCGTCTTGACGGGCGGGCGGGCGGTTGCCGGTGGAGCGGCCGCGACCGAGGTCGCCACGGCCGCGGAGACGGCCAGTAACGAGAGACTGCGGACGGCGGAGCGACGCATGGGTACCTCCTGGCTGCGAATGTCCGCGCAGCGTAACGCCGCTCCCGCCGTCGCGTCAGGACCGTCTCGAACACCGCGCCGCGTGGCCGCTAGCATGCGCGCCCATGAACGACGACGTACGCAACATCGTGCTGGGTGTGGTGGCCGCGGGCATCAGCGCCACTCTGGGCTGGCTCACCCGGACCTATTTCTGGAAGCGCCGACTCCGCCGCAAGCAGGAGTTCTTCGGGCTGCCGACGCACTCCGAGTGCCTGCTCGTCGTGAACCGGGACGCGGGCGCGGAGGGGGCGGTGCACCGCTTCGACGTGTTCGCGCTCCTCGAACTCGCCTCGCTGATCAAGGACTGCGGGGCGCACGCGCGGATCGTCCAGCACGACGCGACCCAGCAGGGGTTCGGGATACGCACCGAGTTCTGTGTGGGCGGCCCCTACTCCAACCGCCGGATGGCCGCGCACCTGTCGGCGCTGCTGCCGGGCGTCACCATGAACGTCGACCCCGAACCCGTCCCCGAGCGCGGCGCGTTCACCATCGGCGGCGAGCGGTACCGGGTCGAGGGCGGGGTGACCGAGTACGTCATACTCGCGCGGGTCACCGTGGGCCAGGGGCAGCGGCCCGTCTTCCTCTTCTGCGGACAGCGCGCCATCACCAACCAGGCCGCCACCCGCTATCTCGCCCGCAACCACGAGAAACTGGCCCGCAAGCACGGCGACGGCACCTTCTGCCTGCTCCTGAAGGTCGTCAACTCCCTCGCCTACGGGCCGGACGTGGTGGAGGTCGTCGCGGACGTCACGCGCGCCGCGCTCACGGCCCCGCCGGCTCCAGCGGCAGCGATTTGATTCCGTTGACGAAGTTCGAGACCAGCCTGCGCGGCCTGCCGGCGAGCGTGCAGACGGGCAGCAGCCGCAGCGCCTCCTCGTGCAGCGCCCGCAGCTGGAGGCGGGCGAAGTGGGCGCCGAGGCAGACGTGCGGGCCGTCGCCGAAGGAGACGTGCGGGTTGGGGGCACGGGTGAGGTCCAGGCGGTGCGGGTCGGCGAAGACGCGCTCGTCGTGGTTGGCCGAGGCGTGGAAGACCACCACCTTGTCGCCCGCCCGCACCCGCTGCCCCGCCAGCACGGTGTCCCGTACGGCGGTACGGCGGAAGGTGAGCACCGGCGGGTGCCACCGCAGCAGCTCCTCGACGGCGCTGTCCACCCCGGCCGTGCCCGCGCGCAGGGCGCGCTGGGCGGCCGGGTGCTCGGCCAGCGCAAGGAAGCCGCCGGGGGCCGCCGCGCGCACGGTGTCGTTGCCCGCGACCGTCAGCAGGAAGAAGAACATCTCCAGCTCGGCGTCGGCCAGTTCCGAGTGGGCGAGCGCGGTCATGACGTCGTCGGCGGGCGCGCGCCGCTTGTACGCGGCGAGCTCCTGGGCGTAATCGAACATCTCGCGCAGCATCGCGGGTGAGCGGGGGTTGACCGGCCGCCCGTCGGGGCCGGGCACAGGCGGCTCGTCCGGGTCCTGGTAGGCGATGACCCGCTCGGTCCATGCGAGCAGCAGCCCGCGGTCGCTGCCGGGCACCCCGAGCAGGTCCGCGAGGTTGAGCAGCGCGTAGTCGTCGGTGACCTCGGTGACCAGGTCGAACACCCCGCCCTCGGCGCCGTCGCGGGCCGCACCGAGCAGGGTGCGCGCCCGGGCCCGTACCGCCGCCGTGAACCGGTCGACGCGGCCCGGGGTGAAGGCGCGGCTCACCAGGCGGCGCAGCCTGCCGTGGTCGTGGTGACCGCCCCGGCCCGGCGCCGGTGCGGAGCCGGGCGCGGGGTCCTGGTTGAGCATCATGCGCCGGATGAACGGCAGGTCGTCGGGGTCGGGGTCGCGGATCTGGGTGGCGCCGAGCGCGGAGGAGTAGCGGGCCGCGTCCTTCAGCACGCGCACGACGTCGGCGTGGCGGGTGACCGCCCAGAAGCCGGGTCCCGCGGGCCAGCCGAGGACCTCGGGCTCCTCCTGCCAGGCCACCGGGTGCCGCTCGCGCAGCTCCCGGTAGTCGTCGTGGGGCGGCCCGGCGGCGTACCGGCGCGGGTCGAAGACGTCCGGCAGATCACTCATCGCACCAAGGTGACGCCCTCCCGCGCCGTCGACAAGAGCGCCCGGCGCGGGCGGATCCCGGCGTCAGAACGGGCAGGAGGCGGGGGTCAGCACGCCGTCGGTCCCGGTCACCCTCACCGTCACCGCGGTGCTCCCCTCCTCGCTCACCGCGTGCGCGGCCGTGCACACCAGCTGCTGCCGGGCGAGGGCCGGGAAGTCGCGCACGGCGCGCTCCAGCCGGATGTGCACGCTCCCGCCCTCCCCACTGACGGCCATCGTGCCGTAGTAGTTGGGCAGTTGACTGCTCAGCCCGGCTTCCTTCTCGGCGTCGGTGGGGCCGCTCAGGAGCAGCAGGACGGCGCTGCCCGGCGACTGTTCGTGCTGGCCGGACCGGACCACCGGCAGCACCCCGCCCGGGCCGGTGAAGTACAGGGTGACGCTGCCGGGGCCGGTGGGCGTCGGCCGTACATACGCCGGGTCGCCGACCTCGACGACGTCGGTGGAACGGACGCCGCATCCGGTGGCGAGGAGCAGGGCGGCGCACAGTGCGGCGAGCCGGGCCGCCCTCACGACGGGCTCCCCTCGCCCGGCGGGCGCAGCGGGAGCTCGACGGTGAACACCGCCCCGCCCGACGGCGCGTCGGCGGCCCGGACGGTGCCGCCGTGGAGCCGGACGTTCTCCAGGGTGATGGCGAGCCCCAGCCCGCTGCCCGCCGAGCGGGTACGGGCGGCGTCGGCCTTGTAGAACCGGTCGAAGATGTGCGGCAGGACGGCCGGGGCGATGCCGGGGCCGCCGTCGCTCACCTCGGTCACCACCCGGTCGCCTTCGGTGCGCAGCACCACCCGGACGGGGGCGGTGCCGTGGCGCAACGCGTTGCCGACGAGGTTGGCGACGACGACGTCGAAGCGTCTGGGGTCCAGCATCGCCCGGATCCCCCGGGGCAGGTCGACGGCCACCTGATCCTCCCAGCGCCGGCGCTGGAGGGTCTTGGCGATCGTCTCGGCCACGTCGACCTCGTCGAGGTTGAGCTCGGCGGCCTTGGCGTCGAAGCGGGAGATCTCCATCAGGTCGTCGACGAGGGTGGCGAGTTTGTCGGTCTCGGTGGAGATCAGCCGGACCGCGGCCGCCGTGTCGGGGTCGAGGCGGCCGGCGTCCTCGTCGAGGACCTCGGTGACGGCGAGCATCCCGGCGAGCGGGGTGCGCAGCTCGTGCGAGACGTCGGAGGCGAACCTGCGGGCCCGGGCCTCGGCCTTCTGGAGCTCCTCGACGGAGCGCTCCAGCGCCCTGGCCGACTCGTTGAACGTCCAGGCCAGATCGGCGAGTTCGTCCGAGCCCTTCACCTCGATACGGGTGTCGAGGCGCCCCTTGCCCATGCTGCTGGCGGCCCGTCGCAGATCGCGGACGGGGCGCAGTACACTGCGGGCGGCGAGCAGCGCGGGCACCAGGGCGACGGCGAGCGCGGGCAGCGCCCCGTCCCGCGCGGCGGTGACCATCGCCTGGACGTTGTCCTCCTCGGCGGTCAGCGGCATCACCGCGAACACCGTGAGCCCGGTGGGCTGCGCCGGGTGCACCCCTTCCTCGCCGAGCAGCACCGGCATGCCCACGGTCAGCCAGGGCCGGCCGTCCTTCACCACCCGCTGGAAGGTGCCGTGGGGATTGGCGCGGGCCCGGCGCCGCAGGTCCTCGGTGAGGACGCCGGAGGTGGTCTGGCTGACGTTGGAGGCGCGCAGCGTGCCGTACTCGGCGAAGACGTACCAGGGGTGCGGCTTGCCCTGGCGGCCCACGGCGAGGCTGAGTTCGCGCAGCGAGGCGCGGGTCATCGGCAGTTTGACCGGCTGGGCGCCGATCTGGTCGCGGAGCTGGGCGACGGCGGTGTCCTGGGCCTGCTGGAGGATGACCGAGCGGGCCTCCTGGTAGATCAGGGTGGCGGTGGTGCCCGCGGCGATGGCGGCGACCAGGAGGAAGGCGGCGATCAGCCGGGCGCGCAGCCCGAGGCGCCCGGCCCGCAGACGCGCGCGTATCACCGCAGCGGGCCGAAGCGGTAGCCGAAACCGCGGACGGTCTGGATGTAGCGGGGGCTGCTGCCCGCGGTGTCCTCGATCTTGTGCCGCAGCCGCCGGACGCACGCGTCGACCAGCCGGGCGTCGCCGTGGTAGCTGTGCTCCCACACCGACTCCAGGAGCTGCTGGCGGCTGAAGACCTGTTCGGGGTGGGCCGACAGGTGCAGCAGCAGCTTCAGCTCGGACGGGGCCAGCGCCAGGCGCTCGCCGGACTTGGCGGCGGTGAGTCCGGCCCGGTCGAGGGTGAGGTCGCCGTGGAACTCCAGCCCCGGGCGCCCGGGGTCGGTGAGGCGGCGCAGCACGGCCCGGATGCGGGCCTCGATGACCTCGGTACGGGCGGGTTTGACGATGTAGTCGTCGGCGCCCGCCTCCAGACCCACCACCACGTCGAAGTCGTCGCCGCGGGCGGTGAGCATGATGATCGGCAGCTGGCTGGTCTCACGGATGCGGCGGCAGACCTGTACGCCGTTGATGCCGGGCAGCATCAGGTCCAGCAGGACCAGCTCGGGCTGGAAGGTCCTGAGCGCGGCGAGCCCCGCCTCCCCGGTCTCGGCGGCGCGCACCTCGTGGCCGCGCCGGCGAAGCCCGAGCTCGACCCCTTCCCGTACGGAGGGGTCGTCCTCGATGAGCAGCACGCGTGGCATGAGCGTCAGTATCCCAGCAGTCTCGTGTGTCCCGGACGGGTCGGTTCTCTCAGCGCTTTCGGCCGCCGCGGAGCTTGCCGAGCACGTCGTTGATGCCGTCGAGCCGCAGCGGCCGCGCGAGCAGGGCGACGGTCACGAGCAGCACGGCGGTACCGGCCCCGGCCGCGGCGAAGTAGCCGAGCCCGTCGGCCGCGCGGGCCGCCACCCAGCCGAGCAGCGCCGCCGGGGCGCAGCCCAGGAGCAGCCGGACGTGGGTGGTGAGTGCGGGCGAGCGCAGCGGTCCGGCGCCGCCGCCGAGCCTGCGGTCGAGGGTGTACGCGGTGAGCGCCCACCCGGCGAACAGCGCCAGCGAGTACGCCCCGGCCATCCCGGTGACCGCCCAGCGCGCGGGCAGCACCGCATAGGCGAGCGCGGACAGTCCCGCGTTGCATCCGGCGATCACCAGGTTGAGCAGGAACGGGGTGCGGGTGTCGCCGAGCGCGTAGAAGCCGCGCGAAAGCACGTACTGCCCGGAGAAGGCGATCAGTCCGGGTGCGAACGCCATCAGCATCCCCGCCATGACCTCGACGTCGGCGGGGCCGGTCCTGCCGTATCCGAAGACGACGCCCATCAGCCAGGGCGCCAGCGCGAACAGGGCGCAGGCGGCCGGGACGATCAGCGCGGCGCTGGTGCGCAGCCCGTAGGAGAGATCGCGCCGCACCCCCGCCGGGTCCCCTTCGGCCGCCGCGCGGCTCATCCGGGGCATCAGCGCGGTGAGCAGCGAGACGGTGACGATGCCGTGCGGCACCACCCAGAGCATGTACGCGTTGCTGTACGCGGTGTAGCCCGCCCCCCGGGCGTGCTGGGCGGCGGTGGTGGACAGGCGGGTCACCACCCAGTACGCCAGCTGGTTGGTCAGGACCAGCAGGACCAGCCAGCCCGCCGAGCGCAGCGGGCGGGTGATGCCGCTGCCGCGCCAGTCGAACCTCGGCCGCCAGCGGAACCGGGCCGCGCTCAGCGCCGGGACCAGCGCGAGCGCCTGGACGGCTATCCCGGCGGTGGTGCCCCAGCCCAGGATCCGGGTGTCGGTGGCGCTCAGGGTGTCGCCGGAGGTGCCGGCGGTCGCCAGGTACAAACCGAACACCGCGATGACGACGAGGTTGTTGAGGACGGGCGTCCACATCATCGCGCCGAACCGGCCGCGCGCGTTGAGGACCTGCCCGAAGAGCGTGAACAGGCCGTAGAAGAGGATCTGCGGCAGGCAGTAGCGGGCGAAGGCGACGGTGAGGTCGCGCTGGGCGCCGGTGTAGTCGGTGTAGACGTCGACGATGCGCGGCGCGGCCAGCACCGCGAGGACGGTGAGGGCGAGCAGGGCGGCGGTGCAGGCGGTGAGCAGCCGGTCGGTGTAGGCGGCGCCGCCGTCGTCGTGCTCCTTGGCGGCGCGGACCAGCTCGGGCACGAAGACCGCGTTGAGGGTGCCGCCGATGAGCAGGGTGTAGAGGATGGTGGGGATGGTGTTGGCGACCGCGAAACCGTCGCCGACGAGCTGGACGCCGAGCGCCGCGGCCACCACCGACGAGCGGACGAAACCGGTGGCGCGCGAGACGATGGACCCCGCGGCCATCACCGCGCCGCTGCGGGCGAGGGAGGGCTTGGCGGCGTGGCGCGGCGCCGTTCTGACGGGGGCCGTCACCGGCGGGCCAGATAGGCCTGGAACGCGCGGTACAGCGCGTGGTTGGCGGTGCCGCTCATCGGTGTCTCCCACTCCCCCAGTGTCTCGACCACCTGACCGCCGGTGCCGAGTTTCCAGCGCAGCAGCCCGAACGGGCGGTCGCGCGGATCAAGAGTGGAGGGTACCCCGCGCATGTCGTACACCCCGGCGCCCAGCGCGTGGGCGTCCAGCATCATCTGCCACTGAAGGGCGTTGCTGGGGCGGACCTCGCGGCGGTGGTCGGCGGAGGCGCCCGTCTGGTACCAGACCCGCCCTTCGACGGAGATCATGGTGTGCGCGGCCAGCACCTCGCCGCCGTGGACCGCGAGGTAGAGGCGCATCCGGCCGGGGTGCTCGGCGTTGAGCGCCGCGTACTGCCGCTCGTAGTACGCCAGTGAGCGGCCGAGCCGGAAGCCGTCGCGCTCCTCGGTGATCCGCAGCAGCCGGTAGAACTCGGGCAGGTCGGCCGCGCTCCCGGTGACGACCTGGACGCCCGCTTTCTTGGCGGTGCGCACATTGCGCCGCCACTCCTGGTTGAGCCCGGACCACAGCTGCTCCGGGGTGCGTCCGGCCAGCGGCACCTGGAAGACGTAACGCGGCTGGGCGTCGGCGTCCTCGCCGTCCCCGCCGCACCGCCGCCAGCCCCGCGCCCGCAGCCGTTCGGCCACCGCGCTGCCCAGCGAGTCGACCTCGGTGGCGAGAACGTCACCGACCCTGCGGCCGGTGCCGGTCGCGGACTTCAGCAGGGCGGCGTCCCAACGCCGGTACGCGGGCGAGGGCCCGATGCGTACGGCGAAGGCGCCCGAGCGGCGCAGATGGCGCAGCAGCGGCTGGAGCCAGCGGTCGATCTCCGGGTCGGCCCAGTCCGCGACCGGCCCCTCGGGGAGATAGGCGAAGTATTTCCTCGTGCCGGGGAACTGCCGGTAGAGCACGAGGGCCGCGCCCTTCAGCTCACCGCTGTCGCAAGTCCAGCCGACCCTCTCCGCGGACCACTGGTCCTTCACTTCGGCCCAGGAGGGGTGCTGGAGAAAACTCACGCCGGAGCGGGCCGCCAGAAAGGACCGGTACTCGGCGACGGAGAGACCGCGCACCCGCAGGTCCTGGTCACGGTCGCCGGTCACGAGCAGTGCGGACACGTGAGTGACCTCCCAAGTACGCCCCGCCGTCGGTTCCACGGGGATGCACAGGATGCTCACAGCGGTCCATGACCGGGCCGCGCGGCGCATGTGACCGGACGGTGACCGTTCCTCTGCGGTCCTTGTCACAAAGGAATTCCGTGGATTTCCCGCCCTTTGCGCAACCTAGAGTCGGGTGTCCGACTCTCTCCTACGGAGAAGCATTGCTACGGAGGTTTTCCAGTTGAGCCGCATACGCCGCCACACCCCGCCCGGCCGCCGTCCCGTCCGTAACGCGGTGATCGCCGGCACCGCGGTCCTCGCCGCCGCGCTGAGCGCCTGTTCCGGCTCCTCGGGCGGGTCCGGCGACGCCAAGGGCGGCGCCGACATCTCGGGCGCCAGGAAGGCGGAGATCTCGGTGAACCTGACGGGGCAGCGGGCGAAGGCGGGCGCGCCGGTGAAGGTCACCCTGGCCCAGGGCAGGCTCCAGCAGGTCGCGGTCACCGACGGCAGGGGCGGGACGCTGGCGGGGAAGATATCCGCCGACGGCAGGACCTGGACCTCGGACCGGAACGCGGCGCCCGGCACCACGTACGCGGTCGAGGCGAAGGACGACAAGGGCTCGTCCGCCAAGGCCGGTTTCGCCACCGCCGCGGCGGACAAGGTGAACAAGCTGTCGCTGGCGCCGGGCAAGGACACCACGGTCGGGGTCGCCCAGCCGCTGTCGATCGTCTTCGACCACCCGGTGAAGAACAAGGCGGCGGTGGAGAAGCAGCTCAAGGTGACCACCTCGGACAACACCGTGGGGTCCTGGGGCTGGATGGAGGACTACTCGGGCAAGTCCCGGGTGGACTGGCGCCCCAAGGAGTACTGGAAGGCCGGGACGAAGGTCACGCTCCAGGCGGACCTCAACGGCGTCGACTCGGGCAGCGGCTGGTTCGTCAAGGACTACAGGACGGGCTTCACGGTCGGCAGGAACCAGGTCGTCAAGGTCAGCCTCGACAACCACCGCCTCAAGCTGTACCGCGACGGCGCCGTGGTGAAGGACATCCCGATCTCGGGCGGTACGCCCGGGGGTGACAAGGCTTCCTGGCGCGGCAAGGCCGTCCTGATGGCGAAGGAGGGCACGATCAACATGAACTCCGAGACGGTCGGGCTCGGCAAGGCCTACGACAAGATGGTCGACTACTCGATGCGTCTGACCTGGTCCGGGATGTACGCGCACGCCGCCCCCTGGAACAGCGCGTTCTTCGGCAACACCAACCACAGCTCCGGCTGCATCGGCATGAGCGACGCCGACGCCAGGGAGCTGTACGGCACGGTGCAGCCCGGCGACCCGTTCGAGATCACCGGCGAGGACGCCAAGGGCACCCAGGCCGTCAACAACGGCTACGGCGAGTGGAACCTCGGCTGGGAGCAGTGGCAGGCCAAGAGCGCCCTGAGCGGGGCTTCTACCACGGCCGGCTAGAGCCGCGCCGGTGGCGCGGGTCATTGACAACAAGTCCAATAATCGTTACCCACGCGTAACTTACCGACCAGTTACCTCTGGTAAGCCCTCCCGGTTAGCGTCAGTTCACTGTGCAACGACGCAACGGGGAGTGACTCATGGGACATCCGCGCAAGGCCACCGCCGCCGCCGTCACGGCGGTGGCCCTCTTCGCCGGCACCGCCCTCGGACTCGCGCCGGCCGCCCAGGCCGCGCCGGTCCAGGCCGCCGCGGCGACCGGCGCCGGCCTCTCCTTCCACGACATCCCGGGCTCGGGCGGGATCACCCTCAAGGGCAATGTCTTCACGCCCGCCGGGGCGAGGGCCGGGGAGCGCCACCCCCTGATCGTCTTCCCGGCCAGCTGGGCCTCGCCGCAGATCGAGTACCTGGCCCAGGCCCAGAAGCTCGCCGACACGGGCTACACCGTGGTCAGCTACACCTCCCGGGGCTTCTGGCTCTCCGGCGGCCAGATCGAGGTCGCGGGGCCGCCGGACACCGCGGACGTCTCGGCCGTCATCGACTGGGCGCTGGCCCACACCCCCGCCGACCCGGACCGCATCGGCCTCGGCGGGGTCTCCTACGGCGCCGGGATCAGTCTCCTCGCCTCCGCCCGTGACAAGCGGATCAAGGCGGTCGTCGCGATGAGCGGCTGGGCCGACCTCATCCAGTCGATCTACAGCGGGCGCACCCAGCACCTCCAGGCCGCCGCGATGCTGGGCGTCACGGGCGCTCTCACGGGCCGCCCGAGCGCGGAGCTCACACAGACGCTCAAGGACTTCCTCGGCTCGAACCTGGACAGGGAACAGGCCATGATCGAGTGGGGCGCCAAGCGCTCCCCGCTGACCCACCTGGACGACATCAACCGCAACGGCGCCGCCGTGATGCTGGGCAACGCCTGGGGCGACACGCTCTTCCCGCCCAACCAGTACGCGGACTTCTACACGAAACTGACCGGCCCCAAGCGCCTGGAGTTCCGCCCCGGCGACCACGCCACCGCCGAGGCCACGGGCCTGCTCGGGCTGCCCAACGACGTCTGGACGGATGCCCGGCGCTGGTTCGACCACTACCTCAAGGGCGAGGCCAACGGCATCGACAAGGAGCAGCCGGTCCAGCTCAAGTCCCGTACCGGCGGGTCCTACGAGGGCTATCCGAGCTGGCAGGCGGTCGGGACGGCCAAGGAGAAGCTGCCGCTGGGCGGCTCGAAGCGGATCTTCGCCAACGTCGACTCGGGCGCGGACGGCGGCATCCTGTTCCTGTCGAACATCCTGGACCAGTTCACCAAGCTCCCGCCGGTGGCCTCGATCCCGCTGCTGCCGCGCGCGTTCGCGGCGGTCTGGCAGTCGGAGCGCCACGACACCCCGCGCCGGATCCGGGGCACGGCCGCGCTGCACACCACCCTCACTCCCACCAAGGAGAGCGGCACCCTCGTCGCCTATCTGTACGACGTGGGCCCGCTCGGCCTCGGCAAGCTGGTCAGCAACGCCCCCTACACCTTCCACGGCAAGACGCCCGGCCGCCCGTTCGCCGTCGACCTGGAGTTGTTCTCCACGTCGTACGACGTACCGGCCGGCCACCGTCTGGCACTGGTGGTGGACACCGTCGACCCGCTCTACATCGAGCACAACCCGACCGGCGCGCAGCTGACCTTCTCCTCGCCCGCGTCAGACCCGTCGTATCTGACGGTCCCTCTCCGCGAGGAGTGATCACCGGCTGCTGCCGGGTGGGCCTTGCCCCCTAGCTACTGCGCACCTGGCAGCAGCGTCCCTGGTTCGGCCGGGGCGACGTCCACGGCCTCCGTCTTGGGATCGCGCTTCTGTCTCCTGGCCATCCAGGTGGCGAACCAGGAGAGCAGCATGCACATCCCGATGTAGATCGGTGAGATCACCATCACCACGGGGATGAACGGCAAATCGTAGTCGAGATTCGAGGCGATGAGCTTCCCCGCGTGCAGGAACTCCTCATAGGTGATCAGAAAACCGAGCGAGGTGTCCTTCAGGGCGACCACCAGCTGGCTGATGATGGTCGGCAGCATCGCACGGACGCCCTGGGGGACCAGCACGTACGTCATGACCTGCGTCTTGCGCATCCCGAGCGAGAATGCCGCCTCCTTCTGGCCGCGTTCCACGGAGTTGACGCCGGAGCGGAAGACCTCGGCGAGCACCGAGCCGTTGTAGAGCGTCAGCCCGGCCACCAGGGCCGGCAGCGGCTGCACCTTCAGCGCCACGAAGATGAAGAAGATCATGACGAGGACGGGCATGGCGCGGAAGAACTCCACCAGCAGCGTCGCCAGCCAGCGCAGCACCCGGTGGTCGGAGAGCCGCCCGGTGGCCAGGACCGCGCCGAGGACCAGCGAGAACAGCGCCGCGAACCCGAACGCCTTGAGCGTGTTTCCGAGCCCGCGCAGCAGCAGCCGCTGAATCCCCTCGTAGGCGAAGGGCGACCACTTGGTGGAGGTGAACTGGTCGGTGTCGAACAGCAGATAGACGACCCAGCCTGCCAGGGCGAGGATCACGACGGTGGAGACGGCCCCGTAGAGCCGGTGCCGCTGCCGGGTGTTCGGGCCGGGGATGTCGTAGAGGGCGGTGGCTTGGCCGGACAGCTGAGCGGTCATCGGGCGACTCCCCAGTACTTCTCCATGAGGTTGAAGACGGCGCTGATGGTGAGCGTCACGATCAGATAGCCGACGGCGATCCAGATGAAGGTCCACACGATGTCGTAGCCGAGCTCGCTGAGCGTCTTGTACGTGCCGAGCAGCTCGGTGACGCTGAACGCGCCCGCGATGGCGGAGTTCTTGGCGAGCGCGATGAGGGTGGAGCCGACCGGCGGAATGACCGAGCGGAAGGCCTGCGGCAGCACCACCGCGGAGAGCGTCTGGCCGAACGTCATCCCCAGGCTCCGGGCCGCCTCGCCCTGGCCGGTGGGGACGGTGTTGATGCCCGAGCGCAGCGCCTCGCAGATGAACGCGGAGGTGTAGCAGCCGAGCGCGATCACGGCGAACAGCTTGAACGGCAGCACCAGGCCGAAGCGCGGCAGCCCGAGCAGCACGGCGAAGAAGAGCAGCGTGAGCGGGGTGTTGCGCAGCACGTTCACCCATACGGTGCCCAGCGCCCGGAAGGAGCCGACCGGCGAGACCCGGAAGGAGGCCATCAGGAAGCCGAGCACCAGCGCCAGGGCCGAGGCGTAGACGGTGAGCTCGACCGTGCCGAGGAGTCCCTTGCCGTACAGCGAGAAGTTCTTGGTCAGTACGTCCATGCGGGGCCTCAGCTCGCCGGGTAGCGGTCGATGGGCGGGGCGGGCGCGGCCTTGCGTCCCGACAGGCCGAGCGTGGCGTCGTACGCCTTCTGCCAGTCGCCGTTCTTCTCGTGGGTGGCGAGGGCGTCGTCGAGGGCGAAGCGCAGGGCGCTGTCGCCGCGGGGCACCCCGATGCCGTAGGGCTCCTTGGAGAACGGCTTGCCGACGACCTTGAGCTCGTCGGGCACCTTGGCCGCGTAGCCGCTGAGGATGGTGTCGTCGGTGGTGACGGCGGCGACCTGGAAGGTCAGCAGGTTGTCCACACAGACGGAGTACGTGTCGTACGCGACGAGATCGGCCTTCGGGTAGTCCTTCTGGATGCGCTGGTACGGGGTGGAGCCGGCGGCCGAGCAGACCCGCTTGCCGTCCAGGTCCCGCGGGCCGTCGATGTCGTCCTCGTCGGTGCGCACCAGCAGGCCCTGACCGGCCATGTAGTAGGGCCCGGCGAAGCCGACCAGCTTCTTGCGGTTGTCGTTGATGGTGTAGGTGCCGACGTAGTAGTCGACCTGGCCGTTCTGCAGGGCGGTCTCGCGGTTGGCGGAGGCGATCGTCTTGAACTCGATGGACTTGGGGTCGAAGCCCAGGGAGGCGGACATCATCTTGGCGATCTCGATGTCGAAGCCGGAGTAGACGCCGGTGGCCGGGTCCTTCTCGCCCATGTAGGGCTGGTCCTCCTTGGCGCCGACGACCAGGTGGCCGCGGTTCTTCGCCCGCCGCCACACCGCCGAGGCCGGCAGCGTGAAGCCCGTCATGACCCGGTAGCGGGGCAGTTGGTCGGGCTGCGGGCCCTTGACCGGCGGACTGCCCGACCTGCCGCACCCGGCGGCGGCCAGGACCAGTGCAAGGGCGGCCAGCGCGCGTCGCGTACGCGTCATGGTTGCATCCACTCCCCGTTCAGTGCTTGAGGATCTTGGAGAGGAAGTCCTTGGCCCGGTCGCTGTGCGGGTTGGTGAAGAAGTCCTCGGGGGTGCGGTCCTCGACGATCCTGCCGTCGGCCATGAAGACGACGCGGTTGGCGGCGGAGCGGGCGAAGCCCATCTCGTGGGTGACGACGACCATCGTCATGCCCTCGCGCGCCAGCGACTGCATGACCTCCAGGACCTCGTTGATCATCTCCGGGTCGAGCGCGGAGGTCGGCTCGTCGAAGAGCATGACCTTCGGGTCCATGGCGAGGGCGCGCGCGATGGCGACGCGCTGCTGCTGGCCGCCGGAGAGCTGCGCGGGGTACTTGTCGGCCTGCGAGGCGAGGCCGACCCGGTCGAGGAGTTCGCGCGAGCGCTGGTCGGCCTCGTCCTTCTTGCGGCCGCGGACCTTGATCTGGGCGAGGGAGACGTTGGCGAGGACGGTCCGGTGGGCGAAGAGGTTGAAGGACTGGAAGACCATGCCCACTTCGGCGCGGAGCGCCGCGAGCCCCTTGCCCTCCTCCGGCAGCGGTCTGCCGTCGACGGTGATCGACCCCGACTCGATCGTCTCCAGGCGGTTCACCGTCCGGCAGAGCGTCGACTTGCCCGAGCCGGACGGGCCGATGACGACCACCACCTCCCCGCGTCCGACGGTGAGGTTGATGTCCGTCAGGACGTGCAACTTCCCGTAGTACTTGTTGACGTCACGCAGTTCGATCAACGGATCGACGGCCATACACTGTCCTGCCCACTCATCGCAGTGCCGAGGTCAGCGCAAACTATCCAGCCCGGAAAGGGACTTCACCTCGACACGCACGAACAGGACATAAACCGTATTTTGGGTTACTGGTGAGTTGGGTCTCCCTGCGTCCGGAGCATCCGGGGTACGCGCGGCCGCCCCGGGGCGCCGGGTCAGACCTCGGAGGCCTCCGCGTAGATCTGCGAGAGCTCGGGCGTGCCGCTCGCCGCCCACTCCCCCCCGGCGCCCACCACGTCGATCTCGCGCCCCGAGGCGAGCCGCACCACCGGCTGCCCGCCCGGCCACACCTGCCAGGAGGCGCCCTCGACCGTCCGCACCAGAACCGTGCCCAGATACAGACCGGCGTCGTTGCCCAGCCCGGGAAGCTCCTCCGGATCGTCCCGCCAGCGCGGCGGCAGCTGGTCCAGCGCGGCCAACGAGGCCGGGCTGTCGTCCAGTTCGAGCCCGGCCTGCTGCGCCCTGACCCGGAGCAGCTCGCACTCCGCGAGCAGCTCCCCCACACCCTCCGGATCGGTCTGCACCGCTTCGGCGAGCGCCGCCGTCCGCTGCGAGCCGTGCCGCTTGCGCCAGTTGTCCAGGATGTTCATGGCGTCCAGCGTCCCATTCGCACAGACCCGCGCACCACCGGCACGCGGCGTGCGATTCTCAGATCTCCAGGTCGACGACGACCGGCGCGTGGTCGGACGCGCCCTTGCCCTTGCGCTCCTCGCGGTCCACATAGCTGTCCTTGACGGCCTTGGCGAACGGAGCGTTGCCGTACACCAGGTCGATGCGCATCCCCCGGTTCTTGGGGAAGGAGAGCTGGCGGTAGTCCCAGTACGTGTACGGACGGTCGTACTTCAGGGGGCGCGGGACCACGTCGGACAGACCCGCCTCGCGCAGTGCGGCGAGCGCGGCCCGCTCCGGCGGGGTGACATGGGTCTGGCCCTCGAAGAACGCGACGTCGAACACGTCCTCGTCGGTGGGGGCGACGTTGAAGTCACCCAGCACCGCGAACGGCCGCTCCCCCGCCGCGTCCTGGGCGACGGCCGCCCTCAGCGCCTCGAACCAGGCGAGCTTGTACGCGTAGTGGCCGTGGCCGACCTCGCGGCCGTTCGGCACGTAGACCGACCACAGGCGGACTCCGCCGCAGGTCGCGGAGATCGCGCGGGGCTCCAGGGTCTCCTCGAAGCCGGGGTCGCCGGGCAGGCCCCGCACCACGTCCTCCAGGCCGACGCGGGAGACCAGCGCCACTCCGTTCCACCTCCCCGTGGCGTGCACCGCCGACTCGTAGCCCAGCTCGCGGAGCTCGGCGGCGGGGAAGCCCTCCTCGGTGGTCTTGGTCTCCTGGATGCACAGCACATCCGTGCCGGTGCTCTCCAGCCAGGCCAGGAGACGCGGCAGCCGGGCGGTGATCGAGTTGACGTTCCAGGTCGCGATGCGCATGCGGAACAGCCTAACGGCGGGGTCCGACAGTCACAGGTCCGTCGACTCCCCCGGGCCCAGCCTGGTGTGGTCCGCCCCGCCCAGGTTGCCGAGGTGGGTGTCGTAGATCGGCCGGGCCAGATCGGTCAGGAGCGCGTCGTGGACGTCGATGGCCCGGCGCGGGGCGACCTCCCGTACGTACTCGATCACCTCGGAGATCTTGCTCCACGGCGCCTGCACCGGCAGCATCAGCGTGTCCACCGGCCGGTCGGGGACGGTCAGCGCGTCCCCGGGGTGGAAGAGCGACCCGTCCACCAGGAAGCCGACGTTGGTGATCCTGGGGAGGTCCGGGTGGATCACCGCGTGCAGCTCGCCGTGGACCTGGACGTCGAACCCGGCCGCGCTGAAGGCGTCGCCGTGCCCGACGGTGTGGACCCGGCCCGGGAAGGCCGCCGACAGCTTCTCGGCGACGCTGCGCAGGGTCCAGATCTCGGCCGCCGCATTCGCCTCCAGGGCGGTGCGCAGCCGGTCCTCGGCGAAGTGGTCGGGGTGCTCGTGGGTGACGAGGACGACGTCGGCGCCGAGCGCGGCGTCCGCCTCGCTGAAGGCGCCGGGGTCGATGACCAGCGTCCGGCCGTCCTTCTCCAGCCGGACGCACGCGTGGGTCTTCTTGGTCAGCTTCAGACTCATGCCCCCCATCCTGCTACGGCGCGGGCCGCCGCGCCCGGACCGCTCAGGGCTGCGGGGTGGTCTCCTCGCGGATGACGGCGGCGGCGGCCCGGAAGGCCGCGCCCGCCGCCGGGAGGCCGCAGTACACGGACGTCTGGAGCAGCACTTCCCTGATCTCGTCGGGGGTGAGCCCGGCCCGCAGCGCGGCGCGGGTGTGGGCCGCGACCTCCTCCAGGTGGCCGCCCGCCACCAGCGCGGCGAGCGCGACGACGGCCCGGGTGCGCCGGTCGAGCCCGTCGCGGGCCCACACCTCGCCCCAGGCGTAGCGGGTGGCGAGCTCCTGGAAGGCACCGGTGAAGCCGTCCGCCTCGGCCGTCTCGGCATCCACGCGCGCATCCCCGAGGACCTCGCGCCGCAGCTTCATGCCCCCCTCGTACGGGTCGGGCCGCGCCTTGGCCGCCTGGCCCGGGGAGGGCGCGGGCTCGGCGGCCATGGGGACGGGCACGTGCAGGGTGTGGGGGGCCGGGGCGTGCGGGGCCGGGGCGTGCGGGGCCGGGACGTGCGGCGGCTGCGGGACGGCGGCGGCCGGGGGCCCGGCCGGGACGGGGATCGCCGGGAGGGGCTCGTGCCAGGCGGTCGAGAAGTGGTGGACGAGCAGATCGGTGACGGCGGCGGGCTGCTCCACCGGCGCCAGGTGCGCGGCACCGGGCACCACCGCGAGCCGCGCGTCGGGCACCCCGGCGACCAGGACGCGCGCATCACCGGGCCCGGTCACCCGGTCCTCGGCCCCGGCCAGGACCAGCGTCGGGACGCCGACACGGGCGAGGTCGGCGCGGATGTCGAAGGCGGCCAGCGCCTCGCAGGCGGCGATGTAGCAGCCCGGGTCGGTGGTGCGGACCATCTGGACGGCCCACTCCACGATGGCGGGCTGGGCCGCCGCGTAGGCGGGCGTGAACCAGCGCTCGGGGGCGCTGCGGGCGATGGGATCCATACCGTTGCTGCGCACCACGACCCCGCGCCGGCGGAACTCGTCGGCGGTCCCGAACCGGGCCGAGGCGGCGACCAGCGCCAGCGAGGCGAGCCGCTCGGGGTGGCGCAGCGCCAGATCCGCGCCGACGGCGGCACCGATCGCACTGCCCGCGTACCCGAAGCGCCGTACGCCCAGCTCGTCGAGGGTGGCGACCAGCCGGTCCCCGAGCTCGGCGACCGAGGCCGCGGGGAGGGCCGGGGCGCCGCCGTGGCCGGGCAGATCGAAGCGTACGATGCGCCAGCTCTGCGAGAGCTCGGGTATCTGGCGGTCCCACATGTGCCATGTTGTCCCGAGGGAGGGGCCCAGGACCAGGACCGGAGCGTGTTCTGGCCCGTCAACGCGGTATTGCAGGGTATTCGCAGTCGTCTCACTCACCCGACCACGCTCCCACGTCTCACATTTCTCTCACGACGGGGGTCGGGGCACCGGTCAGACCGCTCCAGACATCCGCCGCCGAGCGGAGGTCTTCCACGTCCGGCTTCACGTACCAGCGCTTCGTGGTCCTCACATCGGAGTGCCCCGCCCAGCGCGCGAGGAGATGGTCAGGAACCCCATTGTTCGCCAGGTAGGTGAAGCAACTCGCGCGGGCATCGTACAAACGGACCCGCCGCAGCGCGTTCTCTTCCATGGCCTTGTACGCCTGCTCGCGCAATTGCTTCACGGTGAGCGGCGTCCCGAGTTCGTCAACCAGCATGTATGCGCTGTCTTCGTACGCCTGCCCAGCAGCCCGCTTTTCAGCAGCCTGGGCCGCCTTGAACCTCCGGAGGACCTCTCTCACCGGAGCCGGCAGCGGGAGGTGCCGTTCCCCTGCGAGCGACTTCGTGTCCTTCTCGACCACGGTCTTGTTCCCCATCAGCGTGCGCGTATTGGCAACGGACAGGGTCGCCGTGTCCAAGTCCAGATCGGTCCAACGCATGCCGCACACCTCAGCCGGGCGCAGGCCCATCAAGGACAGGAGGAGCGGGGCGTACAGCCTGTGGTCCCTCACCGCGAGGACGAAGGCATGGACCTCCGTGACACTCCAGGGCGGTACCGCGGCCTTAGCCTGCCGCTCTGCCTTGCGCACCTTTCGGGGGATCCTGACCTCCTGGGCCACGTTCACCGCGACCAGGCGGCGAGACACTGCCCGGTTGAGGGCTTCCTTCAGCCGCGTGAGCGACATCTCTACCGAGGTCACCCCTAGACCGGGGCCAGCCTTCGTGGCACGTACGCGGCCCTCCCGAAGCGCCCACAGCATCCATGCTTCGACATCGTCCTCCGTGAGATCTTGGAGCCGGATATGTCCAAGCCTGCCCCGGACACGGTCCAGGGTCACCCTGTAGGTGGAGATCGTGGTCTCTTCCAGATCTTCCGCCTTCTTGGCAAGCCACTGATCGAGCCACTCATTCACGGTCATCTTGTTGCACGACACGAACGCCCCATTGTGGCGACGGACCGCAATACGTGCGTACTCGGCCTGCGCCTCCTTGAGCGTCCCGAGGGTACGGGTCAGCTGCTTGCGCTTCCCGGTGACCGGGTCAGTCCCGACGTCGACCACAAACCGGTACCGGACCTGGCCCTTCGCGTTCGGCGGCAGCTTCTTGATCGGTTCAGACAGGATTACTCACTCTCCTTGAGGGCGTGGAAACTCCACATCGGTGGCGCCATCGCTGCCTTTCAGCGAAGGGACACCGCAGTCATCAGGGCAGCAGACAACAGCGCCCTCCTCGCGCGGTTTGCAGCGCTGTCTGCTTCGTCCGCTACGGCTCCACTGCCAAGCACAGCCGCGTGCGAACACCCTCAATACTCGAGACGATCCCCGGTTTCGCTAACCGGGGATCACCTGCTATGTATCGCCCTGCACGACGAGACCTTGCCCGTCGCAGTCATATCGGCCTCCTTCAGGAGGCCGCCTGGCAGAACTGCAGAACAGGGAAGACGCAGCGCGAGTCGAACACAAGTAATCCATCGCTGGTGACCCGATCGAGGACACAGGCCACAACGCATATTGAAGTACCAACGACGCGGGTATCGCACCGCGTCACCAGCCCGGAACCCAACGCTCAGCCTCACCCACTCATGTATTTCACGGCGAGTGCGCTGTTACGCACCGAAGGCAGTAAGGACAACGCATTCTCGCCGGGTCTTGTCCAACTCGGCCCAAGTCCGCAGGGTCCGGTGGGCGCGGGGGCGAGGTCATCAGTCCGCAGCAAGCACAGTTCCTCGCACCGCACAGAGCCGCGTCATAGGCGAGGGCGAGCATGACGCAGCGAGGATTTCTCAACGAAATGAACTCATAAGGTGACTCGGCCCAGGGGTTCTCGCTAGTCGCAATGAGTCCAGCGGCGTCCGGCGGTCATACTGTCGGAACCCGTCACCGAGGAGGACCCCCTGATGCGCGGCGTGACCTACTCGATGGGCGTCTCGCTTGACGGCTACATCGTCTGGCCGGACGGCAACTTCGAGTGGACGGCACCCGACGAGGTACGAGGGCTCGGGGTCCACCTGATGGGACGCCGACTGTACGAGACGATGCTGTACGGGGAGACCGCCGACCAGAATCCGTCGCTCGACTTCTCAACCCTTGAGTCCGCCGCGATCTGGAAGCCGCTCCCCAAGGTGGTGTTCTCCACCACGCTGTCGGCGGTATAGGGCAATGCCCGCCTGGCCTCGGGCGGCCTGGCGGAGGAGATCGAGCGGTTGCCAGCCGAGCCAGGGGACGGCGACATCGCGATGCCAGCGTGGGTCACCTCGCACCGCTAGCGATCTGTCCATCGGCTTCCAACCCATACTTACGCAAGCAATTGCCTTGATCGTGACGCCCCAGTTTCTTCAGCAGATCCGCCATCTCAGCGATGGCAAACGTCTCTCCTGCCAGAATTGCCTTCCTGTACCAGAAAATCGCTTCCTCGTCGTTGGTTTGCCGCGCGGTGAGGAACGCCGTGAGGTGCAGCGCCGAAGTCTGGCCCTCTTCGGCGAGTTCCTTCGCGCGCGACGCAGCCTCGCCGGCACGTCCGAGCTGTTCAAGGAGCCCCGCCATGCGCCAGAGAGCGAAAGAGTGTCCGTGCTCGGCCAAAGAATCCAGCCAACGCAGCGCCTCATCTTCGCGCCCGGACGTGACCAGCAGCTCGGTGGCTGTGTCGAGTACTGCCATGTCCACACGTCTCTCGGGCTCCAGGCACCAGCGCAGCGCGTCGTCAAGGCGCTCTGATTCCATGAGGAGGTTGAGATAGGCGGCCGAGGCGAATGGCCGGCCGGCCGTCGCGAAGGGCTCCACCCATGTGGCGGCTTGTTCAAGACCTTCGCATTCCGCCGCCAGTTCGGCGCCGGGACCAAAGGCCATGTCGTGACCGGCTTCTGCCGCGCGCTTGAAGTACAAGAGTGCCTCGGCCGAACGACCGGCCTGCGCATAGGTGTTGGCCGTCACCATCAGGTCGGTGATGCCCGCTTCAGCCAGCTCGTTCAACCAGGCCAGGGCTGCATCAGGGCCATCGGTGTCCCACACCAGGGCGACGGACTGACGGATCGCGGGTGCGTCGCCGGAGAGTGCTGCTTGCCGGTAGAGGTCCATGGCTTCTGCTGGGCGCTCCTTGTGTCGAAGTAGCTCGCCGGCTTCACGGGCGGCAGCGGCGTCACCGCGGTCGGCGAGTCCGTGGAGCCAGGCGAGGGTCTCATCCGTACCGCGCGCTTCGGTCGTCAGCTCGACAATCCAGGAGAGCGCGAGCTCGTCGTTTGCCTCGGCCAGTCGTGTCAGCTGGTCGACTGCTTCGTCCTTCTGGCCGAGTGCCTCCGACAGCTCGACGAGGTTGGCGTAAGCGTCCTCGTCTCGGGACTCGACTGCGCGTTGATACCAGTGCAGGGCTTGCTGGGGCTGCTCGGCGCGTTCCATCAGGTCGCCGGCGAGCCAGGCGGTGTCTTCGCTGCCTGCGGCGTCGGCCCGCAGATGAAGTTGGAAGGAGTGCCGGAAGAGGCCGCGGTTTCGGGCTTCCCAGGCGAGCCCGGCAAGATCGTCCTTCTGTGCGTGTGCGGGCAGCGCACGCCAGAGCGAAGCAGGGGCGGTCGCGGTCGTCCGGCTCGACCGTCCGTGGTGGTCAAGATAGTCAGCAAGGCGGAAATGGGGTTCCGCGTGAACTGCCTGACCGGGACGGGGGCGTACCGGGTTGAGGGGGCTGGTCGCACCGCGGCAGGGTTGTTGAAGTGAGGAGAGGGTTTGGTCGAACCAGTCGTCCGTAAGGGCGTCCCATTCGTCGTCGGTGAGGTAGCCGACAGCGGCCAGTTCCAGCAGGGTGCGAGGCAGTGCTCCGCTGCATCCGATCCGGCGAGCGTCCATGGCTGCGTGGATCACGGCCTGCCCGGCGGCCGGGGCAGTCGTGTAGCGCTCCATGAGGGCGAAGGCGGCAGAGAGGTACTGCACGATTCGTCCGTCACGGGCCCGGTGGAGCGCCTCTGCCAGCCGCCGGTCCCCGTGTGCTGTTCTGCGCGTTTCAAGCAAGGCTGGTTCATCGAACGAGCGGGGAACGAGGACACTGTGCCCGGTGAGCAGCGCGCGAGCCTCCCGGTGCCCATCGGGCGCACCCGGAGCCGGCGGCAGGGTAAGGCGGTCCCACTGCTTCGGCCAGGCGGTTGCCAAGACCACGACCGGGCGGCGAGTGGGGTCCTTCAGTAGCGCCCTCAGCGCCGCAGCCGCTTGCTCGCCCAGCTGAGGTGACGTCAGATAGGGCTCAATTTCGTCCAGCCAGATCACGGTCCGCGGCCCGACGGACCGCACGCCGGCGAGGAGCGCCTCCGCTGGACTTGGGGCAATCGGATACCAGAGTCGCCAGTCGTCGGGCAGTGCCTGGATGGCTTCCCAGCATGCGCGTGTCTTGCCCGTAGAGGATTCACCAACGAGCACGGCCAGCGCGCTCTGTTCGGCGGCGGCCCGAGCGAGGAGTTTGCCCACCTCTATGTCGTGTTTCCGGCTGATGTAGGGCGGCAGCAGGGTCGGCCGATCACCGGAGTCGCCTTCTTCGACCTCGATGACCCGGTGTACCTCCAGTGCGAACGGATCGGTGAATTCCCGGATCGGAGAGCCAACCGTCGACGGCAGGCCAGGCCTCGGATCGCCTACACAGAACACCCCAGCCGTGGCTGGCCCGAAGAAGCGTGCAACCAAATTGCGTTGCCGGAAGAGCAGGTCGGAGAGCTCCTGCGGGCCCCAGAGCTCGATCTCAAGTGGGTGGTACTCGGTGCGCAGTTGATGGAGACGGTCCTCCACCGCGGTGTCGCCGACATAGGCAGTGGTGACGAGTACGAAGCGAGTGGCGTCGAAGGGCCGGGTGCCTTCGGCATACATCCGAACCGCGTCGGAGAGGGCCTCGGCCGTGAAACGCTTCCAGTGCTTGGACTGATAGACGGTCAGGCTGCCATCGTCGAAGTGCCCCACAACATCGATGCCGTGCTGCTTCTGCCCCTTCCGGCCGTACAGTCGGGACCGGACCGCTCCCTCAACTTCACGGGCCAGCGCCACGATCAGATGCTCAACGCTCTCCCAGGCGAGCCGCTCAACGTTGAGGAGAAGCGGAGCAGTCACCGTCAGCGGCGGAGGAAGATCGGGCGGTGGACCCACCAGCCGGTGACCAGCGTCAATCTCTTCCCAGAATTCTTCCACGCCCTCTTCCCCCGCAAGGTGCACGCGTATCCCCCATCTCGCCTCACTCGACGCTGTCGATAATCGCATCACGCGCGACGGCAGGTACCACACCACGGGCACCGGCTGTCCCAGGACGACATGACGGCGCGGTATTTCCTGCCCGTCCGCGGCGCCGGCGGGCAGCATCGCCCCGGCTGGCAGGGGTGCGTTGAGGCACCCCGGACGCACTCGCCTGCTCCGGGCCGGGCACCTACTCCGGCAACAGCTACGCGCTCACCCCGACCGACGGCGCCGAGAGGGTCGGCAGCTTCACTCTCGACCTCACGCGGGCCCCGGGGTCGCAATACATCCGCCCATAGCCACACGAAAATGAGCCATGCGTTCGAATTCCACGGTCGTTGTCAGTGCCGTGTTTTAGCTTGAAGTCAGCATGCCAGAAATGAACTTGGGGGGAACAGAACTGGTGAACTTCGACGAGCCATCGACAATCTACGAGAGCATCACTTCACGGATCCGGGCCCTGGCCGTGGGTTCCCCGCTCATGGCCCTGGACAACAGCAAGGCCAAGAAGGAACGCGGGTGGGACCGATACCGCCTGGCCGAACTAGCCTTGATCGCCATCGACTTCGTGACCCTGCGCACGGACATGACCTCGGCCGTGCGACAGGACGCTGTCGTGGAACACGTGGCCGAGTTCGCGGCCCTGCAGCTGCCGGAGCGGACGGGGGAGGAGTACCGGGCGGTCGCCCGCTGGGTGACCGAGCGGCTGATCAACACCGAGGAACGCGACCGCGCCTTCCACCATGACGTCGGGTATGTGACTGACGACGGATTCGAGACACGCACCGCGTCCTTCCAGATCCTCAAAGAAGTCCCCGATCATGTGGGGCAGGCCGCGCTCATCGCCACCGACGCGGCGATCACCGTGCTGGTGCATGCGATCGACGTCGACATCGCCTCGGAACAGATCGCCGCCGAGGCCAAACTGGAGGCCCTGCTCAAGCGGTCGAGGATTAGCGAGGCGTGGCAGGCCGCCCAGAACGCGCAGATCCACAGCATCCGGTACGCCAAGGACATCCACGGGCGCATCGAATCGATGAAGCGCAATGTGCGGGCGGTGGACTGGGTCACAGAGGTCAAGGACACCGTCGATGAGGCTTTGGAGCACGTACGCAGCCGGTCCGAGGCCGAGACGATGCAAAAGGAGCGGGTCAACCAGCTGCTGGAAGCCACCGCCGATGACCGCAAGCGCAGGCAGCTGCAAGACCTCGCGGAGCTCATCCACGAGTGCTGGAAACGCCATGCGGTTCTGATCAGGATGCTGATGGAAGTCGGTCCGGAATTCCGGCGGCAACAAGACCGCCAGGTCTTCGTGGCTCCGGCGATCCATACCCGCGTACACCTGCACGAGCAGCTCCTCCAACCCGTACTGGAGCTCTCCCTCGACGCGTGCCTGGGCCCCTTGGAAGCTTTCACGCGCGCGGTCATGGGGCCGGTGCGCCCGCGTGTGATGTACCTGCCCGACTACCTGGAGGGGCTCGCTCATGTCGCCGAGGAGACCGGTGGGGGGCTGGTGGCGGTCCAGGACGAGTACGACTGGTCGCAGATCGATGCTCCGTCTGCTTTCGGCGACGAGCAGCAGCACGTGGTGGACACCTTGTTGGCGGCCGTCACGGACCAGGGCGTGCGGCTCTCGGCGCTGCTGGCGACCACGCGCCGGCCCGGCCCGGGAACAGGCCCGGACGCCGGAACGGACGAGCTGCTCACGCTCCGCGTCCAGCAGTTGTTCCGGCTCATTCCGGTGCGTCAGCTCGCCGACGGCAAGGCTGCCGTGGTGGCCGTCGACGATGGCACGGGCCTGGAGGACGAACGCTTCGGCGGCAGCGACTTCCTCCTGCTCCGCACCGCGGGCGCCGCCCAGACGGCACAGATGAACACGCCCCCGCCCGCGTCTTCTGCTCCGCGCCGCCCGCAGGGCCCCGATGTCCATCCACTTGATCAGGAGAGTGCATGAACCGCCACGAGGATGCCGCCGAGGCTGCCCGGATGGTCGCCTTCGCGATGGCCCGCCGCAAGGCGCCCGCTCGTTCCGGCGAGTACGCCCGCCTCGTCCAACGCTTTGACACCGAGCCGGACTTCGCTCAGGTGGTGCGGAAGGTCGCCCAGGGTTTCGACCTGACGGTGCTGGAAGTTCATCCGCTGACCGGGCTGGTCCTGGGCACCACGCCCGAGACCGACTTCGCGGTGTCCGTCTCCGAACTCGTTCCGCAGACCGCCGATCGCCCCCTGTACCTGCTGGCCCAGTTGACGATCGCGTCCCTGGTCTTTCCCCGCCCTGAGGACCTCGACGATGACGAGCATGTCGGGCGGATCTCGGTCCGGGAGGTCGACGACGAGGTCCGCGTCCGGGCCGCGACCATCGAACGCCGGCTTGCCCACACCGACGAGGACGTCGATCCACCCTCCGGCCAGCCGGGATTGGAGGGGCTGTGGCGGGCCTACCTGCGCCGCAACGCCACGGGCACGACCAGGACGCAGACAGCCAGAACGCCGCAGGCGTCCACCCGAGCCCTGGTGAAGAAGGCGTTCACGCATCTGGAAAGCCATGGCTTCGCCAGCAAAGTCAGCGACGAGGACGCTGGCACCTACAACACCCACGTCAAGTACCGGCTGCAGATCCGCGACCAGGCCGCCCGCGACATGCTGCAGGAACTCGCAGCCCTGGGCGTCGCAGCCCTGCCCACGGACGGCGCACCCGGCCACGCCTTGCCAGTGCCAGACGCCCCGCCCACGCCGGACGATGCCGCGCCGGCCAACGGTCTGTTCAGCTGACCGCCCTCCCCCCAAGGACTCCTGCCATGTATGAGCTCAACCGCATCCTGCTGCGAAACTTCGGTCCCCGCGATGCCCGTTACGAGGACGTGCCGCTGGACTTCTCCGGTGTCGGAGCCGAGGTGGAGACCGCCTCCCTGATTCCCGCCGCCGGACACGTCACCCATCGCCCGGCACCCGCCAGCCTGGTCATGCTACAAAACGGCGGCGGCAAAGGCGTCTTACTCACCGGCATCACCTGCACCACCATCCCCTTTCGCCACCAGGACCTGGAGACGCTGCGCAACTTCACCATCTCCTCCGCGCAGCCCTCGCATGTCGTGCTCGAATGGGCCGACGCCCGCACCGGACGGCTCCTGGTGACCGCACAGGTCCTGGCGCCCGAGCGCGACGGCAAACTCCGGCGCTGCTTCTACAGCTTCCACCCCTGCGCGGCCCTGGACGCCGACCGGCTTCCCTTCCACCGCGAGGGGCACTGGGTGCCGTACGACGACTACTACACCGAACTTTGTGACTGGAAAGCACGGGTAGAAGCCCTCGAACTGCACCTCGTCGACGGTCAGGAGAAATGGGAGAAACACCAGCGCGGCCTCGGACTGCAACCCGAACTCTTCGACGTGCAGCGCAGGATGAACGCCAAGGAGAGCGACGCCGCCGCAGCCTTCACCACCAACACCGCCAACGCCTTCGTCGAATGGCTCCTGCGCAAGGCCACCGACGACGACCAGTACACCGAACTGGGCACCGCCTTCCACGGTTATGCCGCAGCCCACGACCAGCGCACCCAGTGGGAGAGGGAACGGCAGTTCGCGGTGGAGATGCACCACGCGTGCGAGGACGTCGCCCGCCTCCACAGCTTGTACTCCGGACAGGTCGGTGCAGCCCAGAGCGCCGAGAAGGACCTCGTACAGCTCACCTCCGCGGTCCGGGCGCGTCACACCACGCTCACCGCCACCGAGAGCGACAGAAGCGCCGCCCTCAAGAGGACGCACGGGGTGCTGGAAGCAGCAAAGGGCAGCAGTGTTCTCGCCCACGCGCGCCTGCGGCACGTGCAGTTGTGTGCCCACACGCTCCAGCTGGGTGAGATCACCGCTCAGCAGGAGGCCACCGAGAAGGAAAATCAGGAGGCGCAGCGGCAGAGCGCGGCGTGGGCAAGGGTGCCCATCGCATTGCGCCACGCACAGGCGCAGGACGACAACAACCGCGCCCAGCATGCCCTCGTTGAGGACGAACGCACCGCCGCCCCGTACGTGCAGGCCCTCGACATTGCGGCAGCGGCCCTGCGGGCCGGCTATACCCGGGCCGAGAAGGAGGCCCGCGAGAAGATCCACGCGCACCACCGCGTGACAGGCGAGAAACAGAAACAGACCGGGCAATGGCGTACCCGCAGCAACGAGTTACTCACCGCGGCGGGCGACGCGCGGGCCGAATCCCGCATACTGCAGGAACAGACCGACGCCTTCGCGCTACTCCTGAGTGCCGCCCGCGAGCGGGACCTTCTCGCCCCGCAGGAAAGCGCCGCCGATGCTGCCGACCGCGCCCAAGACGAGGCACGCCACAGCGAGCAGCTGCTCCAGGAGGCCGGCGATTCCCGCAGGAGCGTGAAGACCGAACGGGACCGCGTGCACGCCGAGCTGTCCAAGCAACAGCAACTGGCCTGGTCCGCGCGCGGAACAGCGACGGCGGCAGCAGAGGGGACCAGTCGGCTGCGCGCTCAGGCTCAGGGCATGCGCAGCAACCCGCTGTGCGGCGAGCTTCTGGAGACCAGTCTCGACGAACTGGGCGACGGCGACGCATTGCGCTGGCTCGACAACCACGCCGACGCCCTGCAGCAGCTCGCCGAGCGCCGCATCGGCGGGCTCGATAGCGCGCTGACACACAAACGCATCGACCTGCAGAACGATCAAACCCTGCTCGCCCTCCTCGACACCAGTGAGGGCCTGCTGCCCGCCTCCGCAGAGGTACGCGCCCTGTGCGACAAGCTGTCGGCTCGAGGGATCCATGCCGTGCCCGGCTGGCAGTGGATGCACGACAACGTCCCGACCAGCGAGCGCCAGCAGGTCATCAGCACACATCCCGACCTGGTCGGCGGGATCATCGTGGGCGGCCATGACGGCCTGGACAGCGCCCGGACCCTGGTGGAGGACCTTCGTCCGCTGCCCTCCGCCGCCGTGACCGTGGGTACCGGGGAGCGGATACTCAGCGCCCAAGCAGCGCCCGATGGGGGACGGTTCGTGGTCGAACCCTCCCCCGCCCTTCATGACGAGGAAGCCGCCGCACACGAACGCTCCGCGGTCGATGCCCGAATCGCCGACGCCACCCGCGAGGTGAACTCGCTCGGACAGCGCATTGGTGCTGTACGAGAGCTGCTCGGCCAGATCGCGACCTGGCGTGACGCCTGCGGTCAGCGGCCGGTGTCCGAGCTGCTCGGTCAGCTGGACCTTCTGGAGACTGCTGCTGAGAAGGCCGAGAACGAGCTGGCCGAGGCCCGCACCGCAGCAGATGAGCAAGAGGTCGCGCTGCAGGGTGCCGACGACGAATACGCACTGCGTACCGAGCGGCTCAATGCCGCGCAGAAGATCGCCGAGGAACTGGCCCGCCTGGCACAAGGCGAATCCGCTGCCGGCCAAGCACAGGCACGGATCAAGGTCCTTGCCGGCGAAGAGATCGTCCGTGAGACCGAACTCGACTCGCTGGCAAGCCAGATCGGTACAGCGGACAAGGAAATTCTTCGCCTCGCGCGCGCCATCGAATCTGCCGAGCAGGCTGCAGACGGATATGCCCGGTCACGCGAAAAGATCACCAGCACGACTCAGGCAGAGCAGGCGCACCACGACTCTGACGCACAGCTGTTGCCTCTCCCGTCTCTCCAGCACCGATATTTGCAAGCGCAGGACGAACTGAGGGGCGTTGAGGTCGGCGAAGACCAGCAAGTGCGCGCCGCGACAGCGCAGAAGGCTCTGCTTGCCAGCCAGGCGGAATGGGACAAAGTCCCCGAATCAGTCCGAGACCTGGCCATGGCCCACAGTCACGATGGACGGGCCGGTGACGCTGTTCAACGCGACGCCATTCTGCGCGCCCTCACCATCGAGATCGACTCCTGCGCCACCTCCCTCCAGGGGCTCCGGGATCAGGCGAGCCGGCTTGACGAGCGTGCCAGGCGATTGGAACCGGCCGTCTTACCCAACGCCGAAGAAGCCGCCATCTGGACACCGACCACCGTCGCCGAGGCCCACGAGCTGGAAGCCAGGGCCGCAGCTGAGCTGGGCACGGCGCAGAACGAGGAGCGTCTGGCTAATGACGCCTTCAACACCGCGCGCCGCCACCAGACCAGTTCCACCAAGGACCTGGAGGCATTCGACCGGGTCCTGCCGATGCTGGAAACCGCAGTCCATGGCTTGACCGTCCCGCCGGACCAGCCGCTCTACAACGGCACTGCAGAGGCCGCCTCATCCGCCGCCCGCCAGTCAGTCGCCGCCCACACGACCTGCCGGGACACCGCGCGCCAGACAGAGCGCAAGCTGGAAGGAGGCGTCGGCCGGCTCAAGGAAGTACCCGCCGACGTCCGATTCGAACGCCTCGACATCCCCGTGCGTACGCAGATCTCCGCCCTGGACAGCCGCCACATCCCCGCAATGGCTGCTACCTGGACCGACGCGCTGGCCTCCCGCGTCGCAGCCCTGACCTCAGATCTCGAAGGCATGGCCAAGGCCCGCGAGACCCTCGCCTCACACCTCAGCGGTCACGTCACCGACCTCCTGCAGCGCCTCGACCAGGCCAGCCGCTTCTCCGCCTTTCCCGAGGGCGACGCGCCCTGGTCCGGGCAGAAGTTTCTCGCCATCCGCTACAAGAAGCCGGACCTGCCTGCGCTCATGGCCCAGATACGCGAGTCTATCGACTCGCTGGCCGGCAATCAGCGCACCCGCAACCTCAAAGGCATCGACGTCGTCATGCGCTGCCTCCTCGCAGCCGTGCCCCGCGGGTTCACCGCCGAGGTCATGAAGCCCAATGCCTCCCAGCGCCTGGGCCGCGTCCCCGTCGAGGAGATGAGCCGCATCTTCTCCGGCGGCCAGGAACTGACCGGAGCCATCCTCTTGTACTGCGCGCTCGCCGCCCTGCGCACCTCCCCCGGCCCGCGCAGCCGCACCCGCAACGGCGGCCTGCTGCTCCTCGACAACCCCATCGGTCGGGCCAACGCCGGATACCTCGTCGACATCCAGATGGAGATGGCCGCCGCCCTGGGCATCCAGCTGATCTACACCACGGGACTGAGCGACGAGGACGTCACCTCGCGCTTCCCCATGCGCATCCAGCTCCGCAACGACGCCGAAGCCCGCACCGGCCTCGCCCTCATCCGGCTCGAAGACCAGGTTCGCAACGCGCTCATTCCTGCGCCGCGCATCGCCCCCGACCAGGACGCTGCTGAACCCGTCGGCATGCTGACCTCGGCGCGCCTGTACCGGAAGCAGGTCGACGCACAGTGAGCTCACCCACGGATCCAGACCAGGTGCCGCTCTCCCCCGCAGCGGCACAACTCAGCGCCGCACTCCAAGCCCGCGCCGAACGCGTCATGGTCAGCCGGGCCATCCTCATGGAGGCATTCCGCGACACCCTGCCGGGCGCCGCCAGCGGCGACAACGCCCGCAACACCCTCGCCACACTGCTGTACGAAATCACCGAACACGGCATCATCGGCCTACCCACCTCGCGCACCAAGTGGGACGCCGGCCGGCCGCCTCTTCCGGAACAGATCCGGATCCCCACGACAGCACCGGCGAAGACCTCCGCCCCACGACAGCCCACATCCTGGCGGCCAGAGCTCAACTGGGCCTACGACGCCCAGCTGACTGCATCCCAGACCGAGGACCTCCTCGCCTGCAACCGCTGGTTCCGAGACATCAACCACCAGCCAGCCCGACGTGTCCCGGTACCCCTGCGCGAGCGCTCCTACGAAATCTTCCGCTACGAAAAGCGCCTCGACACGCTGATCACCGGAGCCCTCTTCGCCCCTGGCAGGCTGACCCTCGAGCAGCTCGCCACCTACCGCGAACCGCCCCCACTGGCCCATCGCAGGCTCGGCGACGGCGACACCCTGCTCGTGGTGGAAAACAGCGACACCTACGCCACCCTGCGCCGCCTGCTCGAACCCTCCCCTGGCCGCATCGGATTCATCGCCTTCGGCTCCGGGCGAGCCTTCGAAGCATCCGTAGAGAACATCACAGAGCTCCCTGACATCCACCGCATCGTCTACTACGGCGACCTCGACGCCGAAGGCGTCGCCATCCCAGCCAGAGCCTCCATCAACGGCGCACGGCACGGACTGCCGCCCATCGAACCGGCCACTGCGCTATACCGACTGCTGCTCGCTCACGAGCCCACCGCCGGCGACACCATCGCCAAAGAACGGGCCACCAGCCTGACGGCCTGGCTCCCCGAGGAACTCCGGCAGGCAGCGCACGCCCTGCTGACCAAAGGGGAACGACTTGCACAAGAGGCAACCAACCGCAATGAACTCCGCGCCGAACCAGATTGGCGCTGGTGAGCCTCCTTTCCTGGTGGCAGCTCCTGGGCGCCCTCACCACCAGTAGCAACCACTGTTGCCCTCCCTGTCGGCGATACCGGCGTCGACGGCTACAGCTCCTCGCCCGCGCCAAATTCGACGACGAGGCTTCCGGACTGTTTAATTCCCGTGAGAATGACGTTCCCGCTCGGGCGAACGCCGAGTTGGCGCAGAGGATCCGGAACGAATCGCAGGACGGGATCGGAGTCCGCCGCGAGTCCGGAGACCACGACGAGGAAGAACTCTGCCCCCGAGGCTGCCCGTTCACATTCCTTGGCGGTGAGGGTCACCGTGTCCAGCTCAGGTCCGTAGGTCGTCTTCAGCTCGTAAAACCGATCGAGCCCATCCACGGCATCGGCGCCCACACCGTGCTGGTGCCGCAAATCGCGCAGCCACCCCGGTTCTTGCTCGGCACCCAGAACCTGGCGAAGGAGGTCCAGGGCCACCCTCTCCTGATGATCGATGTTCGGTGCAGGGGGAACCGGGCGTGCGGTGGGCGGTGTCGATGCGTATGTGGGTGGCCTTAGGTGGCCTCGGGCGGGAGCTCCGCCAGGCCCCGACACCCTTCCAGCAGACGGCTGCGCCTGCGTGGTCCGTCGAACCGCAGTAATGCGGAGAGCTGCGGGGTCTACGAACTGTCGCGGTTGCGGAAGCGGGGCTGCCAAAGCGGGGCGGCCAATCGCCGGCGGGGAGGCTGTCGACGCGGATGGCCGACTGCCTGCATCCCTCTGCGCCGTCTTGACTTCTGCCTCCAGCGCGGCGAGGCGTTGTGCACGCTTGGTGTCCATCGCCGCCTGGTCCTGTGCAACCCGCTCCGCAGCGAGCTCGAGCCGCACTGCCTCTCGACCGCGCTCTGCCTCGTCGTACGCGACTGCCCATGAAGAGGCCACCTGACGCCGATCCTTGGTGAAGCGCGTCGCAATGGCCCGGCCCGCCTCCGACGGCCTCCTCAGCAGCTCGCGGTCCACCGTCCATAGTGTGCGGGAGTCCCGGTCGAGGGCTGTACGCACCGGCCCCCGAGCCGACTCCCCATCTGCGAGAGTGGCCAGGCACTCCAGCGACGAGGTCACCCTGACCTCGACCTTGGCCAGGTTGTCCCAGGAGCAGTCGAGCGATCCCGCGACGGCGACGGCGTTGCGCTGGAGGTCCTCGCGCAGCAGGTCAAGCGCGCTGCGCACCAGCTCGGTTGCTTCCTCGTCAACGTGTGCGTCCTCCGCGGGGAGGAAAGTGACGTCTGCCGTTCCCAGTTCGGTCACCCGCAGGGGTCCGAGAAGCGGCCTGAACTGTTCGAGTTCCGCGCCCGGCAACCACACCGGCATCAGCGAGCCCAATGCTTCAGCCACCATCGCGTCAGCCGCGTACACAGGACGCTTGCTTCTCCACCCACTGCTCGTGCGCAGAGGTAGCTTTGCCGCCAAGGACGCGGTGACCGTCTCGGGCCGTTCGTCGGCTAATTTGGCCAGCATCTGCAGGGTTTCGAGCAGCACAGTCTCGGCATCGGCCGGGAGGAGCGCGTCCCGCTGCTCCCGCGCCTCGCGGGCCACGTCCTTTACCACCCGTATCGCATCGTCCACACCGGCCTTCGGAACTCCGAGGATCTCCCAGAGGACATCGCTGCCCTTGAACGACGGCGCGAAGGCGGCCCACCGACCGAAGACCGGGAGGCCACAGAAGCAGTCGCCCGGCCGACGCCAGCCCAGGGTCGTGAGAATCAGTCCACTGTGCTGCCCAAAGGCACGCCGGACCTGGGCGGTTGCCTGCGATGCGTCCTTGCCCCGGTGGGTGGCCAGTCGCTCGGCAAGCGCCTTGTATAGGAGCTGCGCCGCCGGATGGTCGGGGGCGTCGGAGCCCTGTTCACACAGACGACGCAGCGCCTCCAGGAGGTCGGCTACGTCCGGCTCGCCAGCGACGCCGAGCGCAACCAGCACCTCACCTCGCCGGCCCACTGCTTGCTGGAGGTCGGGGTGCAGGAAGCCGACACCTTCAGCACCATAGACCGCCACAGTGCTGACCGTACGCTCACGCAGGGTGCAGGGAGCGACCGATTCGCCATGCTGGTCGTCCAGCCAGGCCGTGGTCTTCAGTTGCCAAAGCCAGAACCCGTCCGTCTCTCCGCGGGAGTTCCAGGTGTGATGGTCATACACTGCACGGACCTTGTGATGCTCGGACAGGGCGCTCCAGGAGCGTCCGAGTACACGTAGGAGTGCGGCGGCCCGTCGACGTCGTGCTACTCCGTCCTCCTCCGCCGCAATGTCATTGAGGACGGCCATCAGGTCAGGGCTGTCGTAGTCCTCCAGGGTGTAGGTGGCCGACAGGTGCTGGAGATCCCTTCGGCGCTCCGCCGGGCCGCCCTGGACGCGGGCCGGTAGACCGTCGTTCGGGTTGGAAGCGGTGAAGCGGTGCACGGTTTGTGGGTGCGGCCGAAGCCGAGGTGCCTTCTCAGCGCCGAGCATGTGAAGGAAGGCCCGGGCACCCAGGCCCGTCCCGGCCCCGGGCAGGACCTGGGCATAGCGGGGGCGCAACCAGGTCAGGCCCTCGGCCCGACCTGAGGCGGTCTCGAGACTGTCATCCCGGTCCACACTGTCCAATCGCGCGGGCAGATAGGCATCCGCGGGGCAGACCTGTACGTCCTCCCAGCGGCCCCCTGGCCCAGAGAGGCGGCCATGCAACTGAACGGCACGACCCACCTCTTTGCCCAGGCGGTGACGTTCCTTCGCCGGGACTCGCAGGAATCCGTCGCGCAGCGCCACCAGTTGGGTGTCGTCCAAGACCAGGGGCGCGACGCCCCTTCGACTGCCACGCGCGGCAAGGTGACGGATGGCCAGGGCTGGTTCCGCACCCGTCACCAGGACCTTTTGCTCTCTCAACCACGCGCTGACCCGGGCCGATTCGCCGGTCTCAGCAACGAAGGCAGGGTGCAGATCCCGGCCGAGCCCGAGGACTTTCCACAACCCCTGCGCCTTGTCCGTGAAGATCTCCGCGGCTCCGTGTCCGGATACCCGGTGCCGCACCCCGGACACATCCACCAGCCTGTTGCGCCACCGAAGGCTCCACGTCTCGTCCTCGGCGATGGCAACAGAAGCGAGCGCGACGGTCGCCTCTGGGCTCCGATCCGCATCGTCGAGGAGAGCATCCAATGCCATCGCGAGGGTGACGGTCATGGGCGCGGCACCTTCGTGGTCGGCCCAGTCATCGAGAACATCCCGCCACCGCCCGTCCACATCCCGCGCCGCTGAAGGCAACACGGCGGTACGTCCGGCCACTTGCGCGATCTCATCGTCCGAGAGGGCATGCGAAAGCGCCTCGTCACCGACGGCGAGGTCGACGAGTCCGAGATCGCCATGGAGCGGCGTTCTCAGGTGCAGCTCGGAAGACACCCTTGTCCGGGCCAGGGCAAGCAACCGCTGCTCCAAGTCCCGTATGAGACCGTCCGGAGACTGAACATCACGCGGCAGAGGCAGGCACTGCCAGGCAACCGCGGGAGCCAGGCGAAACTGTCGCACCATGACTGCGGCCCAAAGATCGGCCAGCAGGGGAAGCAACGCCTGGTTCCACGGGGTGTCGTTGAAGTGCTGACGGCTCGGGTTGGGATCGAACTGAGCTCCGATCCTGAGCGGAAGTCCCCACTCAGTCACGGGCAGTCCGACGTGCACTCGCCCAGTGACCTCGTCCCCCGCACCCTCGTGCAGCGGAATCGCAACGGCAAGGCTGGTCGATTCACCGGCGGCCTTGCGGTTCCTGGGCACGTCGGGGGGACTTGGGACGGTGGCACGGCTGACCTGCCAGGACATGCCGCCGGAGGACCGAGCCGTCCGCATGTCGATTACGGTGTCCAGACCGCCGACGACCGCTTCACAACCAGGCAGTTCGCCCCACTCCAGTGCCAGCTGGGTACGTACGTCCCCGCCCTCCTGCTGGTGCACGACCCTGCGCACGTGGTTGAGAAACAGCAGCGCCTCGTCGCCCCACGCGGCGAGCCAGTCGTCCACGTCCTGCACCCGCACGTCGGTCGGCGTGGCGAGCGGGATACGCAGGACCGTCCATCCGTCTCCCGCCAACCAGGCGGGGACCTCGAAGGGCTCGGCGAGGGACACATCGGGGTCCCCGATCCGAACGCGATAGAAGCCGCAGAAAATCTCCAGGACAGGCGACAGCCGACGGAGAGTCATGAGTCCGATTCCGAACCTGCCCGTCGCGTCAGGGTCGTCGGCCTTGCTCGTCAGCGAGGGCATGGCGAGCGCCATGACATCGGTCAGCCGCACAGGACGACCATCGTGCGCAACGACCAGTTCCGTATCGCGGACGAGGATCCTCACCTGGGACGCCCCGAGATCGTCGGCATTCTGCACCATCTCGGACAGCCCCTGCAGCGGGTCCGTCGATAGGTCCCCGCCGTTGTCCCGCTGCCGGCGCAGCCCAAACCTCATCTGACCCGGCAGCTCCATGAACAGACGCTCCAGCGTCTGAACTGCCATGCAAGTCGCTTCAGACCCGACCGGTTCGGGCACCTCCACGCCGACCGCCAGGCCCTCCCGTTCCATGAGGTCCTCGGCCGTCCGGATCGCCCGCTCCACGTCAGCCGCCGTCGACCCGCCACGCTCAGCGGTCATCCCCGCCCCCTTTGCTGCGATGCCCCGGTTGGAAATCGTAGATCGTCAAAGACAGGGAGGGAGCGGGAATGGAGGAGCAGGACGTCGACCCTCGCCCAACGGGCAGCCCGCCAGCCGCAGATCCAGGTAACCGTGCTCCGACAGTGGGCGCACGCTTCTCGCGGACAAGCCAACGAGAGTGCGCGCCCGCCATTCAAGATCATCGCGGATCCCGATGCTGCTCTTGGACGAGGCGGTAGACCTCCCGGGCCACATACCGCTTAAGACGCCATTTCGTTTGGTGTGATCTTGCGGCAGTCTGGTGCGGTGACTGCATCGCTTGTTGAGCGGATGGCGCCGGATGACCTGTGGGAGTTGTTCGAGCGCGTGGTCCCGCCGCCTCCCGAGCGCCCGCAAGGCGGCGGTCGGCGTCGGCACGGGGACCGGGAGGTGCTGGCCGCGATCATCTTCGTCGCCACCTCGGGTTGCACGTGGAACCAACTGCCGCCCGGCTTCGGCCCATCGGGGGTGACCGCGTTCCGCCGGTTCTCCGAGTGGACCGAGGCGCGGGTGTGGGCCAAGCTCCACCGCCTGGTCCTCGACGAACTCGGCTCCCGCGGTCAGCTGGACTGGTCACGGTGCGCGATCGACTCCGTCAGCGTCCGAGCCCTCAAAGGGGGCGGCTGACGGGACCGAATCCGACCGACCGCGGCAAGAGCGGATCGAAAATCCACCTGATCGTCGACCGGCACGGCCTGCCGATCTCGCTCGGCGTCTGGGCCGCCAACCTCCACGACAGCCAGGCCCTCATCCCGCTGGTCCGCGGCATTGCGCCCATCCGCTCTCGCCGCGGCCCCCGGCGCCGACGACCCGCCAAGCTCCACGGCGACAAGGGCTACGACTATCCCCACCTGCGGCGCTGGCTCTCCTTGCGGCAAATCCCCCACCGCATCGCCCGCAAGGGCACCGAGTCCTCCCAGCGCCTGGGCCGACACCGCTGGGTCGTCGAACGGACGGTTTCCTGGCTGTCCGGATGCCGCCGTCTTCACCGCCGCTACGAACGCAAGCCGGAACACTTCCTCGCCTTCACGGCCATCGCGGCAACCCTCATATGCCACCGCCGCATCACCAAATGAAATGGCGTCTAAGGCAGCGAATGGCCTCGCGCCGGACCTTCCCTTCCGACACAGCCGCTCGTAGTACGCCTGGGTGCGCGGGTACCAGCGCAGTCGACGGACAACCCTCGCCTCGGGCGCTCGAAGTTCGTCAGCGGGGCAGGGGCGGTGAAAGGTGCTCCACATCGATGTCCTCGCTGCGCAGGACCCGCTCGTAGGAGAAGTCCCGAACGGGTGTCACCTCGGCAGCAATCTCTCCATCGGCAACTGCGGCGAGTACGTCGGCAGAAGCCGAGGGACTCGGGTGACACAGACGCCCCTATAACGGGGGGTCGGTCGAGACCGTCCTGACCAGGTTGAAGACCTCGCGGGCGGCATATCGCTTGAGGCATCGGATGATCTCACGCCGGGTCTTGCCCTCCCGGGTGCGGCGTTCGTAGTACGTCTGGGTGCGCGGGTCGTGGCGCAGGCGGGTGAACACGATGCGGTGCAGAGCGGCATTCGCCTGCCGGTCGCCACCATGGTTGAGCCGCCGCGAGCTCCGGCCGCCCGAGGAGTACTCGATGGGGCTGACTCCGCACAGCGCGGCGAAAGACGCTTCGGTGCTCAGGCGCTCGGGATTGTCGCCCATGGTGATCAGGAGCGTGGCAGCGGAGTCCGGGCCGATACCCACCGGCGCGAGCAGCTGCGGGGCATGGCGTTCAACGAGCCCGGTCAGTCGCTGATTCAGCTCGTCGATCTGCCCGGTGAGCTGCTCGATGCGCTGAGCCAGCATGCTCAGCGTCATGAGAGTGGCCTCAGCTAAAGGGTCCCCATCGCTCCCGCCGGCCTCGCCCTCGCTCGGGCTGAGGCGTGCGCAGGTGCGGAACAGTTCGCGGTTGCCCAGGCCGGACAGCCGGTCCCGCAGGGCCGGATCGGCTACGACCAGGACGGCCTTGAGCTGGTTGATCGCCTGGGTGCGGGCCTTGACCGCGGAATCCTTGGCAATCTTGAACATCCGGGCGCTCTGCACCGGACCGTCGCCGGTCTTCGCCCGGGCCCGGGCGCGACCGCTGAGCACGGCCCGCGCAGCGACCTGTGCGTCGAGCGGGTCCGACTTCCCGAGCAGTCGACGAGCCGAGCGGTCGGACCGGTTCACCTCGAACACCACGACCTGCTGCGCCAGCAAGTAGCGCGACAGGCCCGCGCCGAAGGTACCGGTGCCCTCCACGCCGGCCCGGCGCACCGTGCCTAACTTGCGAGCCCAGGCGAGCAGCCGACGGTAGCCGACCGCCGTGGCCGGAAAGGACTTGGGTCCGGCTCTTTTCGAGGGACTGGCTGAGCTGGGCATTCATTGCTGGGTGCGGGGCTGATGTCGGTGAGATGTGAGGCGCGTGGGGTGTACGGGCATTAGCCTGAGACGGCAGAGGGGAGAAGGGACGTCATTATGTCTATGCCTCTCATGCCTCGAGACCAGTGGAAGATCGAGACGGCAGACGGCCGGTCGCACGTGTACGACAGCGAGGACGACGCCCGGGCGGATCTTCCTGACTATCCCGGCGCAACGCTGTGGAAGCGGCGCATGCAGCCGTCCGCGGTTCTGACCGCTACCTCTCTCAAGGGCTGGCAGCGGGTCGACTGATCGCGTCGCTGTCGCCGCGGCGTCAAGCCACTGGGTGGGCTGGTCATGGGTGCTGGTCGCTTCTACCTTGTCGAGCAGGCGACAAGGGGGTGTGGTGATGGTGTCCCTGCTTGAGGAACTGGAGAGGCGCGAGAGGGTAATCCGGGAGCGTGTGGTCGAACTGCGGGTGCATGTCGCGGACCTGAGCGAGCAGTTGGAAGCGTCCGAGGAGATGCTCTCGCAGGTGGAGATCGCCCGGCTGGTGGTGCGGGAGGTCCTCGACGATGCGGCTGCTGACGAGTGGACGGTGCGGCAGAAGCCAGGCGCCCGGGAGACGGAACCAGTGTCGCCGATCGGGGTGACGACGGTGCCGCAGTGGGAGCCGGGTATGGAGACGTCGGTGCTGTCGGCGGGTTACCGGGACGTCGTGGGTGTGCTGCAGGCTGCGGGGCGGCCGATGCGGTCGAAGGCGGTGTCGGTGGCGATCGGGTGGGGCGAGGGGGCCTCGAAGGTGGAGTCGGTGAGAGCGAAGCTGAAGCGCCTGGCGAGGCGGGGCTGGCTCACCGAGGACAGTCCGGGCCTGTTCGTACTGGTCGAACACACCGAGGACCTCGGGCCGCCCGGTCCCGGCTCTGGCAACTGAGGACTCTTCTTCCTACGTTCGTAGGTGCCAACCAAAACGTCCGTAGGAAGAAGAGCGCGGTGAAACGGTATGACATGCCGTCGAGTTCTGACTGCTTTGAGGCGGCGACGAAATTGTTCGGGGCGCTCGTGACGGATCTGAGTTCCCCGGCGGCGGGTGAGCTGGGCCATCACGAGCTGGAGGATCTCCTCCAGGAGCGGGGCCGTGACCTGCTGCGGCAGATGTTCCAGGACCATCTGGACCTGCGGGAGCGGCGCGAGCAGGAGGCCGTGGTGGTGCGGCGGCCGCATGTGGTCGGCGCAGACGGTCTGCTCCGCCCGCGTCTGGAGACCGGTCACCAGCGGCTGCTGGCCACGGTGTTCGGAACGGTGACGGTCTCGCGCTGTGCCTGGCGGCGCCTGGAGGCAGTCAACGTGCCTCCGGTCGATGAGGCGTTGTCCCTGCCAAGGGGCCGGCACTCGCACGGTTTGGCCCGCCTCGCGGTCCAGGCGGCGATCCGCATGTCCTACGACGCCTCGCTGGAGGCGATCTGTCGTCGGTGCGGTCCGGGGCTCGGCAAGCGCCGGCTCGCCGGTTTGCTGGTCGAGGCCGCCCAGGACATCGACGCCTTCTATGACGCGAGAGTCGTCGAACCGTGCACCGCCTCGGTGCTGGTGCTGTCCGTCGACGGCAAGGGGATCGTCATGAGGCCCGAGGCTCTGCGAGAGGCCACCCGCGAGACGGCAGCAGACCTTCCGCACCCGTCTGGCCGCCGGAGAGAAGAGTGCCCGAAAGCGCATGGCCACCCTCGGTGCGGTCTATGACGCCGAACCGGCACCCCGCCGTCCGCACGACGTGATCGCCCCGCCCGGTTGCCGCGGGGGCGACTACGTCCCGCGGCCCGGCCCCATCGCCCGGGCCAAGTGGCTGTGCGCATCGGTCGTCCACGACGCCGAGCATGTGGTGCGGCAGGTCTTCGACCACGCCGAGGCGCGCGACCACGATCATCGGCGCTGCTGGGTCGTCCTCGTGGACGGCGCCCAGCACCAACTCGACCTGATCCGGGCCGAGGCCCGTTTCCGCGCCATCGAGGTGCACATCGTCATCGATATCGTCCACGTGCTCGAATATTTGAGGTCGGCGAGCTGGTGCTTCCACCGTGCGGGCGAGAAGGCTGCCGAGGACTGGGTCGCCACCCATGCCCTCGCCATCCTGAACGGCGACGCAGTCGAAGTCGCCGACGCCATCCAAGTCCAGGCGGATCAGGACGAGTTGAGTGCCGAGCGATGGCGTGACGCCGACGTGTGTGTCCGCTATCTCCGTACCAAGGCCACGTTCCTGCGCTACGGCCAGGCCCTTCAGTCGGGCTGGCCTATCGCCAGCGGGATCATCGAGGGTGCGGCCCGCCATCTGGTCGCCGACCGGCTCGACATCAGCGGAGCCCGCTGGGGCCTCGACGGCGCCGAAGCCGTCCTGAAACTCCGTGCCGTCGCCGCTAACAGCGATCTTGACGCCTACTGGGAACATCATCTCGCTGAGGAACATCAACGCCTCTACCCAGCCCATGACCAGGCCCGATACACCCTCACAGCCTGACGTCGATCTCACTCAGAACGAGCCGCACCCATATCCGTTCATGGGATGCGCCCCGCAGAACAAGGGCAGCGCCGGTGGGGGTGCCAGCACTCCTTCGGCCTCAGGGGAACAAGGCGAGCTGTTCGTCCTCCGGTGCTTGGGCGAGGCCGGGGTCCTCTGCGTATTCCGGGTCCAGGTCTGCCGGCTCGACGTCCGTGCCTTCCTCGATCACTCCGAGCGCCGCCGCTACGCGCTGCCCATTGACGTTGCCTGCCACCTCGGTGGTGGCCAGCTCCTCCAGGGAGGATTCCTCAGCCTCACCCGCCTCTGCCTCGGCGACCGTCGGCAGCACGTAGTGCTGGGCGAGGCTTGCCAGGTGCAGGGGCAGGGGGAGGGAGAGTGCGTCCAGGTAATCGGGGGCTTGGCGCAGCTGGTGCACCGCCAGAGCGAGTGCTTCGGGTGAGTCGCCGGCATCCGCGTGGCAGCCCAGGACTGCGATCTCCACTAGCCCGGGGTTCCAGGCCGGGATGTGTGTATCGATGGTGGGTTTGCCCTTGTTGGGTCCCTGGCGCAGCGGCCGGGGCGCGATTTTGTCGGCCTCGACGGCGGAGTCTCGGAAAGTGCTCGCTTTGGGTGTGGTGCTGTAGAAGATCCGGCCGGAGGAGCGTGCGGCGTCTTCGTCCTCCACCCACAGCCCCTGGGGCAGGCCGTTGACTTCACCGGGAGAGGCGTTGCCCCACCACTGCGGGGTCTCCCGCCCTGCTGCCGTACGTACGCGAATCAACCGGAGATCGGGGTCTAGTCCCACCGGCTGCGCGTGCCCGGTCTTGATCAGGTCCCGTTCGGTTCGGCCGTCCTGGAGCCAGGGCCAGTGCAACCGGCTGTTCTGCGAATGGGTCAGCAGGGCAGTGGGTCGGCCGCGAAGAGAGCGGACCATTTTCTGGAGGTATCGGGCGGTCGCCCGGCGCTGTTCGTCCATGTTCTGCTGCCAGACGCGGTACTTTGAACGCTGCTGTGGTACGAAGGCGGCGGCTTCGGTGTCCGTGGGCGTCGCGGTCTCGGTCTCGGTGGGTTCGCTGACCTCCGGGATTTCGGCTGTCTTGACCAGGCCGAGCAGGAACTGGGGGTAGGGAATCCAGCGTCCTGTCCGCTCGTCCCAGCCTGTGACGGTCGCCAGGCCGCTGCCCGGTGCCAGCGGTGTGACCATGACGGCCACCGGGGTGTGGCGGGGCAGTCGGGTGGGGCCGTCCTTGCGCCGCTTGACCATGTACGTGGCGACGTAGCGCAGGTCCTTGGGGATGGCTTCGCCGAGCGTGTGCTCGGGTAGGACACGGACACCGTACTGGCGCAGAGCGTCCTCCCAGCCCGAATGGACCCGGTGGGAGAGGTTCTTCTCGCTGTTGTAGCCCTTGGCCTTCTTGGGGACGAGCGCGAATTGCGTCAGGACGCCCGCGTCCGCGCATCCCAGCCGGAGCGCGTACTTGGGGTCATCCAGACGGTGGACGAAGTCCTGGCGGCGGTCGATCTCCACGAGGGCGAAGCTGGGGTGAAGCGGGTCAGCTCCGTCGTCGGCCAAGAATGCGGCGGTAGTCTTCCGCCGGGCGTTGATACCGGCCTCCAGGGCTTTGCCCCTGGGCCGTGCTGCGGGGTCGATGCCCAGGGTATCGCTGATTCCCTCGGTGGTGCGCAGACAGCGGAGGCGGAGGGTGAGTTCCGGGGCTTTCCATTCGAGAGTGACGGGGTTTCCGGGTACGGCCCGCTCGTATGTGTTCTCGGCAGTGGCTGGCTCCGGGCGGCTTCCGTCGCCGTCCAGGCCGAGGACGTCGGCGAGGGCCTCGATGGCTGCATCGCGGAACGACGGGCTCTGCCACAGCAGTCTGGCTTCGACGAGGCACCCGGCTCCCGTCCCTTTGATCGCCTCGGCGGGGTCCTGTCCCTGGTTGATCCTGGCTGCCACCGCGAGTGCGGTCCGGCGGGCGCGGGCTTCGCGTTGCGCCTCCGCTTCCTTCTCCGGCGCCTTGGGCTTGGGCCGAGCATTGGCGGGGGCGCTGCTGCCGGCGCTCGCCCGGCTGAGGGAGGGAACCTGGCGTAGCTGCTCGGGCAGCGCCTGTTCGGCCCACTGGACGATCTGTGAACGCTGGTGTGACATGAGGCCGGCACCGATGCCGTGAGGCCCCATGTGTGTGCTGTGGACGACGGCGGCGCGGGTGCCGTCCCCGTCGCCGATCCACTCCTCGGGTGCGGCAAGCAGGCTGGCGGGGTCGGGGAAGGGGCGGTTGAGTGCCAGCCTGCCGAGGATCTGGGCGGGGCCGTTGTTCTTCCAGGCATAGTCCTTGGTGCCGCGGTCCCAGGTCAGCCGGGCCACGGCGTACCGCTCGCTGGTGGGTGCTCCGGGGAGCCAGGGGATGCCGGGCAGCAGGTAGACCGAGGTGTCGCGGCCATACGGCAGCCGCAGGCGCTGTTTCCTCGCGTCGAGGCGAGTTGCCCAGCGGCGTACTCCCGTGTGCAGGTGGAGACGGGGGCGAGGGTCGAAGGGGACGGTGTGTAGCGAAATGTTGATCACGAGGGAGAACCACCACTCGCGCCCTTTGACCACATGCGAGAGAGGCTGTGAGAGGAGTTCCGCTCCCTGCTGCCGCGGGCCTCGCGGCACGGCCCGGAAGTGCAGGCTGCCGGCGCTGTGTTCGTAGGGTCCCAGGGCGAGGATGCGCCGGGCCAGGGCATCGGTGGCGAGTTGGTATTGCCGGTCGCGCGGAGCCGCGGTTCCACCGTCGGTCGTGGGGCAGCCGAGGAGGTCGACGGTGACATCCTGCCACTGCGGCGGGCAGGAGCGCAGCGCCGTGTGGGTGTCTAGGACTGCCCGGTGATGTGCGGGTTCGGGGCGGAGGTCTTGAAGCCAGGCGCCGCTCAGCCGGTTCAGGGTGTCGCCGGGAAGCGGGTGGGGGGCGTCGGAGGGGGTGTAGAGCCAGAAGTCCTCGGCCAGCTGCTGCGGGTCGCGGGGACGGCCGCGGACGACCAGATCGGGGGCGAGGCTCTGCAGAACTCCGTTGAATCTGGCGACGGGCGCAGCGCGGTAGGGCTCGGCCTCGGGGGGACGGCCTAGGTTGCAGAGGTCCAGAACGCTTTCGTGCCACTGCTCCGCAAAGGGCAGTGCCCGGTAACGGGCGGTCCAGGGCGCGGTATTGGGCTTCAGAAGGTAGGCGGCCCGGCTGGTGTCGCGGTACTTGGCGGCCATGGTCTTTGCAGTCTCCTTGCTGTGGCTCAGCGGTCAGTTCGGATGATCAGGCCGCACAGGGCGTCGTAGAGCGGGTGGTAGAGCGTGCGGACCAGGGCGGGGTCGGCGGGGTCGGCGAACGATTCGGGTGTGATGTCGTCGTCGAAGTAGGGCGCGAGGACGTCGCGGAGCTTGATGAGCAGGCCGTGGTCGTTGCGTCGGCGTCCGCTGCGGGTCGCCGCGGCGGGCGGGGCACCGGCCTCGGCGAGTGCGGGGGCGAAGGCCGCGTCGACGAATACCACCCGCGCGGGCACTCCGCCGCGCACCAGCCGGCCGATGACCTGCCAGATGGTGACCAGCTGATCCCAGGCGAAGGAGGTCTTCTCCGCGTCGTTGAGCTGGGAGTAGATGTAGCGTCGGGACAGCAGGCGGCGCCACTCCTTGCGAGCCGCGAGGCGGAAGGCGAGCCCGGCGGTGTCCATGTCCGCTGCGTCGGCCACGAGTTTGCCGAAGGTTCCCGCCTCGGCATCCGGCTGGTTGCGGACGAACCTGGTGACCCAGTCGTTGATGGCGAAGACGGCCAGCGAAAGGTCGTCGGGGCGCGGGTGGGGACGGGCGAGGAAAAGGACGGTCCCGAAGGCGGCTTTGTGGCTCTGGTTGAGGATGTTGTGGCCGCGCTCGATTGCCATCAGGGGGGCGACCAGGACTTCGGCGTCTTCGTCCTTGGCGAAGGCGGCGAGGTCGCCGCGGCGTACGGCGGAGGCGCCGGTGAAGTCTCCCGTGGCGGTGTCTCCGGGGCCGGCGTGGTCGAGCTCTGCCTTGTCGGAGGCGAGGACGCGGACCTTTCCGCGCCAGCGCGGCATGCGTTCCAGGAGGTCGGCGGCGATCCTGGCGTCCTGGTAACTGCCGACCAGGAGGAGGGCACGTCGGCGTTCTCCGTCCTCGATCTGCCGTAGTTCCTGATCGAGGAGCGAGGTGCTGCCCGGGGCCGACTTGCCGAGCTGGGTGACCATCTGGGCCAGGACCCGTTCACGGGTATCGAGTCGGGCTCCGGAGAGGGTGAGCGGGGTTCCTTCGCCATCGTAGAGGAACAGCGTGGTGAACAGGGTTTGCCGAATGGAGTCGACGGCGGCCTGGTGGGGTTTGAGGATCGCTGTGACCGGGGCCATGACGTGTGCGCGGGTCGATGTCCCGGCCCAGCTGGTGCCGGACATGAGCAGGACGTGCGGTCCGGGCCGACCCGCCGCGGGGTCGGCTCCCAGCGCGGGAAGGTGGAGCAAGAGCTCGCGGCCGACGCCAGCACAGCGGAAGAAGCGCAGGGTACCGCTGCGGTGTTCGTCGCCGTCCGGGCCGCGCTCCGGATCTTCGGGCAGGTACTGGAATCCAAGGACGTTACCCATCGGGGCTTCCGGCACCACCGGCGCGTAGTCGAGGGGCGGTCTGCGGGAGAGTTCGTTGTCGGCGGTGTCCAGATGCAGAGCCGCCTCGGCCTGCGGCCACAGGAAGGTGACGCGTTCGAGGCGCTGGTGCAGGGCGGCCAGTACCAGGGTGAACTCAAGGCGTCGGGCTTCGCGTTCCAGCCAGGGCTCGCTCCCCCAGGTGTCCACGGGATCCCGGTCGGGTTTCCCCGGGCTGGGTGGCTCCTGGCGCAGGGAACCGTCCAGCAGCGGGGACCCGGTGAGCAGGGTGTCGAGCACGGAGCGGACACGTTGGCTGGTCGCTGTCTGGTCGAGGTGGTGCAGGAGAGCTCCGGCACTGCGGATCAGGGCGTCGGTGAGGTCGTTGTGCGGGCCGCGATCGCCGAGCGGGTCATCGCGGAAGGCGTCGAACGCCTTGGTGACTTCGTTGCGTCGGATGTCCCAGGGCTCGGTGTCCGGGGTCCGCGGCAGGGGTGCGTCGCCGTCGGCCTCGTCGTTGGAGTCGTACACCTCGGCGTCGGAGGAGGTCTCGTCGGGGAGGAGACCGATGACGCGCGGACGGGGGTACCACTCGTTGACGAGTTTCTCCTGGAGCGTCCAGGCGCTGAAGTATTCGATGTCCGCCCAGCGGCGAAGGTCGTGGTCGGTGATCAGTCGGCGGTAGAGACGGTTGGCGGCGATGTGGACCAGGTCCAGGGAGGCCGACCAGCGTTCGACATCGCGTGCCGAGAGGGGCAGGCGGCCTTGCCGGGCCAGTTCATCGATCTTGTGGATGCCGAGGCGGTCGAGCCAGGAATCCGGGCCGCGCACGATCAGCGTCGCGGACGGGGCGAAGGCGGTGTCGAGCTGCATCTGTACGCGGTCCGCCTCGTCGACGACGATGATGTCGCTGCGTAGGCAGGCCAGTTCAAGGTGCCTGAGGCGTTCGGCATTGAGGTGGTTGGGGACAGCGCTCTGCAGGAGGCTGGCCGGGTTGGCCACCCAGATCAGGGCATCGACCAGCTCCCGGTCGGGGGCATGGCGGGGGCAGACGCTCCACACCGGACAGCCGTGATCGGACCGAGACATCTCGCTTTCCGCGGGAGCCTCGGACAGGTCGTGCCGGTACACGGGCAGCGGGATCTCCCCGACAGCGGTGGGACCAGGCTTCTTGACCGGGCGCAGTTCCGTGCAGGGGGCGTCGACGTAGCGCAGGGGTTCAGCTGCTTCCAGTCCGCGCTGTGCGTCAAGGATGCACACCGAGCTCAGGTCATCGAAGGCTGGATCATCGTGCTGGAGGAGGGAGGCTTGGCCGCGCGCGGCAAGGCGGCGGTGTAGCCGGGATGCGTGCTGTTCGCGGGTGGTGCCGCCGATGACGGGAGCGGCCTGCAGGTCCAGGTCGCGGAACTGGCCGACCAGGGTGAGCTGTTCGGCGACGTCACCGACGACCAGAGTGGTGCGGAGCCCTTTGCGTGCGCCCCAGACGGCGATGAGGTGCATCAGGGTGCTCTTGCCCGCGCCCACCATGCCGACCAGATGGAGCAGGCGGTCCATGCGGAGAACCGTCGTCTTCTCGAAGCGCTGCCCGTCGGCGGACAGGGCGTCGAGTTGCAGGTCCTCCAGCCGTCGCACCCAATGGCCACAGGTGAGGCCGCGGGCCGTCTCGGTTTCCTCCATCCAGCGGGCGGTCTCGGCGAGTTCGGCCAGCGGGATGTCCAGGGGGTGGCCTGCGGTGTGCGGGACCTGGCTGAGGTCGTGGCCGGTCGCCGGCGGGAAACACAGCTGTTCGGGGATGGTCACGGAGGCGGGCCGGTGCCGCTCGGTGAACCGGGCCTGGCCCGCCGGGGCGGGCTGCAGTTGCCGTTGGTCGAAGTGCGGAAGCTGGGACAGCGCATGCGCGAACCTGTCGAAGCGGTCTGCGGCGATGGTGGGTTCGACGCGACGCGCCGGTCCTCCTCCCTCGGGCAGCCGGTAGCCGCGGAGCCGTTCGGGCAGCTGGACGTACGTCTCCAGGCACTGGTGCCACATGCGGCGGCGACGCAGCTTCCACAGCAGGTGGCGTGCCACATCCAGCCGGGTGCTCTGTGCTGGTGTGGTGGCGATGCCCGCGGCGGCGGCAAAGGGGTAGCCGCCCAGGAGGGTGTAGACACCGTGGGCGTCGCCAGACGGGTCGAGACTCTCCATGAGGTAGAGGCCGAGTTCTACCTGGCAGAGCAGCGAGGGGTTTACGTCCTGGTGTTCTTGGGGCCAGACGGGCTCCAGGGCTTTGGCCAGTTTCTGGTACCACTCGCTGCTGTTACGCACTCGGGGATCCGTTCGTCGGTGCGGAGTCCGTCAGGTGGGGGCCGTCTGCCCCGCGGAGGCGGGTGGTCGCGAGGGCGGCGAGCCGGTCGTCGGTGAGCAGGGGTAGGCCCTCGGCGGAGGCGGGGCGGTTGCGGCGGTAGGTGCCGAGGTAGTCGCGGTGGGCTTCGGCCTGTTCGCGGGGAACTACCCAGCACGCTTCGTCGTAGGGCGGCTCTGGGCGAACGGGTTTCGCGGACCGGCCAAGCAGCCCGGGATGCTTCCAGTCCTTGACGTCGATGGCCCAGATGTGCCCGTCGGGGAAGGTCACACGCAAGTCGTAGGCGTCGAAGCCGGGCCAGAGCTGGACCTCGAGCCCCAGCGTGCACAGTCGGGCTTCCAGATCGACCTCGGCGCGTCCCGGTCCGGTGACGAACTGCCGCAGCGGTCGTACAAGTTGCAGCAGTCCGGCCACGTCGGCTCCGGTCAGGGTCCGTCCGTGCGGCGGTGCGCCCCGGCGTCGGCACCGGTCCCTCTCGCACCACCACGCGCCGTCGGCGAGCGGCGTGAGCAAGGTCAGGCAGCGACCGCAGGTGACGTAGCCGCCCTGGAATTCGTAGGAGGCCGGGACCGGGGCGTAGCACTGGTCCAGCAGTTCTTGTACGGGGGCGAGGGACAGGTCGGTCTCGGTCTCGAACCGTTCCACTCCGGTAAGTACCGGTCGTTCGACCAGGAGCCTGCGGAAGGCGACGTAGGACTCGGGTGATGACGCCTTGCGGCACAAGCGCATGGCCGTGTGAATGACCTCGCGGTCGAAGTGTGCGGCGCCGGCGTCCTTGCCTCTGATCCACCACTCGTGGCACAGCTGGGTGGGAACCCGTGCCTCGGGGTCCACCAGATAGTCGTCTGGTCCGAAAGCGTCCGGCGGCAGGTCCAGGGGCCAGTCCTCCAGGGGGCGGCTGTGGCACCAAAAGAGCAGTTCCGGCAGGCTTTTCGGGATCTCCTCGACGCCCCTGATGAGGCAGGCCAGGACGGTCCGGTCGAGTGCTCGCTGGGCTTCGGCCGGGTAGGGCAGTTTGAAGGAGGAGAGCGGGCCGAGGTCGGCGAGCTGGATGACGGCGCCGGCCAGCGTACGGACGAGGCGTACGTCGGGGAAGTCGAGCCAGTCACCGCGCTGGGCGGCGTGGGTGTCAAAGGCGGTGGCCATCAGGAATCCTGCCTTGTCGGAGCGAGGTGTTCGATGCCCGCGCGGCACCAGTCGAGGGCTTCGCAGCCGTCGCAATGCCGGCCTGGAGCGGTCGGGTAGTCCTGGTCCCAGGCCCAGGGCTGAGCGAGTTGCGTGATCACTTCTCGCGCTTCGTCGACGGTCCCCGGGTGTGAGGGGTCGAGTTCCTCAAAGGTCACGTCGTCGGTGTGCAGCAGTTCGAGCTCCACCCGGGAGCGCGCAGTGTCTCCGCCCAGGACGCCGGTGGCCAGCATCAGGACGCCGAGCGCCAGCTGGGGGTAGAGCTTCAACAGCGGCTCGCCCTCATAGAGGTATCTGCTCGCGGTCTTGGTCTCCCGCCAGATCCAGCCCCCGCGGCGGGTGTGGAGCAGATCGGGGGTGGCCATCAGCACGAGATCGAGTCCGGGGTCGTAGCAGACCGCCTGGTACTGCACCCGCACCTCTTCTTCGGCGGCGAGGCCGTCCAAGGGGCAGTAGAAGGCGTGCTGTTCGAGCATGGCGGCACCGTCGAGTGCTTCCTGACCGCTCAGGTGCAGACCGCCGGCTCCCCAGGAGGCCGGGTCCGCCGGGCCGGGAAAGGTCTCGCAGCTTCGGTAGGGCGTGCTGGCGTGCCGCTGGTTCAGAATGTCGTCGACCACACGGCCGCGCCGGACTTCTGGGATCTCGGGCGTCGAGGAGCGCAGCTTGAGCTGCCGAGTCGCGTGATATTTCGCCGGGCAGTCCCGATAGGCGCGCAGATCGGTGACCGAGACGCTGCGGCGGGGGCGCCGGCGCTTCGGCGGCGTAATGCTCAGCAGTTCCGGGCTGTGCGGGAGGGCCTGGCAGCCGCTCAGCGCCTTGCAGTCGATGCAGCCGGTGCCAGGGCGGGTCCCGGTCCCGTCGATGGCCTGGAGTAACGAGGGCCACCCCGCCGCTGTGAAGTGCTGACGCGTTTCCTGTCTGTTCCAGTCGATCAGCTCGTTGTGCTTGCCGTCTCCGCAGCCGAATTCGATGACCCGCACGTGCTCGGGCAGGGCGGCGCGGTGCTGGGGAAGTTCACCGAAGGGAACCGAAGTGTGCCGCTTGCGCCAACCTCCGATCGCGGGACGCCCTCGCGCCGCCACGTACGCGGCTACGGCCTTCTCTGCTTCGGGTCGGTCGTCCTTGGCGGGGCCGAAGGTGAGCAGCCACAGTTCCCTTGTGGAGCCGTCGAGGGCCGCGTAGCGGCGTCCCCAAGCGGTCATCTCATAGGTGTCTGCGCCCCGGGAGTCGACCGGGCCCGGGTCCGTGCCGACCACCCATGTGTCCCGGACCGGGACCGTGAGCGGCAGGCCGGCGGCCTGGCGGGCGTGCTGGTCTGCCACCCTGGCCGCCAGATAGCGACGGACCGCCTCGGCTGACCAGGACAGCAGCAGGGGGTGCGCTTCACGGCGCCGGTAGAGCCCGAAGGTCCCGTTTGTGCGCCGGAGTTCCCCGATCACCCACTCCGGATCCTTGCACTCGTGTTCAATCAGGTCGAGTGCATCCATGAAGACCTTGAGCGTGAAGTCTTGTAGTTTTTCAGCGAGTTGAGGGGGTTCGGGGTCTGCGATCAGCATCGGTCGGGCGTCGCTGGCCCGCTTGGCGGGGCAGTCCCGGGGGTCCAGGCGCGCCGCAGCGAGGTTCGTACGTACCAGCCTGATGTCACCGCTGGTCCCGGCGGGGCGCGACCCACTGCTCACGATCTCCTCCAAGCAGTTCGGACAGGACGGCCCGATACGGCCCCACTGAGCGGGCGCATCAGGCTCCGGCAGAACCAGCATGACACAAAACATTTGTGAACTCAGTTCATGCACAACCAATCTTTCGATCGCTTTACACTAGGCGCATCCGCCACGCAACGGTCCGGCGGAACCGGGAACTCGCCACCGTCGCGCCTCTCCTGCGCGCCAGAGGCGGGACGCTTCACAGGCAAGGGGCGGCATGAAGAAGGACGAGGTGCTGGGCGGCCGGTACAAACTGCTCAAGCACCTGGGCAGCGGCGGCATGGCTGTGGTCTGGCTGGCGACGGACCTGCGTGACGACAGGCTCGTGGCCGTCAAGTGCCTGCGCACGCAGAACGAGCTCCTGGACGCGCTCGACGAAGACGAGGCACACGACGAACTCCGGCGCATACGTGGCCGGTTCCGGCGCGAGGGCACCCTTCTGGGACGGTTGCGTAACAGGAGCATTCCCGGGCTGTACGACCAGGGCACTCATCACGCCGAGCCCTACCTCGTCATGCGCTACGTCGCCGGCAAGCCCCTGCACCGGTTCTTGGAGCAGTACACCCCCACCATCGAGGTAAGCGCGGCCATCGGGGTTCAAATCGCCGAGGCACTGACCTGCGCCCATGACCTGCCGGTGGTGCATCGCGACCTCAAGCCGTACAACTTGATCATCGATGAGAACGGCGTGGTCGTCCTCATCGACTTCGGCATCGCCAAGCCGCTCTGGCCCGGCGTCACCGACTACACCCAGCACGGATCCACCGTCGGCAGCAGAGGGTACGAGGCCCCGGAGCAGATTCTGGAACGCCAGATCACGCCGAAGACCGACTTGTATGCGCTGGGCTGCGTCCTCTACCACCTACTGACCGGCCATCCGCCCTTCTCCGGGGACGGGCTGAAGGACCAGCATGTGCATGCCGCCCCGATCCCGCCGACCTGTCATGTCGGGCACATCCCGGCAGAGCTCGAGAGGCTGGTACTGAAGTTGCTGGCTAAGGAGCCAGAGGACCGGCCGGTGGACACCCGCATGGTCGCAGAGGTGCTGCGGAAGTACGCGCCGCGTCCAGGTGACGCTGCCCCGTCCCCCCGGCTAGAGCCGGACCCGACGCGTCCGTTGCGCTTGCCCGACGAATACAACCTGCCAGCCGCGTCCGCGACACCGGTAGCTGCGTCCAGTTCCGGCAGGAGACGACGCGGTTCCGGGTTCCTCAGCCGCCGGATGTTTCAGGAAGTCACCACCGAGGCCGCAGCGGAAGTCGAATCCGGTGAGCCGGCGAGTGCGGTAGACAAACTGCTGGAGCTGTTGCCCGCCGCCCGCCGGGATTGGGGCGCTTTCGACCCCGGCGTCCGGACGGCTTTGCGCGTGACCGCGAACGGCATGCGTGTGGCCGGGCGTTGCAAGGAGGCGATCGCGCTCTATCAGGCTCTGGCCCTGCGAGCTGAGGGCGAGGAGAGCCCGGATGATCTGGCCGACTACCTGGAGGGCACTCTGGGTGCGGCGGAGTGCCGTATCCCCTTCGGCGACTTGCTTCCGGCCGCGGCGGCGCGGGCCATGGTGCTCGAACAGATGGCCCACGTCACGGGCCCGCGCGCCGAAATGCTGACTGAGCGGTGCCGAGAGGTCGGCATCGAGCTCGAGGAGCTGGGATTCGGCATCTAGGCGATCTTGCGTAGGCAAGTTGCGCTCTGGCTGGCAGGGACAGCTCGTCGGGGGAGCGTGCCTGGGCGGTGGCGTACTCCTTGCGTCTTCGGAGATCCTGTCCAGTCCAAGCTCTTCAGCGATCGTTCCCCAGCGCCTGTGGGCCAACATCCATGCTCGGCGGCAAGTCACGTACAAGAAGGTCCGGCGAGTGCACCGCAAGCGACCGGCGGCTTGCTCACGGACGCAAAGAGTGCAGCTGTCCCGCTGCGAGCCCGTCCCCGAAGCTCCGCACGAGAGCCTCACCCACCGATGCGACCGAGCGGAGCGACTCCTCAAGTGCCAGGAGTTCTCTGAAGGCCGCCGCATACGGCCGTTGTTCAGCAAGTGCGAGCTGGAGCACCTGTAGCTTGCGTACGTCGATGCGGGCAGAGCTAGAGGTGTGGGAACCCGCTTGCCGCGCGTTCGCGGACGCGCGCAGGCAGCCTGCGAGGAACCAGGGGTCCAGGACTTCGGGGTCCGGGCGCAGTGCATAAAGCTGGGGTCCGAGCACCAAGGGCGTCTCCTCTTGGACCCAGACGCGATACGCCCTCTCGACACCCGCCACGACGACATCCCCCGGCTCGGCCACGGTGAACGAGCCCGTACTGGCGCCCCGCTCCACCTCGGCCCGGGCGAGCCAGCCCCCCGGCTGTCCTCCCATGACCAGGTCGGGAACGCTCAAGGCCGGTACCGCGCCATCTGGCAGCGCGTCGCCGTGCAGTAGTTCACCGGGGAGCGTCTGCCCCTGTTGCAGCTTGAGGGCATGGGCACGGTGCAGGTCCGAGACCGTGATCGTGGACAACGCCTCACTACCCGTCGACAGGTCGATTGCCGCCAGAGACTGGGAGTGATCGCGCACTTCGTCGAGCAGGCCGCCCAGGCGCCCCCAGGACTCATAAAGCTTGGCCTGGGCCTCTACGGCCGTCTCCGGTACGTGGCGGGCCGGTGTGAGATCTGTCTGTTCATCGAGCAGGTCCACCATGGGAACGGTGACACACCCCTCAGGCAACTGCTTCCCTGCTCCTGCCTTCCTTTCTCCAGACCAGTCATAAGCACGTACCGCATCGAGTACGCGGCTGGTCAACTGCGGCCAATCGATACCTTGAGCTCCTCTCGTCGCCCCATGCGATATGGCTGCGTCGAGCAGAAACAGGCGTTCGCCGGAAGCAGCGCTGCCCTCAGACGCGGGCATCCGGAGAATCCACAACTGCAGCGAGACGCTGTGCGGTTGGGCGACCCCGGCCGGAAGTGCGACGACTCCCTGCAGAGCGCCCGTCCGCAGTAGCGCCCCACGGATGCGCCTACCTGCGCGCCGGGAGGCCACCGCCGGCGGTAGCAGGAGTACAGCCACGCCGCCTGGCGCCAGTCGCGCCAGCGCGTGCTCAATCCAGGCGAGTTCGGGCTCGGTCCTCGGTGGCAGGCCGTAGGCCCAGCGGGGGTCAGTGGCCAGTTCCTCATGGCCCCAGTCGCGCGCGTTGAACGGGGGGTTGCACAGGACGATGTCGGCCCGGACACCGTCGTTTGGGTCCGCGCGGAGCGAGTCACCTGCCTCGATCCTCACACCGCCGCTTCCCTTATCCGCGTCGGCGAAGCCCAGCTGCACTTCCGCCAGCGCGGCAAGTACCGGGTCGAGTTCGGTACCGATGAGCGCCGTAGTCCCGGGATCGGCGTCGGTGCTTCGCTCCGCCAGGCCCTCACCGGCGGCCAGGAGCAGCCCGCCGACACCGCAGGCGGGGTCGAGAACGGTGATCCGCCCATCCGCGCCCCAGCGCTCCTCCGCCCTGACGGCAAGAGCAACGTCTGCCATCAGTCGGGCCAGTGGGGCTGGAGTGGTGCCGACCTGCCGCACATGGGCGTCAAGCCAGCGTGTGAGCAGGAAGGCGAATGTCTCCCGCTCTCCTTCGTATCGTGCGACGTCAACCGTCTCGTTCACTACGCGAGCGGCCTCGTCCGGGAGCAAGGAATGCTCGGGTGCGGCCTGATCCGCGCCTGTCGCAGCAAGCAGGCGGCGGCCGACTTCGGCGAGCGCCGCGCCCATCACCGCACGATCCCCCAGGGCCTCATAGTGCGGCCACAGCCGCTCGCGCAACCCGATCCGCTCGATCTTCCCGTGGGCGTACAGCCACCGTTCGACCTCCGCAAGGGAGAACTGCGGGCTGGTGTCTGTACCGCCGACCGGCATCGGGAACGAGTCATGGCGGCGTCGCCAGTTGCTTACCGCCGCTCGACCAACGCCCGCGATGCGCGCGATTCCCGCCAAGGTAACGGGCACATCGTTGGAGCCTGACATGTGATTCTCCGAGCAGGAGGGCGACTTTCGGACGGGTCTGACACGGATGCCAACACCGTAGCTCAGCCGCCCCCATCAGGCCAATCATTGACTGAGTTCACAGACACTTCGTCGATCGCGCACCCTTCTACGACGGCCACCCAAACGTTCGAGTGCACAATTCGGGCTCACAACGCTCGGTCCCCCTGTCGGCATTGACACCACCGTGCCTCCGCCCCGCCTGTCCAACTGAAGGGAGACACACGAAAGGGCAAAAGAAGCGTCGGATCATTCTCAAGACACGCGCACGGTGCCGCCCATGACCACGCCGACCAGAAGCTGCCCGGCGGACGAGAACACCACAGCACTCACAGCGCGTTCCGCGGCGGGCAGAAGGATGCGAACGGCATGCGGCGCTCCCGGGTCACGAGGATCCTAAAGCCGCACCAGGCCACATGCTCAGATCTCGCTTCCAGTAGCCCCGGGCCGGTGTCTGTCGCACCGCCACCCGCATGCGTAGAACCGTGCAGGGGCCCCACACTTCATCACTCCTGCTCCGCACTGCCCCCGATACAGCGCCGACCCTGCAGCAGTGGGAGTACCAGCCAGCTTGGATCGCGGTACGCGCGGACCCGGAATGTCCGCTAGCGGGACATCATGTGCGTTGTCCACTGCCGGGGTTCGCACTCGGCATGTTGGATCGCCCTCGCCCATCACGTTCTTCGCCCGCCGCGGGTACGCGACGCCGGACGGCGGTTCCCCCGCGGTCGCATCGCGGAAGGCGGCATGGTCCGCCGCCGGGGTCCAGAACTCGAAGGCTGTCCGCTTCACCTTCACCGTCGCCCGCACGTACAGCCCCGACGCCGCCTCCCGAATGAACGAGTCGAAGGGAACCTCCGCCGGCCGAGTCGTCGGATGCCACCTCCCGCACTTCCCAGTCCCTTTCCGCGGACACGGCCCCGGGAACCGCTCATCGCAGCGCACCAAATCGATCCGTCGGACACCACCGCGGAACGGGAGCGGGCTGTCACGCCGAACGATCAGCTCGAAGGGCAGCTTGTCCGTGCGCAGCCACGGCACCACCAGTGCCTCCGCCAGTGCCCGGCTATCCGTCTGCCACGCGTCCACCAGCCCCGCCCTGCGGGCAGCTGCGTCCCGCGCTGCGATCTCCCGTGGGTTGACTGGAGACAGTTGCGACTCGAAGCCCAGCAGGACACCGTTCGCTCCCCGTATCAGGACGTCGCTGCGAACCTTCCGGTCTCTGCTCGCCCGCTCCGCCGTCGCATGGTGGCCGCCTTCCTCCGCCGCGCGGACCGCCCTCTCCTTGTACGCCTTGTGCTCATCCGACTCCCCACCACCGCGGTGCCGGTCCTGTGCGTCGCTGCGGGTGTGTGAGGCGACCACCCGGCCCCTCCGTCGGTACAGGTACATCGGCTCCGTGTAGCCCAGTGTTTCGCAGATCTCCGCACATGTGAGACCGCGCACGGCTACGGGCAATCGGCGGTCTGCCAACAAGCGTTCCAGGAGCACGGCCCCGCCTGCCACTCCAAGATCCGGCTTGGTCAAGTCCAGGTCTCGGTCGAACCCCGCGAGTTTCACGTACCTGTTCGGCACTTCGGCCTCCCCCCCCCCCCCCCCCGCTACATGACCGCACCGAGCCGCTAGACATCCGGGGCATTCCCCCAAACGTGATCCGGTAGTCCAAGGCCCGGGGCCGCGGCCGACGTTTGGGCACGCGCGGCATCGTGCACGCTCAGGACGAACCGGTAGGCCCGATGTTCAAGGGCGAGCTGCCGACAGGGATCACGGTCGACGCCCTCGACAAAGGCCAGGCCGTATGTGTCCGTGCCCGTGACAGCTGTCTGCACCTTCCACGGAACGAGGGGCCGATAGTGCGCGAGCTGGACGTCTTCTATCGCGTGAAACCGGGGTCAAGTTGATACGTGCGCTGCACAATCAGGTTTGAAGGATGCGCTGTTCCGATCGAGCGCAGGCCGCAAGGGCCTGCGAAACGGCTGCAACGTGAAGGTGCGGATATCGAATGGCCCACGATGACGCCTACCACTGGCCTCCCGAGCTGTTGGAGCTTCTGATCGAGCTGGTGCCACGGCTGAGCCGAAGCAAGGACGGAGTCCTCGGGTTCTTGCGCGGAGCGGGCGTCAGTGAGCAGCTGCTCGCCGCACACCGGCAGCAGCTCGCCGCTGACAGATCAACGATTAGCAAATACAAGATTGTTCGTACCGTGCTCAGCCAGATCAACGAGCAAGGCGACGCCGGCCTGGGGGTTCGACGAGAGCTGCTCAAGCGGGCGATCGAGTTCGAGGACTTCTCCACACTGTGGCCGGACGATCGACTACCGGCACAAGGGTTGCAGGCAAACGTGCGAAGCCTGGTGAACGTCAAGGACTCATTCACCAGGATGAGCCAGGCGCGTGACGATGAACGGGCAGCACGCTTCGCGGCACGCACCGCCGAGTCGGAACGTCTGGCTCGGCGGCGCGCGGAGTTTCAAGCACTTCGCGGCCGACTCGCCAAACTCTTCGACGAAGCGGACCCGCGAAAGCGGGGCACCGCCCTCGAAGACGTACTGAACGATGTGTTCAAGGCCGAGGGGGTCCTGATCAGGGAATCCTTCCTCCTGCGTGACGAGGACGGCCATGTGCCGAGCAGATCGACGGCGCGCTGGAAATGGACGGGGCCCAGTACCTCGTGGAAATCAAGTGGCGGGGTGAACCCGTCGAGATCAACGCAATGAGCCGCCACCTCGTTCGGGTCTATGGACGTTCGGAAGTCCGCGCGCTGTTCATATCGGCATCCGGGTTCACCGGGCCGGCGATCAAGGAAAGCGAGCGGGCCCTGAACCAGCGAGTGATCGTTCTCGGTGAACTACGAGAACTCGTCCTCCTGCTCGAACAGGAAGGTGAAGTCGCACACTGGCTGCGCGAGAAGGTCCGCATCGCTCAGCTCGACCGGCGCCCCCTCGCCGTGCTGGGCACCGACTTCTGAATCACCCCTGACCCAGGAGCAAGACTTCACGTGCGCGTCACTGCGCCAGCCACCGCCGGAGCGGGGCTCGGACCCCAGCCGTTGTGACACCTGGTCATCCGGGGCCGACCTGCAGCTGACCAGGGCTGGGGCTGTACCGAATTCGGCAGACGGGCGCACCTGGACGCCAGACGCGACACGAGCGCCCACGAGGAAGTCGAGCAGGCAATCAGAGGCACGCCCGACCACAGGAAGCGGTGCAACGGCCTCGCCAGGATCCGGGCCGAGCGTGTCGAGCGCGTTCCTAGCCTAAACCTGACGCACGAGGGACCGCCGCGGATACAAGCCGACAGGGGTCCACATCAGTCACAGCAGTCACACGCGAGTCACCAACAGCGTCGACGCACCTGAACCACAAGGACCCAAGCAGGGCAAACACTCCCGACCTGGACTACCTAGACGCCACGAGACGCATTCGCCTACCTGTGCCATGTTGTCCCGAGGGAGGGGCCCAGGACCAGGACCGGAGCGTGTTCTGGCCCGTCAACGCGGTATTGCAGGGTGTTCTTCGGTATCTCGCTCACTCGCCCGAGCCTCTCATCTGTCACCTGCACACCCTCATCCAGGTCTGTCCCCGCGCGCAGCACGCAGCCGCGTACGCCCGGATGATCCGCGCCGACCACGCCCGCCGCAGCCTGCGCCTCCACGGCGAACGCCTCGCCCAGAGCGCGATGGACACCACCCTGCCCCACCGCGCGAAGGACACGATCCGCCAAGCCGACGCCCTAACCCGGTTCCTCGACGATCTCGCGGGCCGCTTCGCCCCGCACGCGGGTTCTGTGCCGCGCGCCGCGCTGCCACCGTCCCCGGCCCGGGACACCAGCGAGGACGCCCTCGACGAGGAACGCCTCCTCATCGCCACCGCGACCGCCCACCCTGCTCAGGCCGGCCAGATGCGCTGGCTTGTCCCCGAGGACTTCGCGCTCCCGGTGCACGCGACGCTGTGGCGATGTGTGGCCGCGCTCACCCATCGCGGCGACCGGTCGACCCCATCACGGTGCTCTGGGAAGCCCAGCACCGCGGCCTCCTCCTACAGGGGATCGCTCCTGTGGATCTGCTGGCCTTGCTGTCCATGCCGGTCGGCTCCCCGGAGCACTGGGGCGAGAAGGTCCTTGAGCGTGCCCTGCTCAGCCGCGCACAGAGCGTCGCCATTACCATCGCCGCCTTCACCGGCGACCCCGCCAACCGCCCCCACCAGCTCATCACCGGCAGCCGGCGGGCGCTGGCCGACCTGACCGCCATCCGCTCCCGCTGGCAGCAGGCCACCAACCCGGCCACGCCGCGCACCGCCCGCCCCGCCCGCACCCCCGCTGCTCCTCGGGCCGGTCCGCCACCGCGGACCGCCCCGCTCCCCCTCCGAGTCACTCGCTGAAAACCACGGTCCGGGCCGACCTCAGCGTCGGCCCGGACAGGCGAAACGAGCCGGCTATGCCCGACACCGCACCCGACGCCCACGTTCTCCTCGCCCTGCACCCCCAGCACCCCAGCGCCGTCGTCGCCACCCTCAGCGGCAGCACACTCCACACCGCCCGCGCCACCCTCGCCTCGGAAGGCTTCCGGCCGGTCACGGACGGCACGATGCTCCTCGTCCGGATCGACCACGAGGAGCCCTACTACGCCAACATCACCGCAGGTCTGCTGCGCGACGCCGGCATCCCCGTGGAGATCACCGAGCCGCTGCGGCAGGAGATCAACACCGAGTGGACCTGGGCGAGCCACCCGATGACCTGGCTCAACCGGGATGAGATCCGGCTCGTCTCCGCCGACTCCCAGAAGATCCACGACGACATCGCCTCGGGTTTCCTCACCATCCACCTCCACGCCCACGAGGGCCACACCACCGTCGCGGTCGGTACCTACCGGCACGCCGACAGCGTCCATCTCCATGGCGAGGACCATCTGCGGGTCATCAGCGGCTCCTACGACACACCCAGCGAAGCCATCGCCGACTTCGAGCGTGTACGGCGCCGTCGTCCGCCCCGGCCCGCCTCCGCCCACCGACACAGAACGGCAGGCCGCCCAAGCTCTCGCCGGCACCTCGGCGTCGGAGGCAGCCACCGCCGCTGACACCGACACCCAGGTCGAACCGCAGGCACCGAAGTCGGAGTTGGTGCCGGTGTATGCCGCCGACCGCGGCGACCACGAAGCCCTCCTCAAGGACTTCCTCAACTCCCAACCCGCCTGGGAGAAGTACCGCCCCCACGACGAAACCACCATCGCCAGCCACGAATCCCTCACCCCACGCATGGAGTTCGAGCACGAAACCGGGCCGCGCGACATCAACTGGACCGTCGCCGCCTACGAGACCCCCGTGGGCGACCGCCTGTGGCACGCCACAGCCACCGCCTCCACCCCGACCGCGATCATCAGCACCCTGCTGGACACGCTCGCCAGCGAGAACGTGGGGGGTCGCGGCCCGTCCAGCGTCACCGAGGCCGCCATCGCAGAGTCGACCCGTGCACTCACGGATGCAGGCTGGACGCAGTCCATCGACGGACGGTACATCGCCTGGGAGGCCCCCGGCGCCGAGAAGGGTGGCGTACAGTTCGACGCCTTCGCCGCCCAGAACCCCAACGGCCTCCTTCCCGCATGGACCGTGTGGGGCGGTCATGCCGTCCACCAGCGCACCTGGGCGTTGTCGGCGCACGCACCGACGGCCCTGGTGCAGGACATCACCTTCGAAAGACTGAGGGTCAAGGCACCCGCCTCGTACAGCCAGCAGTTGGCGGGCCAGAACTCCGGACCGCGCACGCTCCCATGCCGGTGGCAGCAGCGCCACCAGCTGCGCAGCCCCCTGGGCGCAACCGGTGAGCCTCTGTCCGGAGCGCATGACATGTTCTGGGTGGGCCTCGCCGTCCTGGTCGCCTGCGGGACCCTGTCGCGGCAGCTCATCGGCCGCCTGCGCTCGGTCGCGAGCGGCATCGCCATGGAAGGTCGCTGCATCCGCCGGTACTCCTCTACACGGCAGCGAGGGCAACACCTACTGGCACCACGTCCACGCTTTCCTCACGCTCGAAGGCCAGTACGTCGGGTTCGAGGAGGGCGCTGTACTCTCCGAACCCGGAGACGCCTCACCATGCTGAACTGGCTCAGCAACCCCGCACGGTGACGCTGATCTTTTCGTCGCATAATGGGGTGGTGCGTGCTGAAGATGTTGCGAGCGAACCCGAACTCTTCTGCTGGATTCACTTCACACGGAAGGGGCAGCCTGTCGTTTCAATGGATCGGCAGGCAACAGCCGTGCGCGTATCCGTGCCCTTTCCCGCGGACTTGGTGAGGTTGAGCAGACTCCCCAGCAGCCTTCACCGGAATACCAAGGTTCCGTTCTGGGTGAGCGGCACGGGGACGGAGTGCAATGTCTCTATGGAACCGAACGGCGGCATTCGGGTGCGGCTCATCCCCTCGGACAGCGCCGAGCGGCGCGCCGTCTGGGGCGTTCTAGTCAGACGCGTTCTGCGCAACCGGACATATCGCCCTCCCCGGGCCCCTGGGGCTCGACGTCCTGAACGGCTGAGTCTGCGGTATGACGACCGTTCGCCCACGACCAGCGTCCGGACGATCTCCGGCGGGTTGCCAACGCTTGGGCGTGATCGCTGATCAGGCGGCGGGTACTAGGGAAGACGTTCCGACGGGGTCGGGGGCCACGACCGCGGCGTCATCACATCCGGGGTTAAGGATGCGGCAGGACCTCCCTAGTGCCGATGTCACACGAAGGTTCGTGGGGCTGTCCGGTGGGTCAGACGTGGCTCATCGGACAGCCCCTGGCTGCTAGTGGCGACGCAGCCAAAACAACAGCAGACCAACAATCCCGGAACCGGCAGCACCAGCGGCACCGAGTGCCGCCTGCCGGGCGAGCCGACGCCAGAAGCCCGCCTGGCAGGTACGCGGTCGCTTGCTCTCGTCGGACATGGTCATGGTGTTTCACCTCCCCCTTCAGAACCGGGGTCTGTACCCCGGTCCCGATCGTGACCGATCCTGGCCGGGAAGAGAGCGCCGGAGCCCCTTGGAAGCGTTGCCATTCGCAGGGGCAGCGCGGGGCCTGTGTTGCCGCCTGAGGCGGCAACACATCGGTTGCGCACAAGAGTTGGTATGCCGCGATACTGACCCAATGCACAACGGACAGGTGCCCACCCCTGGAGAGGCAGACGAAGCCGTCCCGGTCCGGCCGAAGGGACGTCTAGCCCCCCTGAAGGACGGGCTGGCCCCGGAGAAACAGGCCCTGGCTGAGGACCTGCGTCGCGTCTTCCTCACCCTGGGGGTCAGCGTGCGGAGCTACGCCGTAGACCGATACCTCAACCCGAGCACCGTGACGCGCTACCTCAACGGTGAACGGATCCCACCGTGGGACTTCGTCGCGGGCGTGATTGCGGACGTGCAGGAGACGCACGCTCCTCTCGCGCCCGAAGCAGCGGCGGTGCTACGGCAACTGCACCAGGACGCTGTCAAGACCAACCAACACAGCAGTGAAGCGCAGGCGCTGCAGGCCAAGCTGGCTGAGGCCGATGAGGAAACCCGACGCATCAGGACGCGGCAACGGGCTCTTCGGGAAACGCTGCGAGACCGGGAAAGCCGCCTAGCGAGTGCCCGAGGCCGGTGCCGAAACCTCGAGACGCAGTTTGAGGAACAGCGGCTCGTCCACGGGGCCGAAGTGCAGTTGTGGCAGGGCGAATACCAACGACTGCAGGAGGAGTGCGGTGACCTGCAAGCGCAAGTGGTCTACCTGCAAGAGGGCCTGACTCTTACTCGCGCTGAGCTGATCGCCACCGAGGACCGGTGTCACCGGCTGGAGACCCGGCTTGAGACCGTCCAGGAACTTTGTAAGAACGGGCGGGAGAACAACGAGACTCGCTCAATCATCTGGAGACTGGGAGAGCTGGCGGACCACGATTCCTCAGTGCTCGAATTGCTGCGAGCTGTGGACAAGCTGGAGCTGCGTACCCGGCAAGCCATGGAGAGTAAACTGTCACCGTCGGCCAGCCAGTCTCGCCCTATCGAAGAAGTGGTGGGCCTCCTGGCCGCGCTGGCCATCTACCGGGACACTGGTGATGCCCAGGGGCAGGTTCGGGCTCTGTTTCGACTCGGTACTCAGGCTGCCAAGCAAGCAGACACCCATCGGGCTGCCGAGCACTTCGGTGAATGCGCTGATCTCGCTGCCGGACTCGGCGACTATGAACGTGCGGCTCGGGCGCTGGCCTACCTGGCTTCCTACCACGGCGGCAACGGTGATCTCGATGAGGCGGAAACATACTTCGCCGACGCCCGGGAGATGGCCAAACATCTGGGTAACCCCATCGTTATCGCCCAGACTCTGCAGAAAACCGCCGAGTATCTGTGGCACCGGGGCCGGATCGGTGAGGCCGTGACCCATCTGACGGACGCGGTTCGCCTACTGGAGGGGGCCGAAGAGAGACGCGGCTTGGCCAAGGCCAGGATTGCGCTGGGAGAAGCACTTGTCGTCGCGGGCCGATGGCAGGAGGGCGCCCAGGTCCTGGAGTCGGTTAGATCCGGGGAGTCGGACGATGCATCCTCAACTACCAGGGCTCAGGCATCGCGTGCGTTTGCCGTTCTCTACTCGCGCCGGGGCCTCCATAGGGAGGCCATGTCTGCGATCACCATGGCGCTTGACCAGTGCGAGCGGTCCGACGATAAGTCGGCCATCCTGCCCTGCCGGATGACTCTGGCTAATGTGCACGCCCGGAACGAGGAGTGGGCCGAGGCACTCAATCAGTACGACACGGCCGCCGAACTTGCTATGGACCAGAGGGACCTTCATGTGCTCCTCACCGCTCGCGGCATGGCCGCGGTGTGCCGGCTGCACGGCGAGGAGCAGGGCCAGGCCATCGCCGAGATCACCAAACTTATGCCTGTGACAGAGCAGTTGGGGATGCAGTCTCTCATGGCCGCCCTGCATCTCAACGTCGGGGCACATTATGCGCACTCCGATGATCACGAGCAGGCAGTCTCTGGATTCCGCAAAGCACTCGCCCTCATCGAACAGCTCGATGACGACACCCTCCGCGCCCCCTGTCTGCTCAACATGGCCCGCTCGTATCGGGCGCTTGGCGATAGCGAGCGATCCCGCGCGCATGCACGCGAAGCCTTCGCCCTCCACCACGAGCTCGGCAGCTGGTCAGGCGCCGGCGAGGCGCTCGCGCTGCTCATGGGGCTGCGCTTGGACACAACATCGGATGACTCCGGAGAGCCCACGCTCGATGACCTAGTTGGCCCCGAGCAGCAAATCGACGATCGCGTCCTGAAGGCCATCGGGTCTCGTCTGCGCGCTGTCAGCGACGGACCCGTTGTGAAGGCGGATCGTGTGGTCAGCCGTTTCACTACCGCCATCACTGCCGAGCGGAAGATCAATGTCTCGAATGCCGTACGGCAGGCACTAGCCGGAATCAACATCGAACATCTCACTGCTCGCTTTGGTAACTCCCGGCAGACATGCGTGGTCTGCAATCTCGTGATCGACGAGACAGGTGAGGCCGAACTACTCCTGATGGACCACCAGAGGGTGGATCCACTCATGCTGCGGCTGGCGCATCCTCACTGCGCAGTCTCGACGGTGGTCGAGCTGAAGGACAGGGTGCCGAAGGAACCGAAGGTCGGCTTCGAAGTGGAATGCATCCTGTTCGGCGGGGACCGCGCAGGGATCATTGCCGACTGCTATGGCGGATGGGGCTTGCATGGTGATGGGCAGGTCGAAGATCTCGTCCTCGCGAGCTACTGCAAGGCAGGATTCACTAACCTGCAGAAGCTACTCCCGACGGAGGGAAGTAAGCCGCTAGATCTGCGTGACATCCCTGATGTAAATCTCGATAGCGTTCAGGCTCATCTCAAGGGAAAAAATCTCTCGATCACCGGCTCGGAAGGCCCGCTTCTGTATCGCATGCCACTGAATTTCTTTTCCCACTGGTACCGAAAGGCGGTCGAGGGGCCGTTGATCGTCGTAGTGGGTAGGAACCTGCAAGGGATGGCTGCTGACGATCCCTCCTACCTACTCCGTGCCATGGCTATGGGAAACGCGGTGGGCGGCTCCGTACCGCTGACCGTGGCGGCCTAGAACGTCGTCGTCTGCGCAGGCCGGAGGCTCACCGACTGCGCCCGGCAAGCTGCGCGGGTAGGTCGTGTCCGAGGGGTCGTGTGACGCTCCCGCTGGGAACTCGTTCCGTGGGACATGGGGCGGGGAGACCTTCGGATGAGGAGTGGGCTCGGCTCGAGCCGCACTTGCCAAGGAATCGGGGGCGGGGCGGGCGCTGGCAAGGCCACCGCCATGTGATCAACGGGATTCTGTTCCGGCAGCGGACCGGCCTCCCCTGGCGGGACCTGCCGCCATGTTAGCGACAGGGCGATAGATAGCAGACGATCCCCGGTTAGCAAAACCGGGGATCGTCCGGACCATTAGTGGTCCACCGCCATTCCCTGCCCGTCACGTCTAAAGGCCGCATCACGACGAAAGCCCACAACTCCACACACCGCCAGCGCTCCAGCGAGAGAGCTCTATGCCGCCGTGTAGCTGAGGCGGAACAGGTCCTGGGCACGCTCCAGGTCCCGTTCCGTACGCAGTTGCAGCTCCAGGTCCCCCGTGCCGTGGTGGCCGAGCCCCGTCACGTCCCGGGTGAAGCCGGGGATGAGGTCGACCTCCTTCGGGTCGGCCTTGAGGTAGACGAGGAGCTTCGCCTGCTGGGGCACACAGACGCTGGCGAAGTTCCGCAGCCGTCGGTAGGCGCGGTACTGCTTGCGCTGTACCCGGGAGACGCCGTCGCCGAGTCCGACCAGGACCTCGTCGACCGCCTGGGCCAGCTCGGCCATGGCACGGCCCTGCTGCCGGACCGGCGGCACCCCGGGCGCGCGGCTGCGTACCCGCTTGGCCTCAGCCGAGTGCCCCGTAAACGAGGCCACGGTCTCAAGGCCGAAGTGGTCGCTGCCGAAGTACCGGTAGCGGACCAGGTCGATCGAGCGCCGGTGCTCGCGTACGGCGTGTGCGTCGTAGCGGGTGAAGTCGCCGGCCACGCAGATCAGCCGGGGCGCGCTCCACAGGATCTGGGACGCAGCCGTCACCCCGAGCCGGTCGCGGACCTCCGGTACAGTCCCAGGGCAGCCGCACCGCCACACTGTTGCGGCGAGCCCTCGAAGATGTGGCGCGGGCGGGGGCCACCACCACGTGGAAACAGCTGGCCGAGCGGGTTGGCCTGGAGCTCGCCCACCTGCCCGATCCCAGGCGCCGGGACCTGTCACGCGGCCCGCCCCTGCCCCCACCGTTCCGCGTTGCGCATACGGCGTACGGCCACCACACTCCTCCCGTACCGGTATCGGCTGCCATGCCGGAGGCGCCCCGCCCCGCGGAAGCGCGGGAAGCGCAGGAACAACTGACCCTCCTCAAGGCCCAGTTGGCCGCGGGCCGTGCCACGTTACCCCGCGCCACCGGCCGTCGCGCCGCCCGCCTGGCCACCACGGTCAAGGACGGCGAGCAGCACCAGCGGCTGTATCAGGCTGTCCGGCAACGCAGGCACGAGTTGCGCGCGTGGCAACACGAGAGCGAGCGGCTCTTGGACGACCTCGACCGCCTCATCGGCCGCCCTCTGCGGGCGTCTACTCCTCCGAAGAAGAGCACGCCCGCCGTCCCGCCCGCCGCCGTGAAGAGCCCCGCCTCGCCGGGGCAGGACCAGCGCACGTTCCAGGCACAGGCGGCAGCAGACATCGCCCGACTGACGCAGCTGTTCAAGCAGGCCCGTGATGCCGACGACCTGAACGAGGCCAGACAGATCCGCAAGGAGGTCTCACGGCTGCCCCTGTAACGGGGCTCGTGACCGTGTGGGCCTGACCAGGTGGAAGACCTCCCGGGCCGCGTAGCGTTTGAGGCAACGGACGTTTTCGCGTCGGGTCTTGCCCTCCTTGATACGGCGTTCGTAGTAGTCCTGGGTGCGCGGGTCGACGTGCAGACAGGTGACCCACTCGACCAGCCTGGGGAGGGCAGGTCGAGTGCGCCAGGCGCTTGAGGAGAGAGACAGATGCCTCCACCCTCAGAATGCTGCACTTGTCGGGTCCCAAGGGATCTGAGCTCGCTGCGCCTGGGTACACCCGAGGTGACCTGCCCCGGCGAAGCCGAGGGCGAGGCCAGGAGAGGCTGTGTCCAGCTCCCATGGGCCTCGATCACTGAGCAGAGATCGCGGCTCACGGCGGTAGTACCCACACGAGCAGTGGAACTGGCGTGTCTGAGCGGACACTAGAGGTTGTGGCACATACCAATCGAGCACCATCCGGCGACGCAGGAGCTTTTGAAGAGCTGTTCGATGCCCACGCACGCGCTGTATACGCACATGCCCTGCGCATGACTGGAGACTGGGCGACAGCCGAAGACGTGATGTCGATCACTTTCCTGGAAGCCTGGCGTCTGCGCGACAAGTTATGCAGCGACGTCTTACACCCCCGAGCCTGGCTGTTGGGCATCGCAACAAACGTGCTCCGAAACAGGGCCCGCGCCGCACGTCGGCACCGCGCAGCGATGGAACGGATACCGCGAAGCGATCGTGTACCCGATTTCTCGGACGAGGTCGTCGACCAGATGACCGATGGCGAACGGCTCGCCGTGGCCAAGAGAGCCCTGGGTCGTCTCCGTCGCACCGAGCGCGAGGTGTTCGGCCTCGTGGTGTGGTCTGGGCTGGGATACGCAGACGCAGCCGCGGCTCTCGGCGTGCCTGTCGGCACGGTCCGCTCGCGCCTGTCCCGCGCACGGGAGAAGCTCCGCAAGTCACTCGAAGCGGAATCGGCGGAGAACGGTCGGTCTCTGGAACCCGTGCGGGTCAACGGACACAGAGGAGGCAGTGGGAAGTCCGCAGCTTCCGTCAAGGGGAGGAAACCATGACCACCGGATCTACGCCGCAGCTTGATGCAACTGAGTCCGTCGAACGGGACGAGCTCGCCAGGCTGGTGCCTGCTCCGCCGTACCGAGACATTGATACGGATCGCCTGCTGCAGCGCAAAGCGCATGTGTTGCGTGAAACGACCACTCCGGCAACAGGGCCGAACGAGTCGTTCCGGTCCCGACTGCCGCGTCGCCGCTGGGCTGTCGTTCTCGCCTCAGGAGCCCTTGTGGGAGCCGTCGTCGCCGGTGTGAGCGTGTTCGGCGGATCACCCCCCGACAACACTCCGCCCGCTAGCGCGGAATCGGCGCATCTTCTGGAACGCGCCGCTCTGGCGGCTGCCGAGAAGCCAGGGGGGGCGGTTCGGCGTGACCAGTACACATACGTCAAGACGGTTGGACGTAGTGCCGTGCTCTCCGAGGGGCCGGACGGTCAGATGCAGCGAAGCAGCAGGGATGAGGGTCTAGAGCAGTGGACCTACTCGGACGGAAGCCGTGCGACGGCGCAGAGCCGGGCCGGCGGGCCCCTGGTCACCTTGGAACCGCCGGGCGCGGCCTCCATGAACTCGCCCTCCTACAAACTCCTGTCCGGCCTGCCGACCGAGCCCGGCGCCCTGCTCGAAAGGGTCTACCAGGACGTGAGGCGCAATCACGGTGCAGACGACGATCAGGAAGCGTTCGTCACCATCGGAGACCTCTTGCGTCATTCCGTCGCACCTCCCGCAGTCAGCGCCTCCCTCTACCGGGCCGCTGCCCGCATCCCCGGCGTCGTACTGATTTCAGACGCCGTTGACGCAGCGGGTCGGCACGGAGTGGTAGTAGCAAGGGCACACGACGGCGAACGAAGTGAATGGATCTTCGACGCGAACAGTCTCCGCCTCCTGGGGGAACGAACCGTCCTGGTGAAGGACGGGCCTTGGGGTACGGCGGGCAGCGTCGTGACCTCCATCGCGATCGTCGGGCGTGGCGTTGTGGACAGCCCCGGACAGCGTCCCCACGCGTAGCAGGGCAGCGGCGAAGCGCGGGTCCCTGTTTGGCCGGTCTTTGACTGACGCCCCAACACCCCCTCTAGCTACGTTGATTAACGAAAATCGTTCGTACGTTCCAATCATGGGGGGGAACATGAGGTCGATTCGTGCTGCTTTAGGTGCCGCTGCGGGGGTCCTCGCTGCGCTGGCTGTCGCATCGCCTGCCGTCGCGACGGAGACTGCACCGCAGCCGGTGGTAGGGGTACTCTCGCCGGCCGAAGAGGCCCGGGTGCAGCAGGAGGCGGAGAAGAGCGAGCCCGTCATGGCCAACTACAAGGGCAAGAAGATCAACTTGGCGGAAAGCTGGGAAGGCGCGCAAGCCTGTACGCAGGTGACGGGCGGCGCGGTCTACTGCTTCGACAGCCAGCAGGAAGCCGACAGAGCACTGCCGAGCATCGACCCGGTCGCGGCTGCGGAAAACAAGAAGCAAGCCGCACAAGCAGGCAACCGGAGTGGGGCATCCACTACGGACATCGGGGACTGCAACAGGGTGTGCTTGTTTGAGCACTCCAACTACACAGGCCGGATGTTGCAGTGGTATCAATCCGGCAAGAAGAACCTCGGCGACTGGGGCTTCCGTGACAAAGCCAGTTCAGGCTGCGTGCGCCGAGCCACTGGTGGCGTTCTCGTGTATGACGCGCGCAGCTTCCTGCCCGATCCCTACATGGCGCTGGGCAACCCCGGCTGCTACGACTTCACGAAGGTCGGATACCCGACCGGCGGCAGTTGGAACGACAAGGCCGACTACATAGAAATGTAGAAGCATTTGGCTCGTGCTCTCGTAGCCCGTCCCTGGCGACGGGGACGGGCCGGCACACCGGGAGCTGGATCGCGCACTGGGCGGGGCAGCTCCGAGCCAACCAACAACACGCTCATCGACGCGAAGCGATCCCCGCGTACGAGTTGGCCGACTGGGCCATGCGAGCCAGGCTGAGGGCGGGGCGGACCGGCCAGGGGATGGCCATTCGGGACGGCTTCGACGCCGTGCCTGCTAGGCGAGACCCTCACACGGATCCCGCCGACGCAGGAGTTCGGGTCAGCAGGCGGGCAGGCGGAGCTCACCGGCCCAGCTCTCGAACCTGACGCGGTCAGAGCCGAAAGTGATGTCCCGGGAGAGCCGGCCGCTGCCCGGCCTCCCCTTGTCGCGCACCGCCGGGACTGTCTCGCCGAGATGAGTGGCGAACGGCGCCACCTCGACACGGGCCCGATCCAGTCAGCCGGCCGTACGCCACTCAGCGGACTCGCTCGAAGACCGCAGGGTCAAGGAGGTCTTCGCCGACTGGTCATCCTGCATGAAGAGCAAGGGCTTCTCCTACACAGATCCGATGAAGGCGAACGACGACCCGAAGTTCTCCGCGAGGAACGCCACGGCGGCAGAGATTGAAACCGCCAAGGCTGACGTCGCCTGCAAGAACAAAGTCAATCTCATCAAGACCTGGAATTCCGTCGACGTGGAAATCCAGAAGCGTCTCATCAAAGAGCACAGCGAGGAACTTGTCCAGGTCAAGCAGGATAAGGATTCTGCACTCAGGTCGCAGGTTCGGTTAGCTCGCGGCACTGAAGCTGCGCCGGGTTGTCTTGGTCCTGTCCCTAAGGATGCAAGGCAACCCGTGCGCCTATGCCATAAAACGCTAATGAGGAGATGGTGTTGAAACGTAAAGGAAGAAGCCGAGCCTGCTTAGCGGTGTTAGCCGCGACAGCCGTGCTCACCAGCCTGACACAGATATCGGTCGCTGCCCCCGCCAATCCGGCAGCGTCTGAGCAGCCCGGGCCGGCAGCCGACCCGGCAGCGGTACCGCCGTCCCAGCGCGCGCAGCTGCTCGGCAAAGAGTGGAGCCAATCGGGGGATCGGGCGTGGACTACCAGCGGTGATGCCAATGGCTTTCACATCCTGACCGCCGATCAGAAAGACGGTTACGCCTGGAAGACGGCGGCCACGTTGTCCGAGCCTGGGTTCGACACGGATGCCTGGATTGGCAATACGTGTGTCACCGCTTCGGGCAAGCGGGCGGTGGTGGTGTACGCGCCCCGTACGTTCACCAACAAGCCGCAGCTGATGGCCCGCGGTGGCTTCACGGCGATTGTTGACCTGGACACGGGCCAGGTCACGAAGCTGGATTTGCTGGCGTCGCTGTCGTACTACAACCCGGGCTGCGGGATCGGCGAGAGCGCCGTGCTGACCCAGTCCGGCGGTGAGGACAAGCCCGGCACCCGGCTGATCCGGGTGGATGCCGCTACCGGCAAGTTGTCCGCGCCGATCGCAGCCACGGGACAGGTCACCTCCGCCATCCCAGCCGCCAGCGGCAAGATCGTTGGTGCGTCCGGTGCCGAGGTCATTCAGGTCGACGTCCGGGGCCGCCGCACTGCCCTGGCCCGCACCACGAGCGTGCCCTACCGTCTGGTCCCGGATGGTGAAGGCGGCGTCGTGTTCCTGGACAAGAAGGGCCCCACCAGCACCGTCAAACGGATCGCCGCAGCGTCCGTGACCCACCCTGATGCCCGTGGCACCCAGCCGTCTGCGCTCGCCGCGGGCCCGGCGGCCGAGACGGGCCTGGTGCACAGTGGCGGCATCGCCTACATCACGGGCAAGGCTCGCCTCGCCCCTGGGTCGGCGTTGCCGTCCACGGTGCGTCAGCTCACCGGCGCCCGTAAGGACGCCCAAGTCACCACCAGGGGCGATGGCTTCCTCAATCCGCCCGAGTGGGGAGATGGCAAGGGGACGCTCCTGCCTCCCGGCGAGGCCGACCGGGCCCGACCGGTGAAACTGGCCCTCACCATGGCCCCGACCGGCCGGCAGGCCGCGTTCACCGTCGACCCGGCCAGCCGCACCACCTCCCACGCGGCTCAGGGTCGGGAGGCATCCCCAGCCCTGACCAGCCACGCCCACCGCCCCTCCACCACCAGGGCGAAGGGCGTCGCGGCAGCTGGCTCGCCGACCGATCCGGTCGAGGCTGAACGCACGTGTTCGGTGCCGCGCAACGATCCGCGCAACCAGGCAATGCAGCCCAAGCCCCGCCAGGTGGAGTGGGCCGTAGACCAGGCGGTCACCGGCAACCTGAACACGCTGGTGAAGCGGCCGGCGAACTGGAAGAACCTCGGCATGCCCGAATACGCGCCGCAGAGCCTCTTCCTCAACCCCGTCGTGGACGGCGGGGACCGGGCGATCGCCCAGGTCATGCTCGGGGTGGCCACGCAGGAGTCGAACATGTGGCAGGCCGGACGCGAGGCCGTGCCCGGCGTCACCGCCAACCCTTTGATCGGTAACTACTACGGCATCAACCTCTACGACGGCGACTCCAGCAACGACTGGGACGTCAACTTCGCCAACGCCGACTGCGGCTACGGCATCACCCAGATCACCGACCACATGCGGATGGCCGGCCGTGAGGACGGCCACGGCGGCGCGGCCTGGGACTACCAGAAGCAGCGCGCCGCGGCCCTGGACTACACCGCCAACATCGCCGCCGGACTGCAGACCCTGATCTCCAAGTGGAACGAGACCCGCGCCGCCGGCCTCATCGCCAACCACGGCACCTCGGCGCGCCCGGAGAACTGGTACTTCGCGCTGTGGGCCTACAACTCCGGCTTCCACCCCAAGACCAGCGACGGCTCCCCCTGGGGCCTGGGCTGGGCCAACAACCCCGCCAACCCCGAATGGGACGCAGGCCGCCTGCCTTTCATGGAGAACGCTAACGGCGACGACGACGCCAGCGCCGCCGCCCGCCCGCAGAACTGGCCCTACCAGGAGAAGGTCCTCGGCTTCGCCGCCCACCCGCCGGCCTTCCTCGAATCCCCCGGCAAGATGGTGCCCGCCTTCCGCGCCGCCTCCTGGAACGGCACCAACGACGGCGTCACCACCAAGGGCAGCGCCAAATACAACCGGGCCCACGTCAAAGCTCCCGAGGACCTGTTCTGCGACACCTCGAACACCTGCAACCCGAGCCGGATCTCCGACAGCGCCAGCAACGACTCCGCCACCAGCGGCCCCTGTGGCCGTGCGGACTTCAAATGCTGGTGGAGCAAGCCCGCCACCTGGAAGACCGACTGCACCACCACGTGCGGGTACGAGTTCATGCGCTTCAACAACACCTACCCCGAGGAAGCCGACGGCACCGCCTACCCGCCCATCTGCGTTCCCGATGGGCTGCCTTCTGGGGCACTTATCGTCGATGATGCGCCTGCGGGCACTCCTGTCATACGCCCCAACTGTCTAAACGGGGGATGGGTGAACTCTGGTTCGTTCTCCTTCAACTTCGGTAACAATGGAACAGAAAGTACTTACCCGTCCAAGGTAGACCTACATCAGTTGGGGGCCGGATTCGGAGGCCATTTCTACTTTGGTCACACTCGGCAGGACGATGCCAAGGGGCAGCGCCTTAAGATTACGGGCACGTGGACACTCAATAAGTCAATTAACCGCAGCGCGATGGTATATGCACATCTTCCCGATCATGGAGCGCAAACGAAGTACGCGCAATATGAAATCGACACGGGAAGGTGGACAGCGCGACGGACGATTTCCCAGGCAGGGACAGCGAACCGTTGGGTCAGCCTCGGCGCCTTCCGGTTCAGCGGAGTGCCAAAAGTCAGGCTCACCACCATCACCCCAGACGGCACGGGGGATCAGGACATTGCCTTCGATGCCATCGCGATCGCACCAGGCGACTACCAAGTCAACAGCGCCGAGCTCTCACTCCCATCGGACAACCCCGGTGCTCCCGACGTTGACTACCGAAACCAACCTCGCCGCCCTGTCACTGAGGGTGTGAGCAGTACTATTAGCCGCTCGGCAGCGGAGTTCGACACATGCGTGCAAGCCGCTAGGGGGAAGGGGAGGAAGCTATGTCTCAAGACACAGTCGGCGGTCCATATGCCGACATCGGAGCAACTGCGCAAATCCACCCCGGTCAGGGGTGCCGCCAGTGAGGTACACATCGTGCCCTGGTGCAGCGACGACGGCGGAAACCATATAAGCCGCTTTGAAGGCTGCCTGCACAAGAACATTCTCGCTGTCCTGGTCGATTCGAATGCGAAAGAGATCGGACGGGCAGAGTTCTTCGTGCAGCAAGAGCTGCGGGTGTACAACGACGCCGACCTCTTTCGTGAAGTGGACACCGTCTTCCCTACGCGGATTGACAAGGAGGTAGGGTCCATCGCCCTGACGTGGACTTCATCCTGCGGAACGGCATGTAAGTCAGATCCGCCGATGATCAGTCCGACCATGGCCTGGGACACCAGCGGAGCTGGATGGCAGAGAACCCAGGCAGTCGTCGCTCATGAATGGACCGGCAGCACGCAGGACGCCCTGACACTCCAGTGGTACGTCAAAGCGACCTCGCCCGTAGCCCCTAACGAGCCTGAATCTCTATGGGACACAGGGCGCGCCTATGAGGTCCGCTGTGATTCACAAGTGGCACAGAAGCGTGGGTGCGTCTTCGGCAATGTGATTCCGACGTTCATAGTGAACACGGAGAAGTATCCGACGGCTAGTGCCCTCTACTGGATCGCGAAGACAGAACTCCAGAGCCACCCGGGCCTCCCCGGCAAGTCCCCCCTGCACCGCCTCAAAAACCCCGGTGACGGACCTGGAAATAGGAGGCGCATATGCCAGAACGTCAGCGCAAAATTCGACCCGCACCCCGACACTCCTAACACATCATGCGACGAATACCCATTCGCCGCCACAAAGGAAAGTGCAGGTGCGATCACCGGATTTACCGGCGATAGGTGCGCTCAGTTCTACGCATTCAAGGATGCTGTCAGTGGCCGGTGGATACTGCGTGACGATGACCGGGTCAACCCTCCCACCTGGAGCGAGCCCTGCGTCCGCGGGAACATCCCTGGCGAACAGAATGAAGGTGCCGGCGGGGATCTGGGGCGTTTCACGCAAGACGTACGCCTGCTCCCAGAGGAAGCGTACTGGGTTGACACGCCAGGCTTTGATCGCTGTGACAGTAACCTCTACTGCGTGATCCAACTGCAGCCCTCAGCGCGCGGGCGATAGAGGTGCCGCATCCGGTGAAGCCGCGCAGAAAGTCAGTGTGGCTTCCCCGGGCTCACTCAGCATAAAACCCCACGGCATCGAGGATCCCAGTTTCAACCTGCCGGCGGGGAAGTCCGACGGAGAACCGATTTTCGACCAGAGTCAACATCGCCTGAGTGCTGTCGGTATCTTCATTCTCCGGGAGGAGACCTACCTCCTCCAACACAGAATTCAGTGCATCCGGCTCTTTCCCAGATCGAATGTTCGGAGCATCGGCATCGACGGTGCAAACCACTGTTCCATCCCGCGCCCACGATAGGAATTGAGTTCCCCGGGCAGTAATCGCGAACGACACTACCTCGGTTCCACGCGAAACCCGCTGAAGCACCTCACTCTTCCTGCCATGGGCCCCCCAACTCTCCACAGCGAAAGCCCATCCGGGAATTGAGCCGAACCGGATCACCGGCCCCTGGTTTCCCTCCTGCTCGGCCTTCTCTGCTTGCCAGCGTGTCATCGGTAACGATTGTTCGGGATCCCCGCCCATCCTGGAAATCATTTCCCTCATACTCAGGTCCCGTGCGAAAGTTACGCAAAAGCCCAACTCGAAAACCTCGGGAAGCCACCTAACTCCATCGTGTGCCACGTGTCTCGCTCTCTCTCGAAATGGTTGGTACAACGCCGCGCCCGCTCTCCTGTATGCGCTTCATAGCGTCGCTTGGAAACAGGCGCATAGTATAGACCGTGATGATAGATTCGATGTCTCAAGCAACGAATGTCTTGAACATGCCCTTGGCCAAAATTCATCGGCATGGATTCTGTGTTGCTGCGAGCCGTCGTCGCCAACCTCGAAATTTCGTGACTGTCCGCCGACGGCGTCGGTGGACCGTTGTCGCGCCGTGGGCTGAGGCTGGGCAGGCCCCAGGCCCGAGTGTTGCCTCGGGGTGGCGCCGGGTTCCACTGCTCCGGGTATTGAGGTGCTGTCGAAGGGACGGGAAATCCGTCGGTCAGCCGGGGTCCGCCAGTTGGTTGAGCTGGTCGAGGGCGGCGGTGATGAGATTGGCCCAGGTCAGCGCCGGGCTAGGCGGAGGATCCATCGACGGCTGGCGGTGACGAGGTGGCCGGCCGCGGTGAACAGGCTGAGCCGCAGGCGGCGGGGCTCCCAGAGTCTGTCCTGTCCGGTCAGCGCGAGCATCGGCATCCAGGCCAGCAGGTCCAGCGCGATCTGCATGATCTCCAGCCTTGGAGACGCACCGTCCTATCGACATGTTCGCGGAGCGCGACGCGGACACCGTCGCCGCATGGTTACAGGCCGGTATCCGGATCATCTGCCGGGACCGTGCCGGCGCATATGCGGAGGGCTGCCGCCGCGGTGCGCCCGAGGCCACCGAGATTGCGGACCGGTGGCACCTGTGGAAGAACCTCGGCGAGGCCGTGGAGAAGACCGTCGTGGCACACCGCGACTGCCTGTACGAACCCCTTGATGAAACGCCCGGAGCACAGACCACGGGTCCTCCTGGGGAAGGCGGCGTGGCCATGACCGCGCCAGCGGAGCATTCACTCCCCGACGCAACGCCGGTACTGGCAGCCGTACGAGAGGGCCACCTCGTCCAGCGGACGCGCGAGCGGTACGCGGCGGTCCAGGAGCTCGTGGCCAAGGGTTACTCCCTCAACGCCATGAGCCGGGAGCTGGGGCTCTGCTTCCGCACGGTCCAACGTTTCGCACGTGCCGCGACCGGCGATGCGTTGATCAGGACGGTGAACCGCGGTAGCTCGCTCGACCGCTTCAAGCCCTACCTGCACCGCCGGTGGAACGAGGGCTGCACCAACGCCACCACGCTCCACAGCGAGCTCCAAAGCTTGGGGTGGCGTGGCAGTTCACGCACGGTGGCCCGCTACGTCCAGCAGCTCCGCACCCTGGCGGGTCCGCCACCCACCACCCCGGTCAAGCCCCGTCGCTTCGCGGCGTGGATCATGTCCGACCCCGGCCATCTGGCATCCGCCGCCACGGTGCAACTGAAGAACATCCTCGCCCGGTGCCCGGAACTCCAGGCCGCCCGCGGTCATGTGAGGGCCTTCGCCGAGATGATCCACAACCTGACGGTGCCCGGCTGCCGCAGTGGCTCCAACACGTCCGGGCCGATGATCTCCCGGCATTCCATGGCTTCGCGGGCAGTCTCGAACGCGACCAGACCGCAGTCACCGACGCCCCTATAACGCGGGGGCGCGGGAAACCGGTCTGACCAGGTTGAAGACCTCGCGGGCGGCATATCGCTTGGGGCATCGGATGATCTCACGGCGGGTCTTGCCCTCCTGGGTGCGGCGTTCGTAGTACGCCCGGGTGCGCGGGTCGCGGCGCAGGCGGGTGAACACGATGCGGTGCAGGGCAGCGTTCGCCTGACGGTCGCCGCCATAGTTGAGCCGACGCGTGCACCGTCGGGCAGAGGAGTACTCGATGGGGCTGACTCCGCAAAGGGCAGCAAAGGACGCCTCAGTGTTCAGTCGCTCGGGATTGTCCCCCATGGTGATCAGGAGAGTGGCGGCACTGTCCGGGCCGATGCCCACCGGTACGAGCAGTTGCGGCGCGTAGCGTTCGACGAGCCGGGTCAGGCGTTGGTTCAGCTCGTTGATCTGTCCGCTGAGCTGTTGGATGCGTTCGGCGAGCATGCGTAAAGGCATGTGGGTGGCCTGGGCCACCGCGTCCTCGTCTCCCCCACCATCGGGTGGGCTGAGGGTCGCGCAGGTGCGGAACAGCTCGGCATTGCCCAAGGTCGACAACCGTTCCCGCAGGGCGGGGTCGGCGATGACCAGGACGGCCTTGAGCTGGTTGATCGCCTGGGTGCGGGCCTTGACCGCGGAGTCCTTGGCGAGTTTGTAGATCCGGGCGCTGTGCACGGGTCCGTCGCCGGATTTGGCCTGGGCCCGGGCGCGACCACTGAGCACGGCTCGCGCTGCGGCCTGCGCATCGAGCGGGTCCGACTTACCGAGCAACCGGCGGGCCGACCGGTCGGGCCGGTTCACTTCGAACACCTGGATCTGCTGGGTCACCAGGTAGCGGGACAGGCCCGCGCCGAAGGTGCCGGTGCCCTCCACGCCGGCCCGGCGCACCGTCCCCCGCTTGCGGGCCCACACGAGCAGCTGCCGATAGCCGGCCGCCGTGGCCGGAAACGACTCGTTACCCAGGACCTTCCCCAGCGGGGAGGCCACGGCAGCGACATGCATCTCGCCGTGCGTGTCCACGCCCAGTACGACCTCTCTCCGCACGGGCGGGTCCGTGTTCGAGGAGGTGCTGCGCTGTCTGGTCGTCATGGTGGTTCGCCTCCCGGGTGGTGACGTGCTGGGCGGATCGCACCGGCCCGCATGGGCGGTCTGAACCGTGATGGCGTCTGAACTCGGCAAGGCTCCTATTGGGACACGCCCTGTGGCTCGGTGACAGCAAGCACCACCCATAACGGCAGTCGACATGCCCGTGACAAGACACTTCGGTCAAAAAAAGTCATGAGTCAGACCCCGTCCGGAACAGTGCCACGCAACCGTCCCACTGCCCTCGGCGCCACCGCATGCCTCGACCACTCCCGAGAGACTTCGTCCGAACCGGCACCGAACCTGCTCTGGACGGGACAACGATGAGTTGACTCTCCATCCGCCCGTGACCGGCATCGACGGACTGCCCAGTGGCCCGCCCCTACCAGCTGCCCCTCGCAGACTTCCTCCCACTCCTCCACCAGGTGATCGGTCCCGGCCGCTGGCGTGCGAGCACTGGTGGCTCGCCCCCGATGTGCGGCGGCATCGCACCGCAGGGCCCTGCCCCCCAGCGGCACATTCTCCCGACAGGCGAACAGCCCGGAGATAGCCACTCTCAGGGGCTGGCGCACCACGTTGGTGAAATCGACGGACAGGGCGACCACGACCGGGCTCTTGGGAAATGCCCCGACGAGTGCCTGGCACCTTGTCGGCTCAACACGGTGGAACCCGCCTCTGCGACGAGGATACGGGCGACTACAATCCGCCAACGTTCGCCCGCATCCTCTCCAGTGACAGGACTACTCACAGCACGTGAAGCATCCTGAACCACCGGAAGCCACCGCAACGGAGCGTCGGCCGAACCTGGTCCAAGCCGAAAGAGCTGCAGCACAACGGCTTGCTTCGTCCAGTCGGCCACTCGCTGACGCGCCGTACTGACGCACCTGGCGAGATCCCGCCGCGCGGTTGCGACAACTGCCCATGATCCGCCCGGAGTTGTCAGTGCCCCTTGGTACACACAGCTTCAGGGCCGCTGGGTGCGGCCCGTGATCACGGGAGGGGAACCCGCCATGTCGAAGCCGCCCGCCGGCTATCACCACGTTCGCGCCCACATCCGCCGTAACCCAGGACCGCGCGGTGCGCGCCGAATGTCCGGCTGGCTGACGGTCGGGCTCATCGCCCTCGCCGTCCTGTGGGCCAAGTTCTTCGGGCTCGGCAAAACTTCCGCCAACACCCCGACCGAGCAGCGCCCCATGCCGTCCGTCTCTCAGCCCGCGCCGTCCCGCGGATGAGCCGCCGACGCCGGCTGCGTATCCGCCGCCCGCGCGGACCCGCCGAACTCGCCGCCGTCGGCCTCACCTTCGCGGCGGGCACGGCCCTGCTGTTGCCTGGGCTACGCGTCCTCCTCGGCGCCCTCGTCACGCACTGGCAATGGCCATCGCTCATCCTCCTTGTCGTCTCTGGAGCCGGGGTGCTGCGCGCGGGCCTCACCCGGAGCAGACAACGCCGCGACCGTGTCCGCCGGGCGGGTCTGTCCTTCCGGGCGGACCAGCTCGACGCCATGGGCGACCGCGCTTTCGAGGAGGCGCTGCGCGACCTGATGATCCGTGACGGCTGGCGTGCACTGAGGGTCGGAGGAGGTGGCGACCAGGCCGCCGACGTGACGGCCGAGCATCCGCTTCTTGGACGTGCAGTGCTCCAGGCCAAGCACACCCGCACCGGCGCCAAGGTCGGCGCTCCCGTCCTGTACGCGGTCAACGGCACCGCCGGTCCCGTGCATGGCGCGCAGCATGCGGTGGTCGTGACCAACGGGGGCTTCACTCGCGATGCACGGGCCTGGGGCGCGCGCCACCACATCCACCTGGTCGACCGCGAACGGCTGCACCAGTGGGCCCAGGACGGTGCCGCCCTGCACGAACTGCTCGCGCTGCCCACCCGTCCGCGCCGCATGCTTCGCCGCGCCGCCTGATCCCACAGCCTCGTTCCAGCTCTTCAACGCGCCCTGGAGGGTGGTCATGTTCGACGAGGACGGCCGTCTTGATCCGTTCCTGAAAACACTGCTCTACGGCATCTTCGCCCTCGTAATCGGCAAGATGCTGTGGAAGTGGCTGACCGGCACCGCCGTGGCGTGGATACTCAACGGACCCTGGGCATGGCTCACCGGCCATCCCTGGTGGGCCGCCCTCATCTGCGCCGGCGCGCTGGTGATGCTCGTGGCCGCAGCCAGGGCCGTACTCGTCGTACTCGGCTTCGCAGGCGGCTGCGCGGTACCCCTGCCTGCCGCCCCACCCGCGCCGGAACCGGACACGGCCGACGGAGGCGTGACCTTCCACATGCGGGAGCTGGCGGCCATGAGCCCGACCGAGTTCGAGCAGGCGTGCGCCAAGCTCCTGGTCCGTGACGGATTCACCGACGTGCAGCGCGTTGGCGGAGCAGGAGACCTGGGCGCCGATGTCCGTGCGGTCGACAGCGACGGCGATCTCGTCATCCTCCAGTGCAAACGCTACCGCGCACGCGTCACCTCCGGGCACGTGCAGCAGTTCAACGGCACCGCGCGGCCCCACCACGGCGCCGACGTGGCCATCATGATCGGCCTGGCCGGGTTCACCGAGCCCGCTGCCACGTTCGCGCGCCAGCACCAAATCACCGTTCTCGGCCGCGCCGAGATCAAGAAGTGGGCGCATGGCACCCACCTGTATCAAGCCGTCCACGTCCTCACCTGACGTGCCTCCACCGGTCCGTCGGACACAGCCTAAAGAGAGTCCGGCCCATGCCACCTGAACCAAGACGGCAGACCGCAACCTGGGTGAAGTCACTGGGCTGCTAGATACCTCCAGAACCCTTGGGCCCGAGTGCGGGCCAACCAGCACAGCTGCACATCGCCGGTTCAGTCACGAGTCACGGACCGTCGCGAACACCATCGATACATTGGGACCACAGCGCCCTCATCTGGCCAAAGAGCGCTGCGCTGGGCCACATGGATCCTGTAATAGGCTTCCGCACTGTTGTTCTGGAGCCGATCCCCTGAGCTCTCCTCACGTCCTGCTGCGGGCACGGTCCCAAGCCGCCTCGAACTCTGCGCCAGTGATCGTCTCCGCGTGGAACTCCTCCTGAGAGTTGATCTCCTTCAGATCGGAGAACGGGACCTCTCCTAGACCAATCGTGTCCGTCTCCCGGCTGGCATCGGCCAAGTCGAGTCTCCCATCCCGGTAGACCTCGACTTTTCGGACCTCGTAGCGTTGGTCGTCGAGCTCGCTGAAGATGTCCACCGGTTCCTCCGTGAACTCGTGGCCCCAGCGCACCTTGACATACGACGTCATCGCTTGAGGTGAAGTTCTCCTAAGGTCGCCACAGTCGCTCGCAAGGTTTCGGCTAGTTCACGACGCTCGTCTTGGGCAGTTCCCAATTTTCGACCGGTCCCCTCATATCGAACACGGTACGCGTTCCATGCCTCATAAAGCGTTACCGTAATTCCCCTCAATACACCAGCACGTTCTAGGAGTTGATTCACATCGAGGGCACGCTTCCCCTCGCTCTGAATCCACAAATTGAACTTCGCGTGTCGCGAGAGAACGTCCCCGAGCACCTCAACCAGGTCATTCCCCATGAGCCCGCTTGAGAGCATAGAGATCGCCAGGTTATGCATCCAGTTAGAAGTGGGTTCGCTCAATTCTTCAGGTGGGTCCCACGCCGTTTGCTCCATATGCCAATTCCAGCCTTCCGATAGGTTAACCAGTTCACCCATCACTTGCGCTAGATCACTACCCGTGTTTCTCAATGAGCCAGTGGGTAGCCTCATCCGCGGTGATGGGGATATCCGTCACGCCGCCGCTTCGCAACACCTTCGCACAGTAGGTCGTGCAGCTGTTGGTGGCAAGTTCATAGGTGCTCAGATCAGCCCCGATCGTCACTTCCTGATACGCCAGCGCCAGGTTTGCCTTGGGGAGTGGAATCCTGACTGCGAGCGTGATATTGCTGTGGGCCGCAGTTCTGACTGCTCCCGTAGTCGTGTTGCCCACGATCACCTGTTCGGTGTGCAGCGACTCTGTCCCTGACTCGACCTTGATCGTCGCATGTTTCTGCACTTGATCCAGGTAAACCGTTGCTACCCCGCGCTCTTCGGAGCTAAGTGCATGCACAATGACTCGTGGTGCGAGGGTGGGCCTTGAAGCCGCTTTCTCCCCACTCTTAATTGCGGCCCTCAGAGCAACTGAAGCCACCTCTTCCGGCGCCGCTGCAGGAGCAGGAACGGGCAACGCGAATGTCTCACCAACCGCTTCACCGACTTTAAAGGGAAGCGAATTGTGATCCAGCTCCGGATTGTCCGTTCCAAACATCTGCTTCGCTATTTCAGAGGGTGCCGCCCTCTTGATCATGGGGCCCTCGAGGGGCGCATCGCGGTGGCAGTTGTGGTCATCGCTGCCGAAGTAGCAGCTGACGTCCTCGAATTTGCTCCAGACGTTTGAAACGCCTTGGCCTATGCCACCCGCGAGGTTTTTGAGGAAGCCGCCCGATGGGGCGGGGGTCCCCTCTCCCGGTGTACCTGTCCCGGTCCCGGGCGGCGGTGGCCCCGGGCTGGGCGTAGGGCTTGGTGTCGAGGAGGTTCCAGAGGTGGACGGACGCGGATCGGTATTGCAGGTGTGGATTGCGCCGCAATCGCCCCCTCCATCCCGCATTAGGCCAGTGGGGTCGCTGCCGTTGACTGGATCGTTTCCGGCGTAGGTGTAGCCGCCCATCGGGACTGTCAAACGAGTGGTGTAACTGGGGTAGTTGAGGCTACTGACGCGCTGCCGACAGGCGGCCGTCGAAGGTGATGTCGAAAGCGTTCAGCGCGGTCTTCCAGCGCATGGTCCAGCGGGCCTGGCCCTTGCCGGTGGGGTCGAGGGACATGATCGCCATGTAGACGCACTTCAGAGCGGCCTGCTCATTGGGGAAGTGGCCGCGGGCCTTGACCGCCCGGCGAATGCGCGCGTTCACCGACTCGATCGCGTTCGTCGTGCAGACGATGCGGCGGATCTCGGTGTCGAACCGCAGGAAGGGGGTGAACTCTTCCCAGGCGTTCTCCCACAGTTTCACGATCGCTGGATACTTCCGGCCCCCGGGCATCGGCGAACTCGGCGAGCCGCTCCAGGGCGGCCTCCTCGGTGGGGGCGGTGCAGACCGGCTTGAGGAGACGGGCGATCTTGTCCCAGTCCTGGCGGGCGGCATAGCGGAAGGAGTTTCTCAGCAGGTGCACCACGCAGGTCTGCACGATAGTCCGCGGCCAGACGGTCTCCACCGCCTCAGGCAGGCCCTTCAGCCCGTCGCAGACCAGCATGAGGACGTCGCTGACGCCGCGGTTCTTGACTTCGGTGAGGATGTGCAGCCAGTGCTTGGCGCCCTCGCCGCCGTCACCCGCCCACAGCCCCAGGATCTCGCGCCGCCCCTCGGTGGTGACGGCCAGGGCGACGTAGATGGGCCGGTTGGCCACTGCACCGTCACGGATCTTCACGTGGATGGCGTCGATGAAGACGACCGGACAGACGGCGTCGAGCGGGCGGCTCTGCCATTCCGCCATGCCCTCCAGCACCTTGTCGGTGATGGTGGAGATGGTCTGGCGGGAGACCTCGGCGCCATAGATTTCCGACAGGTGGGCCTGCACCTCGCCGGTGGTCAGACCCTTCGCGGCCAGTGAGATCACCATCTCGTCGACGCCGCTCAAGCGCTTCTGCCGCTTCTTGACGATCTTCGGCTCGAAGGAGCCGTCGCGGTCACGGGGCACGGTTATCTCCATCGGTCCGACGTCGGTCAGCACGGTCGTGGAGCGTTTGCCGTTGCGGGAGTTGCCGCCGTTCTTGCCGGCCGCATCATGCTTGTCATAACCGAGATGGTCGGTGATCTCGCCTTCCAGGGCGGACTCCAGCAGCCGCTTGGTCAGCTGCTGCAGCAGCCCGCCCTCGCCGGTCAGCTGCAGGCCCTCGGCCTGGGCACGGCCCACCAGCTCGTCGATCAACTGTTCATCCACGGCCTTCACCGACGCAGCCCTCCCGGGCTCGGCGGTCTCGGACTCAGACACGTTCTCACTGGTCATCGAAGCATCTTCCATGATCGGGAGTTACACCGAACGTCTTACAGTCCCGACTGGTCACATGCGACGCTCCTTGCCCCCGGGGCCGTCGGCGGCACCCCCACGCTGTGGGCCCGCGACGACGCCACCGGCGTCCTCTACTCGTACGACCTGCGGTTCGATGCCAACGGCATGCCCGCCGCCCTGGCCGCGCCGGCCAGTCACGCCCTCGTCTCCGGGGTGACGGCCTCCAGCGGCGGCAGCCTGTGCCTGGATGTCGACCACGGCTCCACCACCAACGGCACCAAGATCCAGGTCTGGGGCTGCAACAGCAGCTCGGCCCAGCAGTGGGCCCTCGGCACTGACAACACAGTGCGCAACTACGGCAAGTGCCTGGACGCCAAGGGCGGCGGCACCGCCAACTGGACTCCCGTCCAGCTCTACACCTGCAACGGCTCGGGTGCCCAGCAGTGGAAGCCCGGCCCGGGCGGCTCGCTCGTCAACCCGGCCTCCGGACGCTGCCTGGCCAACCCGGCGTCCAGTACGACGCCCGGCACGCAGACCATCCTCGCGGACTGCGCAACCATCGCCGACCAGGTCTGGTCCGGCACCGCCAGCAACCCGCTCCCAGCCCAGGCCACACTGCTTGCTCCGTACCTCGACAAGGCGACCTACCCCCTGGTCTCCTCCCCCGGCGACGTCAACAGCCAGAGCGGCAACCCGGATACCAACCCAGACCTCTACGTCACGACCAATCGCGACGAGATCACCGAATACTCCGGCAAGCCGCCCGCCAGCGGCGTCGCCCAGTTCAACGCGCCAGTCACCCTCGGCTACCTCCATAAGCGCACCGGCACTGACGGCGAGGGCGACCTCAACGGCGACGGCATCCCGGACCTGACCGCCATCGACAAGGACGGACAGCTGCGCGTCTACCCCGGCACCGGCGACGGCGGCCAAGCCAACGGCCCCCACCTCGGCGGAGGCTGGGCCGGAGCCGACATCAGCCACCGCGGAGACTGGACCGGCGATGGCTACGAAGACCTCATCGCCCACCTGTCCGGCGACGCATCCCACCTGTGGCTCTACCGCGGCACTGGCTTCGACGGCTTCACCGCCCGCTACGCGCTGAACCGCCCCGCCGGGTCACCCTCGTCCGACTGGTCCAAGACCAGCCAGGTGATCAGCGCCGGTGACCTGACCATGGACTCCCACCCAGACCTCCTCGCCATCGAGGACGACGCCCTCTACCTCTTCCCTGGCACCTTCGACGGCCAGCTCGGCGCACCCACGAAGATCGGCACTGCGGGCTGGAACGGCATGGAGCTCCTCGCCCCGGGTGACGTCAACGGCGACGGCCTGGGCGACCTGTGGACCCGCAGGAAGTCCACCGGTGACATCTACCAATACCTCAACGACCCCCTCAACCCCGGCACGCCCCTTGGGTCCGGCGGCAACGCCCAGGACATCGGCTCCGGCGTAACCACCGCCGGCTACCCGTCCGTCGCCGCCGCCGGAGACGGCAACCAAGACGGCCACCCCGACCTCTGGACCACCGTCACCTCCGACGACCACCTCCACTTCTTCGCCGGCACCGGCAGCAACAGCACCGGCTTCGCCCCCGGCACCGATGTCAGCGGAGCGGGCTGGACCACCACCATCAAGCAGATCGCCTAACCAACCCGGCGGCGCGCTATCCCCGTTTGCCCCTCCACCTCCGCGGAGGTGGAGGGGCAAGCGGGCCGCTCGCATCAACGGGCGACCTGGGTGGGAGTGGAGCCCTTGTGGTGCGCGCTGGTGTGCTGGCGCTACCGGTCGGGCAGCGTCGAACTCATGTCGCCTTCCGTAGCTGCTACCGCAGCCGGGGCGGCTTGCGTGACGGAGGCGGCGGGACGGCCGGAAGGATCTCCCACAGCGGGCGTGCCCCGCGGGCCCACCGCTCCAGCAGGCGCCGGTCGACCAGGTGCAGGCGCTGGCCTCGGGCGAAGTCCCGGGCGGGCTGGGAGATGCGGCCGTTGGTCACCATGACCACGACGTCGCCCCGGTCAACGGCCGCCCGGTGCCATTGAGGGTCTGCAGGTCCAGCGTGCCGAGCGCCGCTCCGTCCAGCCCCTTCTTGCGGTGCTTGCACTGGATCACCCACAAGCGGCCCAGCGGGTCATGGCCCTTCACGTCGGCGCCGAGATCGCCCCGGCCGCCACAGCGCACCGCGTCAAGGGAGCCGTCCCGGGCGAGCAGGTCGCGGATCGCGTACTCGAAGGCGGTGTGGTGCATGGCGTCCAGCTGGCCGAGGGAGTAGACCAGCCCCTGCCTGCGCAGCTGGACGGCCCGCAGCCGGTCAACCCGCTGGTAGATCCAACCCGCGACCGCGGCCAGTGCCAGTGCGCCGATCACGAGCAGGACCCACCAGTGAGCCCACGCCCACTGGGCCGCCTTGACGAGCAACAGCCCGACCAGGACCAGGACGCCAAAGGCGACGAGCAGAGCATCGTCCCCGCTGCTACGACGTCGGCGCCGGCTCACCCGGCCACTCCCGTGTACAGCACGTGTTGTACCCCCCTCGTGTTGTTCTCCCCGCTGTCCATGACAGCACCCGGCACTGACAGCCGCCGGTGCCCCACGATCACCGGCCGAAAATCGCTGGAGGAGAAACAACAGGGCTGCACCGTAAGAGAGTTGGGATCAATCGAATGTCAGTGGGTGCCGCTACCGTCGAATGCTGCGCCGAGGAACGCCCGGCCTCGGCCGAAGGTGCCGCATCCCCCCTTCACTCACGAGGACCTCACATGACCTACGTACGTCCCCACGTCCGCCAAGACGGCACCTACGTCAAAGGCCACTACCGCCGCACCCGCCCAACGGCCACCGCGGGCACGACGCCGCGCCGCACATCGGTACCGCCTCCCCGCCCAGTCCACACCGGGCCCACCACCTACGTCCACCCCTACTACCGGACCGACGGCACCCGCGTGCGCGGGCACCACCGCTCCATAAGCCCGCGCGCCGTCGCCGCCGGAAGCAGCGTCGGGTTCCTCGTGTTTCTCCTTATCCTGCTGGCCCTCGCCAGCGGACCGGGCGGCAACAGCCCCAAGCCGACGGGCACGACGCCGCATTCCCCCTCCGCCCCGGTCCAGCACCGCTAACCCGCAGCGAAATCAGCCGGGCACGGGGACACGGCGCCATTCTCGCGGTCGGCCTTGGCTGCCGCACCGAACGGCACGGGGCCTCCGCTCGGCACTATGCGGCCCATACGTGATCACCGGTGGAGCCATGGCCAGCACCGAAGAGAGCGAAGTACGTTTTGCGTCAACTACCGGTCGTTTTCGGAAAAGCACATTTTTCTGCACAGTTGCTCCGGTAATTTCCCAAGGCAGCTAAGTCGACGGCGGCGCAGGGGGACGCGTGAGCAACGAGGGCGACAGCGAGGGACGGCCGCAGCTGTTGGTCACTGTGATCGACGACGATCCGTTGAGGGCACGGAGCGACGCCCGTGAACTGCTGGCCGAAGTGTCTGAGGCCGATCCGGCGGCCTCTCTTCGTCTGCCTTCTGCCCGCCCCTCCATGGGCACCGACAAAGGCGGCGATGTCGTAGGCGTCGTGGGCCTGGTGCTGAGCGCCGGCTCGTTCGCGGCAGCCTGTGTTCAGGTGTGGCTGGCCAAAGTCCCTCAGCGCGCGATCATCGCGACGCGCCCCGATGGGGCCACGCTGCAGATCACAGGCCGCGAGGCCCGTGAGGACGAAGAACGCCTCGAACGGTTCTTGGCCGGCGGCCCTTTGCCGACGGATGGGGATGCGGCAAGCAGCACACCCAGCCCGAGCGGCACCTCCGCGGCGGGCTGACCGAGGGTGCGCAACAACGACCGATACGCCATGCTGATCGGCGTCTCGAACTACGACAGCGACGACTACCACGACCTTCCGGCGGTGCGCGCAGATCTGCACTATATGCAGGCAGTTCTGCAGAGCACAGAGATCGGGCAGTACAACGACTGCGATGTGGTGGCAGAGCCGACGCGTGCCGAGATGCTGCACGCGATCGAGTCGTTTCTGGAGCAGCGCCAGCAGAGCGAGACCGCGCTGCTGTACTTCAGCGGGCACGGGGAGTTCTGCGAAGCCGACAACCAGCTGTACTTCCTCACTCGCGACAGCGACCTTACCGATCTGCCCCGCACCGCGGTGTCGGCGGAGTTCCTCGAGCGGACCCTGCAATCCTGCCGGGCCGCCTCCAAGATCGTGCTGCTCGACTGCTGCGCGAGCGGCTCGGTCGTCCAGGGCTGGCGAGCCAAGGGCCGGGACGATGTGCTGTCCGACGAGGAGGAGCACAGCACCCTGCTACGGCCCACCGGCGTCTACTTCATCACCGCCTCCGACGCCTTGCAGCCCGCCTCCGCCATGGCTCCCGCTGGTTCGACGCTCGGCACATCGCGGTTCACCGGCGAAATCGTCGAGGGGCTGCGCAACGGGCGCATCAAGGACAGCGGATGGATATCGCCGGACGACCTCTTCGAGTATCTGACCGCGCAGATGGTGCGCAAAGGTCTACCGAAGGAGCAACGCCCGACCAAGTCCACCATCCGCGCCACCCACACGCTGGCCTTCGCCAGGTCCGTTGCGCGCCCGGTCCCTCTCCCTCCGCCGCTCGATGAGCCGGTTCCGCCGTCAGCCGCACAGCTCAAAGCTCGCGAACGGGCCGCCGCCGACGCCGAGAATGCCAATGACTGGCAACGGCTGCTGCGTTACTACGCGCAGTGCCTGAGCGCGCAGGCGGCAGCGAGCATGCTGCCCGATCGCCGCAACGGGCGGAACTCGCAGTACTTCCTCGTGGCCGAAGGGCCCGAGACCATTCAGTCCGGTCTGGGCTCGGCGCTGCCTGCTCCGGCACGACTGCCCGGCGCACACACCTCGGGCGGTGGCACCGCGACGGGCGGGCCGGGACGGGATACAGAGCAGCACGAGTACTGGTACGGATATCCGGCCGTCACTCTCCCCTCCCGTGGCGAAGGTGGCCGGCGCACGGACGTAGTCATCGCGCCACTGCTCGTTCAGCAGATGGAACTGACCCCGGACGAGAGCGGGCGGCCGGTACTCCACCCGAGCGGGGTGCCCTGTCTGCACACCAAAGTGGTGACGGAGCTTCTCTCTGAGGACGAGGCCGCCCAGCTGCTCGCCCGCTGGCAGCCGACATGGCAGCACGGCAATGACGCGCAGATGCTCAAGGCTGTGAGGGAGTTGCTCGGCGCGTTGGGATTGCCGGAACTCGAACCGCTCGATCCCTCCGCTCTACGGGCGGACTCCGTGAACGAGGCCCTGCGCCCGGGGGCGCACAACGCCGCGGTGATCCTCGCTCCATCAAGCGTGGAGCGGTTCGCCACCGACGGTCTGGTGGAGAATCTCCTGGCCATCTCCACGCGCACGGACGAGATTCCCGGCACGGCCCTGGATGCCCTACTCAATGACGCGGCCCCTGTTCCACAACGCGATCCGGTCCTCGTGCTCTCCGCCGGACCGGCCAATGAGAGCCAGGAAGAGGTGGTCGTCTCAGCGATGACGCAGCCCCTGACCGTGGCCACCGGTCCACCCGGCACGGGAAAGAGCGAGGTCGTCACCTCCGTGGTGGCCACGTGCGTCGCGGCCGGCGAGTCGGTACTCGTGGCGTCCACCAACAACGAGGCGGTCGATGTCGTCGCCCAGCGGTGTGATGACATCGCTCCCGGACTTCTGATGCGTACCGGCAACGTCGGCGCCTTGGTGAAGGAAGCCGAGAAGCTGGAGCGGCTGCTGTCGGACGCACATCCTCAGCCCGGCCGCAGCTCGGCGACAGTGGCGGGTGAGCTGCGCAACCTCCGCGCTCGGGCCGCCGTTCTGCGCGACCGGGCCGGCCGGCAGGTCGAAGGCGAGGTGCACCTCACTGGGGTTCTGCAGCGGCGTGCGGAACTCGCCGAGACGATCGGACTTGCGCCGTCGCTCCTGTCACAGGTGTGGACGACCGGCGACCATTCCGCGCTCGCCAGCTGGGAAGCACGGGCTCGCCGGGCCGCGGCGGCGACAGGCTGGTGGGGACGCTGGCGGCGCAAGCGCGCGATGAAGGCGTTCGTTTCGGCGGCCAGTCCGGAGGTGGGGTCGCACCTGCCGACGTGGGCCCGCGAGCTGCCCGTCGCACCGGACGTCCTCGACAAGCTGGCAGACGTGACGGACCTGGAGCGGCAGACGCGAGAGCTCACACCTGCCCAGCTCACTCACGGCGAGGAGGCCGTACGTGAGGGTCGCGCGGACTGTGCCGCGACACGCGCCGAACTGTCGACGGAGCTGTGCGCGGCATTGTCGGCGGAGGCGCTCAGCCGCGGGCGCTCTCTGCTGGACCAGCGTCTTCAAACTCTGCGGCAGCACAAAGGAACCCAGCGCAGCCAGCTGAACCTTCTGCGCCACCTGAAAGGGTGGGCGATCACCACGCACGCCGTTCGCCAGCTGAGGCCGGACGCGAAGCTCTTCGACCTGGTCGTCATCGATGAGGCTAGCCAGTGCTCCATCGCGGCGGTGCTGCCGCTGCTCTTTCGGGCCCGGAGGGCTTTGATCATTGGTGATCCGATGCAGCTGAGTCACATCCCCGGCATCTCACCGGAGCAGGAACGTCAGGCTCGCGCCAGGGCGGGGCTGAGTGCGGCCTGGCTGGAGGATCGACGGCTCGCGTACCACATCTACTCCTCGTACCACGCCGCCGCACAGAACGGCGAGGCCGCCCTGCTCCTTGACGAGCACTACCGCTGCCATCCGGAGATAGCCGACGTCGTCAACGGCCACTGCTACTCCGGCGCCCTGGAAATCATGACGGACGTGCGCGGACAGGTGCCCGCCGTCGACCTGGTGGGCACTGGGGAAACCGCTCCCGTACTGGCCTGGGCAGACGTGCCCTCCAGCGAGTCGGCGCAGGGACCTGGCGGTAAGTCGTGGCACAACCCGTCCGAGGCCGCCGCCGTGGCCGGCATTGTCAGGGAGCTGCTGCACCACCTGCCAGGAACCGCAACCGTGGGCGTGGTCACCCCCTTCCGCGCGCAGAAGGACGCCCTGGAGCGCACGATCGGCAGCGACCGGGTGCGGGTGGGCACGGTTCATGCCTTTCAGGGCGGCCAGCGCGACGTCATGGTCCTCAGCCCTGTGGCGACCGCCAACACACCTGCGAGGACGTCCCACTGGGTGGCGAGCCAGGTCAACCTCTGGAACGTCGCGATCACCCGCGCGAAGTCCCAGTTGATCACTGTGGGCAGCCATGGCTACTGGCAGCAGCAGACCGGTCTCCCGCACCTGCTGTCGTCCCGCTCGGTCGTGTGGAGCCGAGCACGAACTGTCGACGCCCACCAGGCTGCGGTACACGGGCCCAGCCCTCAGCAGGACCCAGGCCGCAGGGACCTTATCGACACTGTGCAGCAGTTCCTCGCCTCGCGAGGTGTCGTGGAGCTGGAACGCGACGCCATGGTTGGTGGACAGCGGGTCGACTTGCTGTTCACCGCGTCCGAGGGCAACACCGCCGTACTGGTGGACACCGGGCCACTGCCTGGCCGTGATCCGGCACGGCACCTGCGCTTGATGCACCAGCGAGCCGACCTTTTCATCGGGCTGCCATCCGGCGGCAAAGGCGCGAAGGCCGGCAGTGTCGAACGAGTTCTCCGTGTCCCCGCGTGGCGCATCCTCGCGAGCCCGAACGTACTGGCGCCGCTGTTCGACTGAGTGTCCGGCCAGCCATGCACGGCTGGCTGGGCATCCGACCTGAGGAGGGGCAGTCGTGACAAGCACCATGAGTACCGAAGAGGTCCTGCGGAACCTCCAGCGGCAGGTGACCGTACCAGTCCATTCCACGCGGGAGCTGGTAGGAAAGGTCGAGGAAGCCGCCGACGACAAGGAACGTGAGCGCCACGAGACGTTCCAGAAGCGACAGGAGGAGGGCAAGACCAAACCGGGAGACACCTACGAACCGCTGCGCCGCAAGCCAGGACTGCGTCCCCTCCCCAGCCACGAACTCGGCCTGACGGTACGGCTGACGTTATGGGACATCCTGCACCACCTCGGCCGCGGCCTCGCCCTCTCTCAGCGCGGCGCATCGCGTGGACTGGCCGAGCACTGGGGCAGCCTCAAGTACTGCCAAGCGCTCGTAGCAGACGCCGAAACCTATCTCAGGCTGTCCGAAGAGGGCGAACGGATCGCCATGTACTACAAGGCGCTGCAATCCGAGGAGCTGGGACAAGCCTTCGCCCTGGCGGTAAGCGAGCAGATCCTCACCCGCCGCTATCCCAACCACAGCGTCTCCATCGTCCGCGCCGACACCGCGCTCCGCGCCGGCTGGACGTTGACCAGCCGGGACAAAGCGAAGACCAAGACCGTCGGCTACCACTACCGCCCGCAGTTCTTTGCCGAAGTCTGGAAACCAGGCGAATCCTCACGCGTTTTCCCGATCGCCTGCAAGGGGAACCACAGCGACCGGCAAAAGGCATACGAGCAACTCGCCTCCGCAGCAGTTCACGCGGACGGGGTGCACATCGGAGCCTGGAACGACACTCCGGCCCTTGTGTTCAGCACGCAGATCCCCCTGAACGACCCCCTCACCGTTCACGCCCTGCACGCCGACGGTCCCGGCGGCTGGCTCCACATCCCGGACGGCACGCCCGCCGCGAACTTCAGTCTTCCGCTGAAGGACAAGAACCCCAATGTCGGCATCCTGAAACCAGGCGACGGCAACGACCCCGACACCGTCGAGCCCGGATGCCAAGTAGGTCCCGATCCTGAGTACTACGAGTGGTTCCAGAGTGCCCTGGCCAGAGTCGGGGCCGCTGGACTCACGTCCTTCGCCGGTGACGGAGAGTCCACCGCCGCTCTGCTCAACACACGACAAGGCAGCGACTTCTTCCAAGGTTTCGCGAACGCCGCCTCCGGCAGCGTCCAAGACGCGCGCTACACCCTGCTGGGCGAGACATACGAGGGCACGGACCACGTCTTCCGACTCAACGGCGAAAGAGTCCAGGCGTTCTCCGGCGTCGCGAAAGACATACTCAACGTCCTAGTCACCAGGAGCGAGGACAAGCGGCAGGCCGACGTCACCGCCTACCGACAACGCGTCCACAACTGGAAGAGCAAGCGCCACGGAACGTTCTGGGATCACAAGTGGGGCGGCGTGGTCTCGATCAGCCAAGACGGCACAGTACTGGCGATGCGGCAGATCCCACCGTTCGACGACGAGTGATCATCACGCCTGCCCTGACCGGCCACGGCCAGCGAAGCGCGGGCGCGATCAGCAGGCCCGGCCTCGGGACGCGATGGGGCCGCGGGACGGCACTCGCGGAGTTGGTGGCCAACCATGAAGCCGGTGGAATCGGTCCGCAGGCCGCGATTGCGCTGCGCGCCATACGGCGACAGAGAGGGTGTTGGGAGTATTTCGCACCAGGGAGTGCTTTCGTGCGGCGGGTCGGCTGCTCGCGCAGGCGCTCCTGCACTCCTTACGGGAAAGGCTAAGGCGTCGGCCGGCCTCGACAGGCCAGGTGACCGGCGGCCACGGGTCAGCAGGGTTGGACGGATCCTCACGCCGGAACTGGAGGGCACACGGCACGAGTTGAGGCCACCAAATCGCCGCCTGCCGACATGCCGCAGCCGTTACCGCGCCACGGCTAGGTCACCATTGCCCTCGTGCTGGTGGCCGCGTTCATGCAGCTCGTGGACGTGAGCATCGTCAATGTCGCGGTGACGGCCATCCAGCGCGGACCGGGCGCCGGTTACACCCACATCCACTGGGTGCTCGCCGACTACACCCTGGCCTTCGCCGCGTTCCTGGTCGCGGGCGGAAGGATGGGCGACCGTTCCGGGCGCAAGCGCGTGTTCCTGATCGGCATGAGCACCTTCACCATCGCGTCACTGTTCTGCGGCGTCGCCCAGAGCCCGGAGATACTCGTGGGATCGCGACTGCTCCAGGGACTGGCCGCCGCACGGATGTACCCGCAGGTCTACTCCGTCAATTAGGTCGCCGTGCCGCCGAAACGCATGGAGCGGTCCTCGGCGCACTGGGCGGGGTGATCGGCCTCGCCGCCATCACGGGCCTGCTCGGCAGCCTCTCCTTCGGTCTGCTCGGCACCCATGCGCATACCGTCACCGGCCATCAGAAAACCGCGCTCACCAGCGAGTTGACGGCGACGGGCAAGCTCGCCCCACAAGCGGACAGGACGGTTTCATATCACGACTACGCCTTGTCAGGCACTGTCGACGACTCGAAGGTGGTGCCGCAATTCGTCGGCGACGCCGTCTTCGTCACCCGCTGCGGGCAGCTTCCAATCCGACTCGATTCCCTCCACGACGGCCGCCTCGCTTGAGTAGCGAACCAGATCCGGCGCCGGAAGATGAGAGTCGCGAAGCCATACGATGAAGGCGGCCGCCTCCCCTGCGGTGATCCCCGCCAGCATGATGCAGTCCCGCCCCTGGGTGAGCGCGGTCCCGTCGAACCCTGTCCCCCGGCTGTCAACAGCCCAGAACCACATATACGGTGCGCCGCCATGGACATCGTCCTGCCGGAGCTCGTAGCTGACATCCTGGAAGGATCCGCGTAGGGCCTCACCCAGCTGTTCCAGGTCGAGCCCCCACGCATGAGGGTCCCGTTCGGGGGCGTACAGGAGAAAAGTGTTCTGCTCGTCGTCGTCGTTCAGCACGCGTGTACCTCTTCCTCTGTGCTACCGGACATACCGGGCTGCCCCCTTCACCTGCTCCATCGCCATGAGCGTCTGCCAGTAAGGGACGGCCTCCTTGTCGTTGGTGATGATTTCGAGCCCACGCAGCTCGCTGTGCTCGCGGATGGCCTGCCTGTATTTGATGAGTTCCTTCTTGTCCCCGCCGATGAGGACGTTCTTCTTATTCCACTTCAATTCACCGCTCGGCTTGTACTCGTCTTGAATATCAAAGGTCGACATCTTGCGGAAAGTACTCTTCTTGCAGTCATCGTCTACGCCTTTGACGTACTTCGCATCGACCATCATGCCGTCTGCTGCACGCATTCCGTCAGCGGAGATGCTGGACTTCCCAGGCCCTGAAAGCGGCACGATACGCTCGGGATAGCCGGCAACACGCAGCTGGTACGCGTTCTCCGGTCTCGTGGGGTCGGGGGATCCGGCGAGACCTGCCGGCGTGAGCGTGTTCACCCAGTTGGTGAACGAGGCGAGTTCACTGGGTGTCAGGAGTACGGGAGGCGGCACCGGGGACGGCGGGATCGGGGCGCGCCAGGGAACGTTGGGGTCGGGGTTGCGGAAGAGTGCGGGCATGATGCCCGGCAGGCCGCTGCGGTAGGACGCGAGGGCGAATGGCGCCGGCGCCGGCTCCGGTAGCGGAGGCAGGAACGGCAGTCCGGGAAGCCCGGGTCCGCCGGAGCCCCGCGGGAGCTGGATGCGGCTCTGGGAGGAGTCCAGGGCGTGCGCCACGTCTCCGAGCTGTTGAATGTAGGGATCACCGGTCACGGCGTCCTTCAGGCCGCCGTCGTAGCCGTTCCCCCCGAACATCGGCTGATGCCATGGCATGTCGAACGTCAGGGGATCATCCTTATGAAACTGGATTTTCAGCTTGGCGTCCTCGACGTGGTCCGCGTACCGGTCGCATGCCTTGGCGAGCTGGTTGCAAGCCGCGATGAGGTTCATGACGAGAGGTTCATCGGATTGCGCCTGCTGTGGCGGCACGCCAAGGCCCACTGAGGCCCTGAAGTAAGTGTGGAAGGACTCGGCTGCCTCGCCCGAGTGCGCCTTGCTCGCGGTGGAGGCATGTGCCTGGGCATCCTCCAGGAAGCGCACCATGAGTTCGCCGCCCCGACGCCAGCAGCCCGCGACGTCCCGGAGCTTCTCGGGGGAACCGCGGAACCGGTCGCTGCGCCCGCCCGGCGCGTACTGGTCCCACCACGCCGTGTCGCCGACGACCTCCGGGAGTTCCTGACCGAGCCCCAGGTACTGCTGGGGGCAGTCCTCTCCCGGGTCGCCCATGTTCGCGGTCAGGTCGACCTGTTTACCGAGGAACGCGGCGACCACGGCGCTCTCCGTCGCCATGAACTCCCGGGCATTGCGCATCAGCCCTCTGCCGGTCTCGCCGAGCACATGTGCGCTAAACCCGATGTGGTCGAGGGTGGTGCGTGCCGCCGAGACGTAGACCTTCGCGAAGTGGTGACCCGCGTCATCATCGCCGGCCATCCCGTGCTGCCGGGACAGCTCCTGCCCCATAGCGATCGCGGTGTCCCGGGCGCTCCGCATCGTCTCGCACAGCCCCATCGCGCCGCTGACCATGCCGGTTGCGATGAACTCCAGATCCGGCGTAAGCCCGCTCACTTCAACGCCCCCCGCACTCCCTATTTACTCGCGTTGTCGATCAAACTAGTGGATGCAGTACAGCGACCGCGGCGCGGAGCCCCCTGGCACAACGGGCAGATCCCCGCCGGAACAAACGGACGGCGGTCAACATCTGTCACGTCCGTGTCACCAACCCCGTTGACGCGCCTGGATGGGAAGCTCCCAACTCGGTCAAACGCTCCTGATCTGGACCACGTGGACGCCATAAGACGGCTTCGCCCACCTGTGCCATGTTGTCCCGAGGGAGGGGCCCAGGACCAGGACCGGAGCGTGTTCTGGCCCGTCAACGCGGTATTGCAGGGTGTTCTTCGGTATCTCGCTCACTCGCCCGAGCCTCTCATCTCTCACCTGCAGAGCTGCCGCCAGGGTCAGAAAGTCCGGGGTGACGCCGATGGCTGCGTACACCTTGCGCGGCGCGGTGAGCGGGGCGTCGGTGGGCGGGCGCGGATCGGGCGAGGCGATGTGGCGGGGGGCTCGGGCGACGTCGAGTGGCGGGACAAGGGGAGGAGAAAAAAACCCGCACGCGGCAACCTTGTGCGGGTCGGCGGCCACTGACAGGGCGTAACCCCATTCTTCTCCCTGTAAGGAAGCCCTGTGGCTGCTCGCTCCCATCGCCGGTCCCTCCGTTCCCGTCGTGCCGCTGTCATCGGCGCGGCCGTCGTGGCCGCAGGCGTCGGTGCCGGTGTTGTCGTGATGAACGCCAACGCCGGGACCGCCGGCATGAACGCCAACGCCGGGACCGTCGACCTGTACCACCAGACGCTCACCGCCAAGGACGGCTGGGCGTCCTCCGGGACGGGGACCACCGGTGGCACGAAGGCCGACGCCGCCCACACCTTCACCGTCTCCACCCGTGCGCAGCTCGTGAAGGCGCTGGGCTCGGTCTCCGACACCACGCCCCGCATCATCAAGATCAGCGGCATGATCGACGCCAACACCAATGACAGCGGAAAGAAGCTCACCTGCGCCGACTACGCCCTCGGTACCGGCTACTCGCTGCCGGCCTACCTCAAGGCCTACGACCCGGCCACCCACGGCCGGTCCAAACTGCCCTCCGGCACCCAGGAGAAGGCACGCGCCGCCGCCCAGGCCAAACAGGGCAAGAACATTGTCTTCCAGGTGCCCGCCAACACGACGATTATGGGCGTCCCCGGTACGAACGCGGGCCTCACCGGGGCCATGCTCCAGATCCAGAAGGTGGACAACGTCATCGTCCGCAACCTGACCTTCGCCGCCACCGAGGACTGCTTCCCGCAGTGGGACCCGACCGACGGCGACGACGGCAACTGGAACTCCAACTACGACTCGGTGACCCTGCGCGGCGCGACCCACGTGTGGGCGGACCACAACACGTTCACCGACGCACCGCACTTCGACCGCGCCAACCCGAAGTACTTCGGCCGCGAGTACCAGATCCACGACGGCGCCCTCGACATCACCAAGGGATCCGACCTGGTGACCGTCTCGCGCAGCCAGTTCACCAACCACGACAAGACGATGCTGATCGGCAGCAGTGACACCGACAGCGTCGGCAAGCTGCGCGTCTCCCTCCACCACAACGTGTGGAAGGGCATCATGCAGCGTGCCCCGCTGTCCCGCATCGGCCAGATCCACATCTACAACAACTACTACGACGTCACGGCCCTCAACGGGTACACGCCGCAGTACAGCATCAACTCCCGCGCCAGGGCTCAGGTCGTCGCGGAGAACAACTACTGGAAGCTGCCGTCCGGCGCGAAGGCCGCCAAGCTCCTCAGCGGTGACGGCACCGGCGCGGTCAAGGGCTCCGGCAACCTCGTCAACGGCACGGTGACCGACCTCGTCGCCGCCTACAACGCCGCCTCGTCCAAGGACCTGAAGACCACGGTCAACTGGACCCCGGCCCTCACGACGGGCCTGGAGACCTCGGCGGCCAACCTGCCGACGTCGCTGGCGACGACGACGGGTGCGGGCGTGCTCAAGTAGCGACCGAGACACGCGAGGGCCGGGCGACCACGAGCCCCCGGCCCTCGCGTACGCGTGCCGCGCGGTCCGCCGCGCCACGGACTGTGAGGGGCCCGGGATGCGTTCCCGGGCCCCTCACGGCGTCTGCCGGGCCCACGGTGTGGCGTCGTCACTGCGTCGTGGTGCGGCGGGCGTAGGCGCGGGCGGCGCGGGCGCGGTCGCCGCCGCCGGTCTCACCGACCGCCTCGACTCCGGCGTCCGCGGCTGACCCCACGTACGTCGGGCGCGTGCGCTGGACGCGGCCGGGCGCCGGCGGGCCAAAGACCCGCCGCGACTGCCGGCCGGCGCCCGGCCCGCGCCCCCACCTCCCGTAGTCGGGTGACTCAGGTGGAGACAGCGGGGCGGGACAGTGCGGTGTGCAGGGCGAAAGCGCCGAGGAGGCCGCCTGCCGTGAACCGCTGGGCGGTCAGGATGCGGGGCCGGGTGGCCAGAAACCTCGACAAGCGCGCCGCGCCCAGCATGATCAGAGCGTTCACGGAGACTCCCACGACGATCTGCACAGTGCCGAGCTGCAGCAGTTGCCCCCAGGCCGGGCCTGCCTGCGGGTCCAGGAACTGGGGCAGCAGAGCGGCATACATCAGGGCGATCTTGGGGTTGAGCAGGTTGGTCAACAGCCCCATCGAGAACAGGCGGGCGTCGGAGACCGGAGGCAGGTCCTGGGCCGGGGCGAAGGGCGAGCGGCCGCCGGGCCTGAGCATGTCCCAGGCCAGGTACGCCAGGTAGGCGGCTCCGGCAAGCTTGACCACCATGAAGGCCACCGGCACCGCGGCGAACAACGCGGACAGGCCCGCGGCCGCGGCAAGGAGATAGCACACGAACCCCACGGCGGTCCCGCCGAGGCTCACCAGCCCCGCCCTGCGGCCCTGGGTGATCGCCCGGGAGGCGAGGTGAATCATGTTCGGTCCGGGCGTCAACGCCATGCCCAGTTCGACTAGGGCCACTCCTCCGACTGCGGTCAGAGTGATCACCGGTCAACCTCCAGGTCGTTCGTCGGGAACCCCCAAGGGAGTGGGGCCACCCGGTGGCAAAGGGCGGGTGCGCCGCACGAGCTGCGCCTGCCTCGCCCGGCTCAGCATATGACTTCGCCGCTCGGCATCTTTATGCGCCCTGATCGTGGTCCGGCGCGGCCATCAGAGCTCTCCGGGGACCCGGCCACCGTGTCGTGGCGGCTATTCCGTGTGCAGAACCGTGGCGATGGTGGCCCGGGCCGCCGTCCGGGCGGGGATCAGGGCGCCGAGGACGGCGATCATCACGCCCGCCAGGAGCATCGCGGCCAGTTGGGGTGCGTGCCAGACGTCCTTCATGTAGGCGGGGAAGTCGACCACGCCGACGTGGTCCACCACGAGGCGGTGGGCCGCGATCCCGAGGGGGATGCCGAGCAGTGCGCCGACCGCGCCGACTCCGGCGACCGAGGTGACCGTCATCAGGATCACCTGACGGGGTGTCATGCCGATGGACTTGAGCATGCCCAGGTCCCTGCGTCGTTCACGGGTGTTGAGGAGGACGGTGTTGAAGACGCCGAGCGCGGCCACGAGGGTGAGCAGCACGGTGAAGACGGTGGAGAAGATGATGACGGTGGCGGTGCCGGCGTTGCCGGGGTCCAGGACGGAGGCATGCACGGCCGGGTCGAGCTTCCCGGCCGCTTCGGTGTAGGCGCGGGCGTCGGTGCCGGGGGCGAGACGGACCGTGTACTCGGTGGCGTGGGCGTTGGGTGCGAGCCGGGTCAGGGTGTCCCAAGTGGCCTCCAGAGCGCGGGCGTTGCCCTCGATGACCTGGCCCACGACGGTTGCGGTGATCTTCTTTCCGTTCAGTTCCAGAGTGGTCCGGTCGCCGATCCGCAGACCGCGCTGGGTGAGGAAGGCCGGTCCGGCCACGATCTCACCGGCCGCTGTCGGGGCTCGCCCCTTGACGATGGTGTGCTCGTAGAGGGAGTTGTCGCCGCGGTAGAAGTCGGCGTAGACGGGCTGGTTCTGGCCGGTCATGCTCGCCTGGGACAGCGCGCGGGCCCGTACCCCCTTCGCACCGGGCAGGGCACGCAGCCGCTCCTCGATCTGCGCGTCGCCGAGGCGCGGTGCCGTCCTGTCGTCGCCGGAGCCGCCGGTCGTCACCTGGACGCGGGCGGCGCCGTCCTCCTTGCCGACGTTGCCGTACGCCACCAGGGTGCTGGTCAGACCGGTGGACAGCGTCACGGTGGTGACCCCGAGGACGATGGCGGCCAGGGTCAGCAGGGTGCGGGCGGGACGGGCGAAGGGCTGGCCAAGACCCAGGCTGACGGGGCGCGGCAGCCGGGTGGCGCCGAGCATCCGCTGAACGCGCAGTCCGCGCCCCGTGCGGGGTGCGCCGCCGGCGCTGATGGCCTGTGCGGCGGGCAGCCGGTGGGCCCGCAGGGCGGGGATCAGCGCGGTGACCAGTACGAGGGCGGGCATGCCCAGCAGGCAGGCCACGGACACCCATGGGCTGATCTCGCCGACCGTGGCCCGGCCCACGTCGATGCCGGTGAAGGCGACCTTCATGATCGGTCCGGCCAGTGCGTTGCCGGCCAGCGTGCCCAGCGCGCAGCCGGCCAGGGCCGGAAGGGAGAGCATCGTCAGGTAGACGGCGACAACCTGGTTGGGGGTGAACCCCAGCGCCTTGAGGACCCCGATGTGCCGGTATCCGGAGACGACCGCCCCGCTGACCACGTTGCCGACGATCAGGACGGAGACCAGCAGTCCGAGGATGCCGAAGAGGGTCATGAAGGGGAGGTAGGAGTCGGCCAGCGCGGAGAACGCCTGCTTGAGGGTGAGGTAGGTCTGCGCGCCGGTGAGCGCCTCCTTGGGCAGCCCCGCGGTGGCCCGGTCCAGCGAGGCGCGCAGTTGGGCCTCGGTGCCGGATGCCGTGAACCGGTAGAGCATCTGGGCGGAGGTGGGGTGCAGGGCGGCCAGCTGCGCGGGTGAGACCCAGGCACTCGCCGACTTGCTCATGCTGGTGGCGAACCCCACGACGGTCAGCGTCGCTCCGCCGGGGACCTCCAGTTTGGAGCCGAGGAGTTCCGTGCCGGGTGAACCCTGGACGGACCAGTTGACGACGATCTCACCGGACGCGGTGGCCCAGCGGCCCTCCAGAAGGTCGATCCGGTCCACCGGGCCTGCCGGATCGGCTCGGCCCACCACGCTGAGGGTGCCTCCCGCCATCCACAGCCAGTTCTTGGGTATGTCGACCACAGCTTGTCCGAACGGCCCGGCGGCGGCTTCCACTCCTGGCCGCTCGGCGGTCCGGGCCAGTTGCTCCGGGGTGACCTTGGTGGTGTCGAAGGACGCCGCCGTGTGCGCGCCGCGCTGTTCGGCGTACGCCTTGTCGAAGGGGCTGGAGGCGGCGCTCAGCAGTGCCAGCGCGAGCAGGATGGTCGTGGTGGAGCAGAACACCACCAGCCCGATCACGAACGTCTGGACCCGACGCCGCTTGGCCGCGCCGCGCGAGGCCGTCCATACGGCCCTCATGCGGTCGCCTCCAGCGTGCGCTCGCGGGCGACCCGGCCGTCGGCGACTTCGACCAGCCGGCTGGCACAGCGGGTGGCGAGCCGCGGGTCGTGGGTGACGATCAGCAGGGTCTGACCGATCTGGTTGAGATCGATCAGCAGGTCCATCACCTGCTCGCCCGACCTGCTGTCGAGTGCGCCGGTCGGCTCGTCGGCAAGGAGGAGGGCGGGCCGGTTCATCAACGCCCGGGCGACGGCGACGCGTTGGCGTTCGCCGCCGCTGAGCGTCGCCGGGTAGTTGTCGCGGCGCTCGGCGACACCGAGTTCGTCCAGCAGCTCCAGTGCGCGGCGGCGCGCCTGGCGGGCGGGGGTGCCGGTCAGCTGCGCGGCCAGTGCCACGTTGTCCAGGACGGGCAGGTCGTCGATGAGGTTGAAGAACTGGAAGATCATGCCGACGTGGCGGCGCCGGAACAGCGCCAGGCCCGTCTCGTTCAGCTTCCCCAGGTCGTGTCCCTGCACCTCGACCGTTCCGGAGGTCGGCCGGTCCAGCCCGGCCACCATGTTGAGCAGGGTGGACTTGCCGCAGCCGGAGGGCCCCATCACCGCGACCGCGTCACCGGCCTTGATCTCCAGCGAAAGCCCGTCCAGGGCCTTCGCGTCGCCGTACTCCTTGTGGACGCCGTCCAGCCGCACCACCGTCTGCCGGACGCCCTCGTGATCGTTTCTCATGCCCCGAAACCTAGGTCCGAAGGCGATCACGGGGCGTCACCCCCCGGATGTATCCGTTTGTGCAGGTCATCCTGGGGATGTACGCAACCCCGTCCGGAGGCCGATGCACCGCGGCACCGCATCCCTGGCAAGATGTTCACATGGGGGAATCGTGGGCCGCTCTGCTGATCACCGCGCTGGCCGCGGCAGTCGGCGCCGCCGGATGGCTGGCCGTGGTGGCGGCGCGGGCGCGGCGCCGCCACCGCAAGGCCATCGAGGAGCGCGGCTGGCTGCTGGAACGTGAACGCGAAAGCGCGACACGAGCCGCGGTCGGCGCCGAACGGGCCCGTATCGCCGCCGAACTCCACGACATCGTCAGCCACAACGTCAGTGTCATGGTGGTCCAGGCCGGAGCCGCCCGCGAAGTGCTCGCCACCCTGCCCGAGGAGGCCGCGGCCGCGATGAGCGCCGTGGAGACCGCCGGGCGCAACACGATGACCGAGCTGCGGCACCTGCTCGGCCTGCTCGCCCCCGCGCAGAACGGTGAGGACGAGCCCTACGGCGTGGACCTGTCACCTCAGCCGAGCCTGAGCCGGCTGAGCCCGCTCATCGACAAGATCGCCTTCGCCGGCCTGCCCGTCGAGATGCGGATCTCGGGCGACCCGCGCCCGCTGCCCACCGGGATCGACGTCACCGCCTACCGGATCATCCAGGAGGGGCTGACCAACGCACTCAAACACGGAGACGGGACGAAGGCCGAAGTGACGGTGCGCTACGCGGACAACCACCTGCGCGTCGAGGTGCTCAACAGCGGGCCGAGCGTCCTGTCGGGCGGCACACCCGCCCCGAGGGAGCCGGGCCGGGAACAGGCGGACGGCACCGGACGCGGGCTGCTGGGGCTGCGCGAGCGGGTTTCCGTCTACGGCGGCGACCTCGACGCCCGACGCCGCCTCGGCGGCGGCTACCGCGTCCGCGCCCGCATCCCCCTGGACCGCCCGTGACCACCCCCGCAGCGCCCGCCCCGCGCGTGGTGGTCGCCGACGACCAGGAACTGCTGCGCACCGGCTTCCGCATGATCCTCACCGCCCGTGGCATCGACGTGGTGGGCGAAGCCTCCGACGGCGTCGAGGCCGTCACCGCCGCGGCAGAACTGCGGCCCGACGTCGTGCTGATGGACATCCGCATGCCGAACATGGACGGTCTGGAAGCCACCCGCCGCATCCTCGCCCAGGCCCCGGAATGCCGGGTGATCATGCTGACCACCTTCGACCTCGACACATACGTCTACGCCGCCCTCGCCGCCGGAGCCAGCGGGTTCCTCCTCAAGGACGTCACCCCCGCGCACCTGGCCGCCGCCGTACGCCTGGTGGACACCGGCGACGCCCTCCTCGCACCTTCGATCACCCGCCGCCTCGTAGAACGCTTCGCCGCCGACAATTCGAAGCCGGGTACGAACCAGGGCCCCCGCCATGCCGCCCCGGCGGTCCACCGGGATCTGGCGGTGCTCACACCACGGGAGCGGGAGGTGCTGACGTGGCTGGGCCGAGGTCTTTCCAACACCGAACTGGCCGTTCGACTGACGCTCAGCGAGGCGACCGTGAAGACCCATGTCGCCCGGATCTTCGCCAAGCTGACCCTGCGCGACCGGGCCCAGGCCGTCGTCCTCGCCTACGAGACGGGACTCGTCTCACCGGGCGACGCCGACGAGACCCCCGGCCCCGCTTGACGGGCTCAGCGGGGCGGAGCGACGAGTCCCCACCCGTACGCGGTGATCGAGCTGGACCCGGTCCCGGGCGCCGAGCTTGGTGAACAGCCGTGACACATGGGACTTGGCGGTGGCCACGGTGATGAACAGGTCCTCCGCGATCTCGGTGTTCGACCTGCCCTGTCCGATCAGAGTGAGGACCTCCTGCTCGCGCTCGGTGATGCCCTCGACCGGCCGTACGGGGCGACGCGGAGTACTTGCGCGGTGTCCGACGAAGTTCGCGATCAGACGCCGGGTCACCCCCGGTGCGAGGAGTGCGTCTCCCGCCGCGACCACGCGGATCGCCGCGACGATGTCGTCCAGCGCCATGTCCGGGCCCTCACCGGACCCTCGCATTCGTGCCCACCGTGCCCGGCTTCTGGCTGGTGTACGCGCTCTGGCCGCCGGCCGCACTGGCACTGGCCGTGGTGCTCGTCCGGCGCCGCGACGTCTGAGCCGCCGGGCCGGGACCGCGGTACGGGGTGCCCTCCTCCCCGCCCGCCGAGAGCCCGGCTCGATGACGGGCCGTCACCTGCCGAACAACGGCCCAGGGGCCGAGCAGCAACAGCTGCGCGGCCCCTGGTCCTGGATGCGTCCGACGTGAGGTCGGGCGCGTTCGCCCGGCCGGCGCGGGATGCGCGGCGGCCGGGCAGAGTACGTCGGGTCAGGCGACGTTGATGTTCTCGGCCTGCGGGCCCTTCTGGCCCTGGGTGACGTCGAACGTCACGGTCTGGCCCTCCTGGAGCTCACGGAAGCCCGAGGAGTTGATGGCGGAGTAGTGGGCGAAGACGTCCGGGCCGCCACCGTCCTGGGCGATGAAGCCGAAGCCCTTTTCCGCGTTGAACCACTTCACGGTTCCCGTAGCCATAGTCATGCCTTCCAGTCGATGAACGCCTACCGCTCCATGCGGAAGGCGGAGGTGATCGCCCTGGTTCCTGCGGCACAGCACAGCAAAACGCCCACGCCAAGGCGTGGGCAATGGGGAACTCCGAACCACGACAGCTGACGCAAACGCTACACGCCCACACGCCACGTCACCAGAGGAACGATCACACGGCACACGGGGATCGCACGGACGGGCGCCCCGCCGCGGTCGGACCGCTCCTCGTCTGCCCCGCTGTCTGCCCCGCCGCCGGTTTCGCCAGGGGCCCGGCCGGTTGCACCGGCCGGGCCCCTCAACGCCCTGAGGGCGGCGGTGCTACGCCACCGTGGCGGCAGACGCGCGCCGGGGCGCCCCGGACGGGCGACGCCGGCCCCGGGAGGAGGAGCTGCGCTTGGGACGCTCGACCACCGGCGCGGTGATGACGACCGGGATACCGGACGGGGCCTGGGCGCCGGTGATCCGGCTCAGCGCCTCGTCGCCCGAACGGACCTGGGTGGTCTGCGGCCGGATCCCGGCGTCCGACATCAGGCGGACCATGCCGCGGCGCTGGTTGGGCGTGACGAGCGTGACGACGCTGCCGGACTCACCGGCGCGGGCGGTACGGCCGCCGCGGTGGAGGTAGTCCTTGTGGTCGGTCGGCGGGTCGACGTTGACGACCAGGTCGAGGTTGTCGACGTGGATGCCGCGCGCCGCGACGTTGGTGGCGACCAGCACGGTGACGTGGCCCGTCTTGAACTGCGTCAGCGTGCGGGTGCGCTGCGGCTGGGACTTGCCGCCGTGCAGCGCCGCGGCCCGTACCCCGCTGCTGAGCAGGTCCTGGGTCAGCCGGTCGACGGCGTGCTTGGTGTCCAGGAACATGATCACGCGGCCGTCGCGGGCGGCGATCTCGGTCGTGGCGGCGTGCTTGTCGGCGCCCTGGACGTGCAGGACGTGGTGCTCCATCGTCGTGACCGCACCGGCCGACGGGTCGACCGAGTGCACGACCGGGTCGGTCAGGTAGCGGCGCACCAGCAGGTCGACGTTGCGGTCCAGGGTGGCCGAGAACAGCATCCGCTGGCCCTCGGGGCGCACCTGGTCCAGCAGGGCGGTGACCTGCGGCATGAAGCCCATGTCGGCCATCTGGTCGGCCTCGTCGAGCACCGTGACGCCCACCTGGTTCAGGCGGCAGTCGCCCCGGTCGATGAGGTCCTTGAGCCGGCCCGGGGTCGCGACGACGATCTCGGCCCCGCCGCGCAGCGCGTTGATCTGCCTGCCGATCGACATCCCGCCCACGACGGTGGTCATGCGCAGCTTCAGGGTGCGGGCGTATGGGGTGAGCGCGTCGGTGACCTGCTGCGCCAGCTCACGCGTCGGTACGAGGACCAGCCCGAGCGGCTGGCGGGGCTCGGCGCGCTGTCCCGCGGTACGGGCGAGCAGGGCCAGGCCGAAGGCGAGGGTCTTGCCGGAGCCGGTGCGGCCGCGGCCCAGGACGTCCCGGCCCGCCAGCGAGTTCGGCAGCGTCGCGCCCTGGATGGGGAACGGCGCGTCCAGACCCTGCCTGCGGAGCTCGGCGAGCAGCTGAGCGGGCATGTCGAGATCGGCGAACGCCTCGACGGCGGGCAGCGGAGGTGTGATCGTCTCGGGGAGCGCGAACTCGCCCTGGACCGGGGCGGGCCTGCGGCCGTAGCCGCCGCCGGAACGGCCCGACGGGGCGGAGCGGCGCGGCGCCTGCGAGCCGTAGCGGTTGCCGCCCGTTCCGGCGTCGGCGCCACCCCTGCGGGTGCGGGCGGAACGGTCGTTCGTCAGTGTGCGGTTCATGGGGAACCTTCCTCGATGTGGCTCATATCAAGGAATTCCCGCAGCGATGAACGGCGTACGGAACGACAAGTATGAACCGGGGGGAAATGCAGCAGAGGCGGCCGGTGGAAACAATCCGGGGCGCCGGTGCTGAAAGAGTGGGTGACGCGGTGGGACCTGGAGGTCCGGGCGTCGGCTGCGGGCAGCTCTTCGAGCCGCCGCCGTTCTCCGCATGCGAAATCATGCGGGGCGGGACCCGGATATGTTCCCAGGGGTCCCGCGACGCACGGATGAGACCGTGCGGGAAAAGCAAGCAGCTGGGGCCCGCACCCCGAGGGATGCGGGCCCCAGCTACAGATGGTGCGCGAGCGTCAGGCCGGAACGATGTTCTCGGCGGTCGGGCCCTTCTGGCCCTGCGCGATGTCGAAGCTCACCTTCTGGCCTTCGAGCAGCTCACGGAAGCCCTGCGCGGCGATGTTCGAGTAGTGGGCGAACACGTCGGGGCCGCCACCGTCCTGCTCGATGAAGCCGAAGCCCTTTTCCGCGTTGAACCACTTCACGGTGCCAGTAGTCATGCCATATCTCCTTTGGGGCAGTGCATCGGAATCCGCACTGTGCGGACACCGAGTCGCCGCGATGATCACCCCGCCCGGAATACGACCGGAAAGACAAAAGTGCTCCCACCTGGCCGGGGCCGGGTGGGGGCACTTGAAGTTTCGGGAACCACAACTGCAACTGAGATCGACAGTAGCACGCCGGAACGGCCTGTGCGGGGTGACCAATTCGATCTTTCCCGACGCGGCACAAACCCTTCCCGCACGGTCCGTAAAACTCTCCCTTGACGGGAACAGATATTGACTGCGCGATGGGCAGTTTTCCGGGAGGAGAGGAACGGTCCTCCTCGGTCCGGTCCGGCCGGGTCGCTCAGACGGAACCGGGGCCGGGACCGGGGCCTGGGCCGGTACCGGGAGCGGAATCCGCGTCGGCCCCGGAGCCGCCCGGTGCCCGCCGCGCCGTGCGGCGGTACTCGGCGTTGATGCGCTGGGCCTCCTCCAGCTGGTCCTCCAGGATGACGATGCGGCAGGCCGCCTCGACGGGAGTCCCCTGGTCGACCAGCTCGCGGGCGCGGGCGGCGATCCGGAGCTGGTAGCGGGAGTAGCGCCGGTGGCCGCCCTCGGAGCGCAGCGGCGTGATGAGCCGGGCCTCCCCGATGGCCCGCAGGAAACCGGGGGTGGTGCCGAGCATCTCGGCGGCCCGGCCCATCGTGTAGGCGGGGTAGTCGTCGTCGTCCAGACGATCGCCCAGCGGACTGTCTGCTGTCATGTCACCTCGTTGTGCAGCGCTTCGAGGGGCCTGGACGCCGTACGGCCTGGCCCGGGGGAAAGTCAACACCATCCGCCCGGGCCGCCGCCGCGCAGGCCTTCCCTTCCGGCGCCGCGTGTGCCACGCCGCGTGTGCCGCGCCCCCGGCCTCGTACCGCGTCTGCTCTTCCGGGGACGGGCCTCTGCCGGGCGTCGAGGACGGGTGGATAGAATCTCGTCCCATGTCGAACCCTGACGACCTGCTCATCGGCATCTCCACCATGGTGGAATCCGGGCAGAGCAATCAGATGTCGCTGACCGTGGTGGTCGGTGGAGCTGTCATTACCGGCCGGCTGGCTCCCGAAGCCGTATGGAGGGAGCGGGTGTCGGAGGTGCTCAAGGACTCGGACCATCTGGGCCCCTTCTCCGAGGTCTTCACCGCGGACCCGCCGCGGGGCCGGGGGGAGGACGGCGAGACGCCCACCCATCTCCACTTCCACCTCGCCCGGATCCTCCAGGGCAACGTCGGTATTCCCGAGACCGGGGGGATGTACCGCGTCGCCATCAAGGACGTGAGCGCCTGGACCGTGGGCGACTTCAGCTACTCCGACCACTGAGAACGCGTACAGCGGGGAAGGGCCCTGCCGACCTGTGTCGGCAGGGCCCTTCCCCGCTGTCGTGTACGGACCGGCGTGCGCCGGCCGTCGTCAGATTCCCAGCACCCCGGAGCCGCCCAGCAGCGCGGAGGCGGTCTGCAGGGGCGTCGCCCGCGCGGTGTGCGGGACGGGCACGGGCGCCTCACCGCTGCGGCAGCTGAAGCCGAGCCGGGCCATGGCCCGGGTGACCTCCTGGCCGGTGAAGTCGCGGCGGTCCTGCCGGGTGATGATCTCCCCCACCTGCTTGACGGGGTAGTGGCGGCGGCCGATGAGTACGGACTCCCCCGTGATGATCTCGGGCTTCACACCCTTCATCGAGGTCATGACCCCGCTCTTGGTGAGCTCGAAGGGGAAACGGGCGATGACGCAGCGCATGGTGCCTCACAGGGAGTGGGAGAAGGGCGACGGGGCGGCCGGTGACGGCGGGGGTGGATCAGCGGGCGAGGGCGAGAGCGCCCGGGGCGGAGCCGGGCGGACCCTCGGCGGCGAGGACGTCCCGCAGCCGGAGCCGGTCCGTGTAGGCGGCGCTGTCACGGACAGCGGCCAGCCGGGTCCGGGTGACCGAGCCGGTGATCTGCTCGTCCCGGTCGCACAGCAGCAGGAACCCGACCCGGGCACCGGCCATGACGGACAGGGCCGTCTCGACGGTCATGTCGTCACTCACCCGCGGCCCCGACGGGTCGACGGCCTCGGCCGTGCCGTGGAAAGGGGCGGGGCGTTGCCGGGTCTGGACGGGCGTCAAAGGATTTTCTCCTGCGGGACGGGGACGGATGGTCCGCTCACGACGGGCCCGGCGGCGGTGCGCACGGATCCGCGGTGGCGGTGGGGGACGCGAGCGCTCTAGGCGGCCGCGTCGAGAGCGGCCGGGCGCTGCGCCGTGCGGCGAGCCGGGTCGGCGCCGGACCGGCCGCGGCCCGCGGTGCCGCGTCGGCCTCGGGGTGAGGAGGCGGCGGAGCGCCGGGAGCGCTCCTCGGCCGGCACCGTGATGGTGACCGGGACGCCCGAGGGGGCCTGGGCGCCGGTGATCCGGCTCAGTTCGGCCTCGCCCGAGCGCACCTGGGTGGTCTGCGGGGTGATGCCGGCGGCGGCCATCAGCCGGCTCATGTCGCGGCGCTGGTGGGGGGTGACCAGGGTCACGACACTGCCGGACTCACCGGCGCGGGCCGTGCGGCCGCCACGGTGCAGATAGTCCTTGTGGTCGCTGGGCGGGTCGACGTTGACGACCAGGTCGAGGTTGTCGACGTGGATGCCGCGCGCCGCGACGTTCGTCGCCACCAGCACCGTCACATGCCCGGACCGGAAACGGGACAGGGTCCGCGTCCGCTGCGGCTGGGACTTGCCACCGTGCAGGGCGGCCGCCCGTACACCGCTGTTCAGCAGGTGCTCGGTGAGCCGGTCCACCGCGTGCTTGGTGTCCAGGAACATGATCACGCGCCCGTCCCGGGCAGCGATCTCGGTGGTCGTCCGGTGCTTGTCCGCGCCCTGCACATGCAGGACGTGATGCTCCATGGTGGTCACCGCGCCCGCGGACGGGTCGACGGAGTGGACCACGGGGTCGGTCAGATAGCGGCGGACCAGCTGATCGACGTTGCGGTCCAGGGTGGCCGAGAACAGCATCCGCTGACCTCCGGGCTTCACCTGGTCGAGCAGCTCGGTGACCTGCGGCATGAAGCCCATGTCGGTCATCTGGTCGGCCTCGTCGAGGACGGTGACGGCGACCTGGTCCAGCCGGCAGTCCCCGCGGTCGACGAGGTCCTTGAGCCGGCCCGGTGTGGCGACGACGACTTCCGCGCCGCCGCGCAGCGCGGCCGCCTGCCTGCCGAGCGACATGCCGCCGACCACAGTGGTCAGCCGCAGTCTGACGGAGCGGGCGTAGGGCGTGAGGGCGTCGGTGACCTGCTGGGCGAGCTCGCGGGTGGGCACCAGGACGAGGGCCAGGGGCTGGCGCGGCTCGGCGCGCAGACCCGCGGTACGGGCCAGCAGGGCGAGGCCGAAGGCGAGGGTCTTGCCCGAACCGGTGCGGCCGCGGCCGAGGACGTCACGCCCGGCCAGCGAGTTGGGCAGGGTCGCCGCCTGGATCGGGAACGGTACGGTCACGCCCTCGTGGCCCAGCGCGTCGAGCAGCTGGCCCGGCATGCCCAGATCGGCGAATCCTTCGACGGCCGGCAGGGCCGGGGTGAGCGTCTGCGGGACCGCGAACTCGCCCTGGGGCGCGTTCTGCCGCCGGCCGGGGGCGAAGGAGCGGCGCGGGGAGCCGGAGCGGAATTCACCGCCGGAGCGCGGATTCGCGGTGCGTGTGCGGGCGGAGCGGTCGTTCGTACGCGTGCGGTCCACGGGGAACCTTCCTTGACGTGGCACGTATCAAGGAATTCCCGCAGCGGAGGAGCAGCGCAGAGAATCGCAAGAACGAGCCGAGAGACTGGGGTTCATCGACCCCTGAAAACGCAACAGCTGGGGCCCGCACCCCAAGGTGCGGGCCCCAGCTGCGAAAGTGCGTGGCGACGTCAGGCGAGAACGATGTTCTCGGCCGTCGGGCCCTTCTGGCCCTGCGCGATGTCGAAGCTGACCTTCTGGCCCTCAAGCAGCTCGCGGAAGCCCTGGGCGGAAATGTTCGAGTAGTGGGCGAACACGTCCGCGCCGCCACCGTCCTGCTCGATGAAGCCGAAGCCCTTTTCCGCGTTGAACCACTTAACAGTTCCGGAAGCCATGTTATTTCTCCTTCGGGGCGGTGCTCGTGACGCACACCGTGTGCGCCTCGTGTCGCCGTGATGATCACCCTGCCGGAAATAACCGGGACCAGAAAGGGTCACCGCCGCAATGAACCGGCGGGGACGCCTGCAAGATTTCAGGAGCCACAACTGCAACTGAGATCGACAGTAGCACGGTGCGATCGGCCATGCGCGGACCATTTCTCCGCCGGGCCTGTCGCGTCATTATTATTAATCGCGCCCCGCTTCTCATTCTCATGCGGCGGGAACAGATATCCGCACGCCGGAGCCCCACGGTTTCTGCCGGTTTTCTTTCGGCGCGGGTCCCCGGTCGCGCCGGAACGTGCGTCAGGGCGTGGCCGTGGAGACGACGAAGACGACGGGGTTGTCGGGGTCGCTCTCGTCCACCGTGATGTCCTGTGTGGGCAGCGGGTCCTTCTGGGCGTGCCGGGTGCCCGCCCAGTCGTGACCGGACGCGAAGGTCCAGCCGACCTTCCTCGCGTCGGACGCGTCGATCGCCACCGAACCGGGGCGCAGCGCCGCCGTGCTGCTCCCAGAGTCCTTCAGGAACTCGGCGAGACCGGCCGCCGTGGTCCTGAAGGAGACGAAGAGCTTGCTGACCTTCCAGCTGTTGGTCTCGTAGTACCGCACGTCCGTGGCGTCGGTGGGGACGGGCACGTCGTAGATACGCCGCTGGGTCTTGGACGGCCAGTCGTGCTGCAGCCCGGTCGCCGAGGCCTCGCTCTCCTTGTCGCGCCCGCTGTCGCGGCTCTGCCCGGCGGAGATGGCGAGATAGCCGGCCGGGACCCCGATGAGCAGGACGATGATGACGGCGGTGAGCCAGCGGCGGCGGATCATGTGCCGGCGGTCCTCCGGCGGCCGGCTCCCGTCCGGGGACAGCGGCTGGCGCGGCACGGCGGGCCGCTCCGCGGGGGTCATCACGGTGCTTCCTCGGTGGCGCGCGGGGAGCCGGTCTTGCGTACGGCCTCGGCGACCTGGGCGTACCGCTCGTAGCGCTCCACCCGGCGGCGGTTGGCGCGGCGGAAGCGGCGGGCGACGAGGCGGGCCAGGTCCGCGGCGCCGACCATGCCGGCCTCGGGGCCCAGCTGCGCCTTGGCGATCCGGGCCTCGGGGCGGTAGCCGCGGCCGGTCAGATGGCGGCGGAAGGCGTCCCGGGCGGGGCCGATCAGCAGGTCGTCGGCCGCGCTGACACCGCCGCCGACGACGAAGCAGGACGGGTCGAGGGCGGCGGCCAGGTTGGCGATGCCGACGCCGAGCCACTGGCCGATGTCCTGGAGCAGTTCGACGCACATGGCGTCGCCCTCGCGGGCGAGCTCGGTGATCAGCGGGCCGGTGATGTCGGGGATGTTGCCCTTGACCCGCTCCAGGATGTTGTACGCGACCGGCGAGTCCGCGACCGCCAGTTCCCGGGCCTCGCGGACCAGGGCGTTGCCCGAGCTGTACTGCTCCCAGCAGCCGCGGTTGCCGCACGGGCACCGGTGGCCGCCGGGCACGACCTGCATATGGCCGAACTCGCCCGCCACGCCGTACTTGCCGCGCTTGACCCGGCCGTCCTCCAGGATCGCGCCGCCGATGCCGGTGCCGAGCGTGATCATGACGAGGTGGTCCTCGCCGCGGCCCGCGCCGAAGCGCCACTCCGCCCAGGCGGCCGTGTTGGCGTCGTTGTCGACCATGACGGGGACGGCGAGGCGGGACTGGAGGGCGTCGCGCAGCGGCTCGTTGCGCCAGGCGAGGTGCGGGGCGAAGAGGATGGTGCTGCGGTCGGCGTCGACCCAGCCGGCCGCGCCGATGCCGACGGCGTGCACGTCGTGGCGGTCGGAGAGGTCGAGGACCAGCTCGGTGATGGTGTCCTCGACGACCTTGGGGCTCTTGGACTTGTCCGGCGTCTCGGTGCGGATCTGCTCCAGGATGACGCCGTCGGCGTCCACGACGCCGGCCATCACCTTGGTGCCGCCGATGTCGATGCCGACGGTGGGGACGCGGGGCGCGGTCAGGTGCGAGCGGCGCTCGCGGGTGCCGACGGTGCGCAGGACGGTGGCCCGGGCGGAGCCTCGGTAGGTGTTCATCGGGCCGTACCCCTTCGCCGAAGGAGGGGGGTGTCCGGATAAGCGCGCACGACTCGGGTCGTCCCTGGAGGTCTCGGGGAGCCGGGGTGGCCGGCGGCGGACGGCGCCCGCCGTGCCCGATTCTGCCACCCCGGCCGGGACCGGACCTCGTGCGCCCGTACCGCCCCGGGTGTCACTCGCCGGTGTCGGCGGCCCGGGCGCCCAGGTTCGGCTCGGGGGCCCGCTGGAGCTCGTGGCTCAGCTCCTCCAGCTCGCTGCCGCCCGCCATCTGGCGGGTGAGCTCGTCCAGGGTGATGTCGCTGCGCAGATGGCTGCCGGTCATCGCGCCGCGCTTGAGCAGGACGAAACGGTCGCCGACGAGGTAGGCGTGGTGCGGGTTGTGCGTGATCAGGACCACGCCGAGGCCCGCGTCCCGGGCGGCTGCCACGTACTTGAGCACGACCCCGGACTGCTTGACGCCGAGCGCGGCGGTGGGCTCGTCCAGGACCAGCACCTTGGCACCGAAGTAGACCGCGCGGGCGATCGCCACGCACTGGCGCTCGCCGCCCGACAGGGTGCCGATGGGCTGGTCCACGTCGCGCAGGTCGATGCCCATGCGCAGCAGCTCCGAGCGGGTGGTGCGGCGCATCAGGTCGACGTCGAGCCGCTTGAAGGGGCCGGCGCCCCTGGTCGGCTCGGAGCCGAGGAAGAAGTTGCGCCACACCGGCATCAGCGGGACGACCGCGAGGTCCTGGTAGACGGTGGCGATGCCCCGGTCGAGCGCCTCGCGCGGGTTGCCGAGCGAGACGTCCTCGCCCTCGATGCGGAAGGCGCCGGCGTCGTGCCGGTGCAACCCCGCGATGATCTTGATGAGGGTGGACTTGCCGGCGCCGTTGTCGCCCAGTACGCAGGTGATCTCGCCCGCGTGGACCTCCAGCGAGACGCCTTCCAGGGCGCGGATGTTGCCGTAGTACTTACTGACGTCGTCGAGCTCCACCAGGGGGCTCTTGGTCAGGGTCGCGTCCGTCATGCCGTCGCCTCCGCCCGCTTGCGCACCCAGGCGTTGAGCAGGGTGGCCAGTAGGAGCATCGCTCCCAGGAAGAACTTGAACCAGTCCGGGTTCCACTCGGCGTAGACGATGCCCTTGCTGGTCATGCCGAAGATGAACGCCCCTACGGCGGAGCCGATCGCGGAACCGTAGCCGCCGGTGATCAGACAGCCGCCGATGACGGCCGCGATGATGTAGATCAGCTCGTTGCCGACGCCCTCGCCGGACTGCACCACGTCGAACGAGAAGAGCAGGTGCTGGCCGGAGACCCAGGCGGCGAACGCCACGCCCATGTACAGGCCGATCTTGGTCTTGTAGACCGGTACGCCGACCGCGCGGGCCGCGTCCGCCTGGCCGCCGACCGCGAAGATCCAGTTGCCGAAGCGGGTACGCAGCAGGATCCAGGTGGCGGCCGCGACCAGGCCGAACCACCACAGGATGGTGACCTTGAGGTCGACCGGGCCGACGCTCAGCTGGGAGGCGAAGACCTTCTTCGCCGAGGCGAAGCCCTCCATGTCGGCGATGGACTTGGTGGAGACCGTGCCGCTGATCAGCTTGGTGAAGCCGAGGTTCAGGCCGGTCAGCATCAGGAAGGTGCCGAGCGTGATGATGAAGCTGGGCAGTTTGGTACGGGTCAGCATGAAGCCGTTGAAGGCGCCGAGCGCGAGCGTGGTCAGTAGCGAGACCCCGACGCCCACCCAGACGTTGGCCGTCATCTGGTAGCTGAACATCGACGACACCAGCGCCGACGTGGTCACCAGCACACCGGCCGACAGGTCGAACTCGCCGCCGATCATCAGCAGCGCCACCGGCACCGCCATGATGCCGATGGTCGACGCCGCGTACAGCACGGTCGAGAGGCTGGAGGCGCGCAGGAAGCTGTCCGCGACGACGGAGAAGAAGACGAAGACGGCGACGGCGCCGACGACCGAGCCGAGCTCCGGGCGGCCCAGCAGCCTGCGCAGCACGGACCGGTGGATCAGGCGCTCGTCCCTCGCGGGCGCGGGCACCGGTGCGGTGGCGGTCATCGGGTCCCCCGCTTCGTGTACTGCTCCAGCTCGGCGGCGGCGTCCTTGGTGATGATCTGGGGCCCGGTCAGCACCGGCAGCCCGCCGCCGAGCACGTCGCCGTTGTACTTGTGGAGCCACAGCAGGTCGATGGCCTCGTACCCCTGGAGGTAGGGCTGCTGGTCGACCGCGAAGCCGAGGGTGCCGTCCTTGAGCTCGGAGGCGACCTTGGCGTTCAGGTCGAAGGTGTCGACCTCGGCGGAGCTTCCCGCGGAGTTCCTGGCCTTGACGGCGGTGTCCGCGAACGGGGCGCCGAGGGTGACCACGGAGTCGATGGACCGGTCCGCCTGGAGCTTGGCCTCGATGGAGGACTGGACGTCGGGCATGTTGGTGCCCGTGACGTAGAGGTTCTGCAGGTCGCCCTTGAAGGTCTTCTTCGTGCCCGCGCAGCGCTGCTCGTGGCCGACGTTGCCCTGCTCGTGCAGGACGCAGAGCGCCTTCTTCTTCCCGCGCCTGTTGAGCTCCTCGCCGACGGCCTCACCCGCGATGGTCTCGTCCTGGCCGATGTGGGTGAGCGCGCCGAACTGCTTGGACTTCTCCGAGCCCGAGTTCACCGTGATCACCGGGATACCGGCCTTCGCGGCCTTGGCGACGACGTCCTTCATCGCGTCCGGCTTGGCGAGGGTGACGACGATCCCGTCGACCTTCTGGTCGAGGGCCGCCTGCACGAACTGCGCCTGCTGCTGTCCCTGGTCGCTGTGCGAGTACAGGAAGTCGATGTTGTCCTTGACGGCGGCCTGCTTGGCACCGCTCTGGACGATGTCCCAGAAGGTGTCGCCGTCGCCCGAGTGGGTGATCATGGCGAACTTCCAGCGGGGAGTGTTCACCGCCGCCTTGCCCTGGGCGGCCTCCGCCTTGCGCGCGTCCTCGGCGCGCTTGCCCCCGGTGCTGCTGCATCCCACCAGGGAGGCCCCGAGCACCGCCGCCAGCACCGCGCCCACCGCGCGTACCCCTGTCCGAACCCTTGCCACGACGCCGTGCTCCTCTTGCTGTACTCCCAGGTGCGCCCGGGACTGGTGCGGACCTGCCCCGGCCGCCCAAGTATGGGTCACATCCGGTCGGCGGCGGATCATCGGGTACCGCGAGCGGTGTACTTCTCCAGCACCGGCACGTCCTTGCCGGTGATGACGGCGGGCCCGGTGAGGACCGGCCTGCCACCGCCGACGACGTTGCCGTTGGTCCTGTGCAGCCACAGTTCGTCCACCGCCAGATACCCCTGGAGGTACGGCTGCTGATCGACCGCGAAGCCGATCTGCTCGGCCTTGAACTGCTTGATCACGGCGGCGTTCAGGTCGAAGGTGTCGACCTCGGCTGAGCTGCCCGCGCCGGCCTTGGCCTTGACGGCGGCGGCCGCCATCGGCGCGCCGAGCGTGACGACCGCGTCGATGGCCGACCCCCCGGAGCCCGTCTGCAGTTTCGCCTCGATGGAGGATGTCGCGGCGGGCGTGTTGGTCCCGTCGACGTTGAGGTTCTCCACCGTGCCCTTGAAGGTCCTCTTCACCCCGGCGCAGCGCTCCTCCAGCGAGACGTTGCCCTGCTCGTGGATGACGCAGACGGCCTTCTTCCTGCCGCCCGAGTTCAGCTGCTCGCCGACCGCCTCACCGGCGACGCCCTCGTCCTGCCCGATGTGGCCCAGCGCGCCGAGCTCCTTGGAGTACTGCGCGCCGGAGTTGATGGTGACGACCGGGATGCCCGCGGCGACCGCCTTCTTCACGACGTCCCGGACGGCCTCGGGCTTGGCGAGGGTGACGACGATGCCGTCGACCTTCTGGTCGATGGCCGCCTGGATCAGCTGCGCCTGCTGCTGGCCCTCCTTGTTCGCCGAGTAGAGGAAGTCGGCGTTGTCCTTGGCCGCGGCCTGTTTCGCGCCGCTCTGGACGATGTCCCAGAAGGTGTCGCCCTCGCCCGAATGGGTGATCATCGCGATCTTCATCCGGGGCGTGGAGACGCCCTTGCCGCCGGCCGGGGCGCTGGTGTCCGCCTTGTCCTCGGAGCTCTTGCCGCCCGAGCCGCTGCATCCGGTGACCGTGAGTGCGAGGGCCGCGGCGAGGGCCGCCGCCGCGGCTGCCGTACGGGGTGTGCGCATGGGGTCCGCCTTCCGTCCCGGCCGCCGGTGTGCGGCCGTTGAGTTCTAGCGGCGTACGGATGGACGAGTCAAGACTTTGTCCGAACATTCTTACGCAGCGATCGCGCCCGGATCACGGCCGTACGAGCAGCTGGAACTCGAAGGCGTAGCGCGAGGCCCGGTAGACGTGGGTGCCGTACTCCACCGCCCGCCCGGTGTCGTCGAAGGTGGTGCGCTGCATGGTCAGCAGCGGCGCGCCCGTGGTCTCGGCGAGCAGGGCCGCCTCGGCCTCGGTGGCCGCCCGCGCCCCCACCGACTGCCGGGCGCTGTGCAGGGTGATCCCCGCGCCGCGCATCAGCCGGTACAGGCCGGTGGCCTCCAGCTGCGGGGTGTCGAGCGCGAGCAGCCCGCCCGGCAGGTAGTTGCGCAGCTCGGCCATGGGCTCGCCGTGGGCGTACCGCAGCCGCTCGACCAGGTGGACCTCGTCACCCTCGGCCACCCCGAGCGCCGCCGCGACCTGTGCGGTGGCCGGTTCCACGGTGTTGCGCAGCACCCGGGTCGCGGGCTTCTGCCCGGCCGCCTCCAGGTCGTCGTAGAGGCTGCTCAGCTCCAGCGGGCGCTTGACCTGGCTGTGCACCACCTGGGTGCCCACGCCTCTGCGGCGCACCAGCAGGCCCTTGTCGACCAGGGTCTGGATGGCCTGGCGGACGGTGGGGCGGGACAGGCCGAGCCGGCCCGCGAGGTCGATCTCGTTGCCGAGGAGGCTGCCGGGCGTCAGGGTGCCGCGCTCGATGGCCGCCTCCAGCTGCTGGGAGAGCTGGAAGTAGAGCGGGACCGGGCTGGTGCGGTCCACGCCGAGCTGGAGCGGCACGGCGGGATCCGGCGCGGTTCTGGGCTGCTTGGACACGGGGTGAGCGTAGTGCGCGGGCCATGTTGACGGGAAGTCGTGAAGTCTGATTGTCAGGACAAACGCTTGACACGACGACCGGGCGCCGTCACCTTTTGGCCATGCGCATCGGACTCATCGGAACGGGACGTATCGGCTCCTTCCACGCGGAGGTGCTGGCCCGCCACCCCTCGGTCACCGAGCTCGTCGTCGCCGACACCGACCCCGCGCGGGCCGCCGACGCCGCCGCGCGGACCGGGGCGGCGGCCACCACGGTCGACGGGCTCTTCGCGGCCGGCCCGGACGCGGTGGTGATCACCTCCGCGACCGCCGCACACGCGGGTCTGATCGCCCGCGCGGCCCGCGCCGGGCTCCCCGCCTTCTGCGAGAAGCCCATCGCGCTCGACCTGGCCGGCACGCTGGCGGCCCTCGACGAGGTGGAGAGCGCGGGAACGGTCCTGCAGATCGGGTTCATGCGCCGTTTCGACGCCGGGTACGCGGCGGCCCGCGAGCGCGTCCGGGCGGGCGGACTCGGACGGCTGCACACCGTGCGGGCGGTCACCTCCGACCCGGCGCCGCCGCCCGCCGCGTATCTGCCGCTCTCCGGCGGCCTCTACCGCGACTGCCTGGTCCACGACTTCGACATCCTGCGGTGGGTGACCGGCCGTGAGGTCACCGAGGTGTACGCGACCGGCTCGGACGCGGGGCCCGCCATGTTCCGCGAGGCCCAGGACGTCTCCACGGCCGCCGCCCTGCTCACCCTCGACGACGGCACCCTCGCCACGGCGACGGCGACGCGCTGCAACGGCGCCGGGTACGACGTACGGATGGAGCTGGCCGGGGAGCTCGACCAGCTTGCCGTGGGCCTCGGTGAGCGCACCCCGCTGACCTCGGTCGAACCGGGGGCGCCCGCGCCCGCCGCCACGCCCTGGCCCGGCTTCCTGGAGCGCTTCGCCCCCGCCTACCGGGCCGAGCTCGACGCCTTCGTACGGGTCGTGCGCGGCGAGCTGGCCAACCCCTGCGACGGCCGCGAGGCCCTGCACGCGCTGCGCGTCGCGGAGGCGTGCGAGCGCTCCCGGCACGAGCGCCGCCCCGTGGCGCTCTCCGAGTTCACCGGCTGAGGCTCTCGGTGCCCCCGCTCCCCCGGCGGCTTCTACTCTGGCAGCAGCGAGGGGAGGCGCGGTGCACAGGCGTTGGTGGTTCATGGGGATGCTGCGCCCGGCCGCTTCGGCGCAGCCGGCGTGGGAGCCGTCCAAGGAGGAGCAGCAGCGCGTCCTGGACGAGTGGACGACGGCCCGCGAGCGGCTGGAGCGGCTGGTGTCGGCCCGGGTGACGGCCGTCGGCGACGTGCTGCGGGCGGCCGAACTCCCGGTCGGCCCGGACGCGGCGGAGAGCGCGCGGCCCGGTGGGGACGCGGACGACTACGCGTGGGTGCTCGACGCCTTCCAGGCCGCGGGCAAGCTCCTGGACGAGGCGGCCGACCTGCCGGACCTGGCCGCCGCGGCGGTGCTGGCCGAGCGCGCCCTGGTCCGGTTCGCCGCGCTGCACGCCCGCCGCGCGGGGCAGCCGGCGCCGAGGCCGCCCGAGCGCTGCTACTACAACCCGCTGCATCCGGCGGCCGGGAGCACCGGGCCGCCCGTGCGCCGGGAGCACCGCCGGCGTGCCCGGCGCCGGACCGGGCCGCGCGAGGCGGCGGCCGACCGCCGTCCCGCGTGCGCGTCCTGCCGCAAGGCGATCCTGGCGGGGCAGCCGCCGGACGTGCTGCCCGCGCTGGTCCCGGTGAAGGTGTCCCGGCGGCGCACCGCGCGGCTGCTGGTGCCGTACTACTCGGTCCCCCAGCAGTGGTCGCTGTGGTCCCTCTCGGCGTGCGGTGCCTACGGCGACGAGTGGCCCGCCCTGGTGCTGCGCGGCGAGCACCGGCGCCGGGCGGAGGCGGCCCGCAAGGCGTGAGCGCGGCACCTCACCGGCCGCGCCGCACCCCGCACATCCCCCCTCACCAGCGCACCGGCAGATGGCGCACGCCCCGGATGAGCATGCCCGGCAGCCACTCCAACGCTCGTTCGTCGTCGGCCAGTTGGAGCCCGGGCGCGCGCTCCAGAAGCGTACGGACCGCGATGCGGCCCTCCATCCGGGCGAGCGGGGCGCCCAGGCAGTAGTGGATGCCGTGGCCGAAGCCGAGGTGGCTCTGCGGGGTGCGGCGGATGTCGAAGCGGTCCGGTTCCCGGTGGCGGGCGGGGTCGCGCCCGGCGGCGGCGAGGCCGACCAGGACGGTCGCCCCGGCCGGGATGACGGTCCCGCCGCACTCGACGTCCTCGCGCGCGTAGCGGTACGTGGCGGTCTCCACCGGGCCGTCGTAGCGCAGCATCTCCTCGATGGCCCCGTCGATCAGCCCGTCGAAGTCGGCGCGGAGGGCCGCCAGCTGCTCCGGGTGCGCGAGAAGCGCCCGTACTCCGTTGGAGATGAGGTTGACGGTGGTCTCGTGGCCCGCCACGAGCAGCAGGAAGGCCATGCCGATGAGCTCGTCCGGGGAAAGCTGGTCGCCGTCCTCGTGCCGGGTGCGGATGAGGGCGCTCATCAGGTCGTCCGCCGGGGCGGTGGCCCGCTTGTCCTCGATGAGCCCGACCAGATAGGCGCCCATCTCCCGGGCGGAGGCGTTCGCCCCGTCGTCCTGCGTGGGGGCGACCGCCTCGTTGGAGAGCCTGCGGAAGGTCTCCCGGTCCAGGTCGGGGACGCCCAGGAGTTCGCAGATGACCGTGATCGGCAGGGGGAAGGCGAACGAGTCGACCAGATCGGCGGTGCGGTTGGGGGCGGCCAGCATGGTGTCGAGCAGCGTGTCGGTGATCTCCTGGACGCGCGGGCGCAGCGCCTCGATCCGGCGCGGGGTGAACTCGCGCGCCACCAGCTTGCGCAGCCGGGTGTGCTGCGGCGGGTCGGAGTCCAGCATGTTGGCGCTGACCGCGGTGAACTCGCTCTCGTCGGCGACCGCCCGCCAGTCCTTGGAGAAGCGGCCGTCGGCGAGCGCGGCCCGCGCCTCGTCGTGTCCGACGATCAGCCAGACCTCGTCCATCTCCTGGGTGCGGACCCGGTGCACCGGCCCCTCCGCGCGCAGCTTCGCGTAGTACGGATACGGGTGGGCGGTGAAGTCCTCGTGGTCACGCAGATCGACGAGCGGCATACGCGTGTTCCCCTCCTGTGGTCCGGTTCAGCCTACGTCGCCGTCCTCGTCGAGGAGGCCCGCGTCGTGGACGAGCAGGGCGATCTGGACACGGTTGTTGAGCCCCAGCTTGGCGAGCACCCGCGAGACGTGGGTCTTCACGGTGGGCACGCTGAGGTAGAGGGCGGCGGAGATCTCGGCGTTGGACTGGCCGCGGCCCACGGCGACGGCCACCTCCCGCTCCCGCTCGGCGAGTTGGCCGATCCTCGCCCGGGCCCGGGCCGCCCGGTCGCCCGGGCCCTCCGGGGCGCCCGCGACCTGGTGCATCAACTGGCGGGTGACGGCCGGGGAGAGCACCGGCTCGCCCGCCGCGACCCGGCGTACGGCGGCGACGATCTCGGCGGGCGCGGTGTCCTTCAGGACGAACCCGGCGGCGCCCGCGCGCAGCGCCCGTACCACCTGTTCGTCGGCGTGGAAGGTGGTCAGGACAATGACCTCGGGGGCGTCGGGGCGGGCGCGCAGGAGCTCGGTGGCGGCGAGCCCGTCGACGGTCGGCATCCGGATGTCCATCAGGACCACGTCCGGGCGCAGCCGGTCGGCCAGCTCCTCGACCTGGGAGCCGTCGGAGGCCTCCCCCACGATCTCCAGGTCCTCGGAGCCGCCGAACATGAAGGTGAGTCCCGCGCGGACGAGGGGGTCGTCGTCGACGACGAGCAGCCGGATGGTCATGAGGGCCACGGTAGCCAGGCGCGCACCTCGAACCCGCCACCGGGCACGGGTCCGTGCTCCAGCCGGCCGCCCGCGAGCGTGGCGCGCTCGGTCAGCCCGATCAGCCCCTGCCCCGACCCGGGCACCGCGGGCACGTCCCCGACCGGGGCGGGGTTGCGCACCTCGATGCCGAGGCCGTCGCCCGGGCGGCCGGTGACGGTCACGGTGACCTCGGCGCCGGGAGCGTGCTTGCGGGCGTTGGTGAGGGCCTCCTGGGCGATGCGGTAGGCGTTGCGCCCGGTGGCCGCGGGGACGGTCTCCGGGTCCCCGACACGGCTGTCCAGGACGACCTTCATCCCGGCCTCGCGGGACTCGGCGACGAGCGCGTCCAGGGTGGCGAGGGTCGGCTGGGGCCGGTCCTCGGCGCCCTCGTCGGGGCTGCGCAGCACGCCGATGATCTGGCGCAGGTCCTGGAGGGCCTCGTGGGCGCTGTCGCGGATCACCCCGGCGGCGCGGGCGACCTCGGCCGGGGGCGCGTCCGGGCGGAACTCCAGGGCGCCCGCGTGCACGCTGAGCAGGGTGAGCCGGTGGGCCAGTACGTCGTGCATCTCGCGGGCGATGGCCTCCCGGGCCAGCCGCTGGGCGTGCTCGGCCCGCAGGGCGGCCTCCTGTTCGGCACGGACGGCCCGCTCGCGCAGCGCGACCACCAGCTGGCGCCGGGCGCGTACGAGCATGCCCCAGCCCATGGCGAGGAGGACCATCAGCGTGCCGATGGTGGCGTTGGCCAGCAGACTGGTGGTCGGGTCGGGGCGCAGGACCGGCTGCACCCACGAGGTGACCAGGGCCGCGGCGCCGATCGTGGCGACGGCGGGCTTGAGGGGCCGGTGCACGGCGAGGCCGAAGAGGGCGACCAGCACCGCCCCCGCGGCGACCGGGGCGACCAGGGTGACGGCCACGAGCGCCCAGGCGAGCCCGACCGGCCAGCGCCGGCGCAGCCAGAGCGCGCAGCAGGCGAGGGCCCCCACCAGCTGGTCGGCGGCCTGGAGGGTCTCGGAGTAGTCGGCGGCCCGGGTCATGGCGTCGGCGGCGAGCATGCCGATCCCGGCCGCGCAGAGGAAGGCGCAGGTGTCGACGATCCAGTCCCGTACGGTACGGCGTGGCCGGGTACGGCCGGGGCGGTCGCCCGGCAGTTCGGGGGCGACGACGGCGGACGGCAGCAGCCAGCGGTATTCGGGACCAGCGGGTGTCATGCCACCCAAGTTACGCAGGTCAGGGGCGGCGTGGCGGGTTCGAAGCGGGGTGCGCTACCAAAGTCGTACGGGCCGAGACTTTCGCCGCGCGGGCCGAGCCCGAAGGCGGACGCGGGGGCCGGTGCGCGCGGGCCAGGCTCGGCGTATGAAGAGATTCTTGGAAGTCACCGGGTTCGTGCTGCTGGTCCAGGGGGCCGGCGGGCTGCTGCACGAGTGGACCGGCTGGTTCGGGAAGTGGAGCGTGCTGCACCGGGCGGGTTTCCTGGCCGGTCACGAGATCTTCGCGGGCGTGGTGGTGGCCGTGCTGGGCGCGGCCCTGCTGGTCGCGTCGGACAGCGCGCCGCGGGACTAGTGCGCGCGGCAGGTCCGGGTACGGCTGTACCGCGGGGCGCTCCGGTGCTGTCGGGCCGGAGCGCCCCGCGCGGGGCGGGTGTCGTCAGCCGCCCAGCTCCTGGTGGCGGGCGTTCAGCCGGGCCGCGCCGTCGCTCGTGAGCGAGCCGAACAGGCGCAGCCGGGAGATGCCGCCGTCGGGGAAGATGTCGACGCGTACGTGGGTGGCCACCGCGGGGGCGTCGAGCACGAACCGGTGGTTGGTGTCGGGCTGGAGGCGGGTGCGGGGCAGGATCTCGCGCCACTCGCCCGACTCGCCGTCGCGGACCGTGAGCGCCGCCCAGCCCGCCGAGTTGCCCTTGAGGTAGGCGGTGTCGATCTCGACCGCGCGGATCTCGGACCGCGCCGCGAGCCGGTAGCGGATCCAGTCGTTGCCCTGGTCGCGGCGGCGGCGGGTCTCCCAGCCGTCGTCCATCTTGTGGGAGCGGCCCGGCTGGATGGTGTTGGTGGCGGGCGAGTAGAAGCGGTCGGAGGCGTCCTCGACCTGACAGCCGTTCTCCAGGGCCGCGAGGTCGAAGGTGCCGAGGGCTTCGAGCCACTTCGGGTCCGGGGCGACCTCGCCGTACACGCGCAGCCGGGCGATGCCGCCGTCGGGGTGCTGGTTGACGCGCAGGTGCGTGAAGCGCTGCTCGACGTCGACGGCGAAGCCGTTGGCCGCGTGGCCGCCGACCGCCGTACGCGGTATCAGGGTCACCCACTTCACGTCGTCCGCGAGCAGGTCCTCGGGCGAGGGCGAGCCCGCGACCGAGGTGGCCTCGACGGAGACGGCCTGCGGGTAGTTGCCGCGGAAGTGGGCGGTGTCGACGACGATCCCGCGCACCACGCCCGGGGCGCCCAGGCGCACCAGGGCCCAGTCGTGGTCGTCCTCGGCGGGGTGCGGAACGGCGGCCGAGACACCGCGGCGGCGGCGGGTCTCCCAGCCGTCCATGATCTTGCCCTTGTGGCCGAAGTGCTCGGGGTCGAACTCGGCGGCGGCGGGCTTGAGGAGGTTCTCGCGCTCGGCGAAGAACTCGTCGTTGGCGGCGATGACGCCCGCGCCCAGGCGCCGGTCGGCGAGGTCCGCGTACCGCGTGAACGGGAAGTCGGCGGTGCGGTAGTCCGCGTACGGGTCGCCGCCGCCGTAGGGGCTGGCGTCACCGGTGAAGGAAGGTATGGCGCTCACGGTCTCAGTGGTTCCTTTCGAGCAGGCGGCCGGTGGGCCCGGTGAGGGTGCCGTTCTCCTGGATGCGCTTCCCGCGCAGCCAGGTCGACTTGACGACACCGTGCAGGGTCTTGCCCGCGTAGGCGGTGACGCGGTTGCGGTGCTGGAGCTCCGCCGGGTCGACGGTGAAGGTCGCGTCGGGGGCGAGGACGGCGAAGTCGGCGTCGCGGCCGGCCTCGATGGCGCCCTTGCGCTCCAGGCCGACGAGCCCCGCGGTGGCGGACGACATCCAGCGGACCACGTCGTCGAGGGTGTGCCCGCGCCTGCGGGCCTCCGTCCAGACGGCGGACAGACTCAGCTGGAGGCCGGAGATCCCGCCCCAGGCCGTGGCGAAGTCCTCGGTCTTGAGGTCGGCGGTGGACGGCGAGTGGTCGGTGACGACGCAGTCGATCGTGCCGTCGGCCAGCGCCGCCCAGAGCAGGTCCTGGTTGGCGGCCTCCCGGATCGGCGGGCAGCACTTGAACTCGCTCGCGCCGTCCGGGACTTCCTCGGCGGTGAGGGTGAGGTAGTGCGGGCAGGTCTCGACGGTGAGCCGGACGCCCTCGCGCTTGGCGGCGGCGATCGCGGGCAGGGCGTCGGAGGAGGACAGGTGCAGGATGTGCACCCGCGCCCCGAGCCGCTTGGCGGCGGCGATCAGGGACTCGATGGCGGTGTTCTCGGAGACCCTGGGGCGGCTGGCCAGGTAGTCCGCGTACCGGGGGCCGGGCCGCCGCGGCGCCGCGGCCAGCTCGTGCGGGTCCTCGGCGTGCACGATCAGCAGCCCGTCGAAGCCCGCGATCTCGGCGAGCGACTGGGCGAGCTGGTCCTGGTCGAGCTCGGGGAACTCCTCGACGCCGGAGGGCGAGAGGAACGCCTTGAAGCCGAAGACGCCGGCGTCGTGGAGCGGGCGCAGGTCCTTGACGTTGCCGGGCAGCGCGCCGCCCCAGAAGCCGACGTCCACGTGTGCCTTGGAGCGGGCGACCTCCTGCTTGACGCGCAGGTTCGCCACCGTGGTGGTCGGCGGCAGCGAGTTGAGCGGCATGTCCACCAGGGTGGTGATGCCGCCCGCGGCGGCGGCCCGGGTGGCGGTCCAGAAGCCCTCCCACTCGGTGCGGCCCGGATCGTTCACGTGCACATGGCAGTCGACCAGGCCCGGCAGCAGCACGTCGTCGCCGAAGTCCTCCAGACGCGCCCCGGCCGGCACCTCGGCGTCGTACGGCAGCACCGCGTGGATCACCCCGCCGGCGACGGCGACCGAGGCCGGGCGGATGCCGTCGGGCGTGATGACGCGCGACGAGCGCAGTACCAGGTTGACGTCGGACACCCGAGCCCTCACTTCCGCGATGGAGTGCACGTCCGCAAGGTGGGAATCCCCGGCGGAGTGCGACGAGCAAAATTCAACGAACTGTTGAAGGAGTCTTCCCGCCCATCAGGGAGCCGTCAAGGGTGTCCGGGATCCGGTGGCGGCCGACGACGTGGGTCTTGGAGGTTTCCACAGAATGGAATTAGACTTTCACTTCCCAGAATGTAGCTATCGCCACGGGGTGCCCCACCGGACCGGACAAACCCACGCTGACCGGCAGGGACTCCCTACGTACGCACTGTACGGCGAGAAACACACAGGTAGGCTGCTGCCTCGCCTGCCAGCCGAAAGGACCGCGCCGTGCCGACGTCCAGCGCCAGCACCACCGACGCCTCCAAGCCATCCGCCGCGAGCGGTGGCGTCCAGTCCCTCGAGCGCGCCTTCGACCTTCTGGAGCGGATGGCCGACGCGGGGGGCGAAGTGGGCCTCAGCGAGCTCTCCGCCAGCAGCGGTCTGCCGCTGCCGACCATCCACCGCCTGATGCGCACGCTCGTGGCCTGCGGTTACGTGCGCCAGCAGGCCAACCGGCGGTATGCGCTCGGCCCCCGTCTGATCCGCCTCGGCGAATCCGCCGCGCGACTGCTCGGCACCTGGGCGCGACCGTATCTGGCCCGGCTGGTCGAGGAGACCGGCGAGACGGCGAACATGGCGCTGCTCGACGGGGACGAGATCGTGTACGTGGCGCAGGTGCCGTCCAAGCACTCGATGCGGATGTTCACGGAGGTGGGCCGGCGGGTGCTGCCGCACTCCACGGGCGTGGGCAAGGCGCTGCTCGCGCACACCCCGCCGGAGGAGGTACGGGCGCTGCTCGCGCGTACGGGGATGCCCGCGGCGACGGAGAAGACCATCACCACGCCCGAGGGCTTCCTCGACGCGCTGGAGCAGGTGCGGCGGGCGGGGTACGCGGTCGACGACAACGAGCAGGAGATAGGAGTTCGCTGCCTCGCGGTGTCGGTGCCGAACTCCCCCACGGCGGCGGCGATCTCCATCTCGGGCCCGGCGGGGCGGGTCACGGAGACGGCGACGGAGAGGATCGTCCCGATCCTCCAGGGAATCGCGGAGGAGCTGTCCGCCGCGCTGGCGAATACGGCAGGACAGGGCTGAGGAGCGCCTCCGGCCGCGGGCCGGTGGTGGGCCGCCCGCGCAGCGCCCCTGTCGTGCCGGGTGGCCGTCTGCGGGTTGTCTGTGGCTGAGCGCGCAGTTCCCCGCGCCCCCGACTGCCCCGGGGCGCGGGGAACTGCGCGAGCAACCCACCACGGTCCGCAGCCGAAAACCGCATGTGTCCGGCCTGACCCGCGACCCGCGCGCGTGGGCCCGTATGCCACAGACAGCCCGCCAGTACTGGTGGAATCCGCAAGGACGCACCCGGCTCAACTTCAACGGCGGCATCACCGAAGGAGGAGGGCGACCGGGGCGGCGGCTGAGCCGAGGGGGCCACGGGCGGCCGGGCGGTCACCGCCGGGCAGCCGTCTCAGCGCGGTGGCTCCCCGAAGACGTCCACCGCCTCCCGGACCCCCTTCACGGCCACGGACAGCGCGCTCACCGACCCTATCGACCCCGCGATCAACAGCAGCGAGCGGCGCAGCCGTAACACCTCCGGCGCGCCCGAGAGCGCCATGGCGTCCAGCGCCGCGAGCTCGTCCTCCGCCACGGCCCGGTCGGGGAACTCCCCCGGATACCCCGCCAGTTCCCGGCGCAGCCGTGCCACGGCGACCCGCAGTCCCGCCACCCTCGGATCCGCAACTCCGGTCACGGGCCTCTGCTCCACGCGTCGCAACAAAATTCCTTCCCCCGCACGTTTCGTGCCGGTGCTCACAGCCCGTCAGCGAAGGTCAACTGACGGGAGTTGCGGGTCAGTTAACGCCATCGCGCCCGGCGCGCGCCAGCGTGTGGACGGAATTCGGGGGGCGCATTCGGTATACGTGGGGTCATGACACCTCCGATGAACGACGAAGCGCAGGTCGTGGGCCTGCTCCTGGCGGCGGGCGGCGGGCGGCGCCTGGGCGGCCGCCCCAAGGCCCTGCTGACGCACCGGGGGCGCCCGCTGGTGGAGCACGCCGTACGGATGCTGCGCGAGGGCGGCTGCACCGGCGTGCACGTGGTGCTCGGGGCCGCTGCGGACGAGGTGCGCGCCCGCGCCCTGCTGGAGGGCTGCGTACTGGTGGACAACCCGGAGTGGGCCGAGGGGATGGGCTCCTCGCTGCGGGCGGGGCTCGCCTCGCTGGGCGGCATGACGGCCGGGGCCGCCCTGGTCAGCCTGGTGGACCAGCCCGGCATCGGCGCCGAGGCGATCGGGCGCGTACGGGCGGCGTACCGCTCACCGGCCTCGCTGGCGGCGGCCGCGTACGACGGCAGGCGCGGCCACCCCGTCCTCTTCGGCGCCGACCGGTGGGAGCCGGTGGCGGCGACCGCGCACGGCGACCGCGGGGCGCGCGCCTATCTCGCGGAGCACGAACGGGAGATCACGCTCGTCGAGTGCGCGGACGTGGCCGAGCCGTACGACATCGACACCGAGGCGGATCTCGGGCGGCTCGGCTGAACCTCCGGTACACCTGGAGTGAACGCGGTGGCACCGAGCGCCACGGTCTGTCGAACCGGAGAATCTCGACATCAACAAACCATTGAACTTCCACTATGAGGAAACTAGTATCCACTGTTCAGAAGCGCCCGATTGATTGAGACGGCGCCCCCAGTCGCATCCCGGGGCCTGGCACTCAGTGCCATTTCTGCCTCCCGGCGGCCGGCCGGGGCACCGCCCGCGAAGGAGTGACAGCACATGTCCGCACCAGCGCCGTCCCCGCTGGCCATCGTCGCCGCCGAGCCCCTGCCCCGGCAGGACGAAGTGCTCACCGACGCGGCCCTCGCGTTCGTGGCCGAACTGCACCGCCTGTTCACGCCCCGCCGTGACGAGCTCCTGCTCCAGCGCCGCGAGCGCCGTGCCGAAATCGCGCGCACCTCCACCCTCGACTTCCGCCCCGAGACCGCCGCCGTGCGCGAGGGCGACTGGAAGGTCGCCCCGGCCCCGGCCGCGCTGAACGACCGTCGGGTGGAGATCACCGGTCCGACCGACCGCAAGATGACCATCAACGCGCTGAACTCGGGCGCGAAGGTCTGGCTGGCGGACTTCGAGGACGCCTCCGCCCCCACCTGGCAGAACGTCGTCCTGGGCCAGCTCAACCTGATCGACGCGTACGAGCGGAAGATCGACTTCACCGACCCGAAGTCGGGCAAGTCCTACGCCCTGAAGGACGCGGGCGAGCTCGCCACGGTCGTGATGCGCCCGCGCGGCTGGCACCTGGAGGAGCGCCACCTCTGCTTCGACGGCCGCCCGGTCCCCGGCGCCCTGGTCGACTTCGGCCTCTACTTCTTCCACAACGCCAAGCGCCTCATCGAGCTCGGCAAGGGCCCCTACTTCTACCTCCCCAAGACCGAGTCGTACCTGGAGGCCCGCCTCTGGAACGACATCTTCGTCTTCGCGCAGGACTACGTCGGCATTCCGCAGGGCACCGTCCGCGCGACCGTCCTGATCGAGACGATCACGGCCGCGTACGAGATGGAGGAGATCCTCTACGAGCTGCGCGACCACGCCGCCGGGCTCAACGCGGGCCGCTGGGACTACCTCTTCTCGATCGTCAAGAACTTCCGCGACGGCGGCGCCAAGTTCGTCCTGCCCGACCGCAACGCGGTGACCATGACCGCGCCGTTCATGCGCGCCTACACCGAACTCCTGGTCCGCACCTGCCACAAGCGTGGCGCCCACGCCATCGGCGGGATGGCCGCCTTCATCCCGTCCCGCAAGGACGCCGAGGTCAACAAGGTCGCGTATCAGAAGGTCAAGGCCGACAAGGACCGCGAGGCCGCCGACGGCTTCGACGGTTCCTGGGTCGCCCACCCCGACCTGGTGCCGATCGCGATGGCCTCCTTCGACGCGGTCCTCGGCGACAGGCCGAACCAGAAGGACCGGCTGCGCGAGGACGTGTCCGTGGCCCCCGGCGATCTGATCGCCATCGACTCCCTCGACGCCAGGCCCACCTACGACGGACTGCGCAACGCCGTCCAGGTCGGCATCCGCTACATCGAGGCGTGGCTGCGCGGCCTGGGCGCCGTCGCCATCTTCAACCTCATGGAGGACGCGGCCACCGCCGAGATCTCCCGCTCGCAGATCTGGCAGTGGATCAACGCGGGTGTGGTCTTCGAGAACGGCGAGCTCGCCACCGCCGATCTCGCCCGCACGGTCGCGGGCGAGGAACTGGCCGCGATCCGGGCCGAGATCGGCGAGGAGGCCTTCGCGGCCGGCCGCTGGCAGCAGGCCCACGACCTGCTCCTGAAGGTCTCCCTCGACGCGGACTACGCGGACTTCCTGACCCTGCCCGCCTATGAGCAGCTGGTCGGCTGACCCGGCGTCATTTCACGCGGGCCGAAGTGGATCCTTCGCCTCCGGCCCGGCGCCGCGTCCGCCCTGCCAGAATCAGCGGATGTTGCGCGGAGGCAGGGTCGCCGTGGTCGGCGGCAGTATCGCGGGGTGCGCGGCGGCGCTGGCCGCCCACCGGGGTGGCGCGTCGGAGGTCACCGTCCTCGAGCGGGCCCCGGGCCCGCTCGCGGACCGGGGCGTGGGGCTGGCGATGCACAACGACCGGTACGCGGAGCTGGAGGCTGCGGGCTATCTCGACGGCTCGATGCCGTGGCTCCAGCTGAGTCGGCGGTGCTGGTACGTACGGGACGGCTCGGCGCCGCTGGGGCGGCGGATCGGGGTGCTGCCGTTCCCCTTCCGGACGTACAACTGGGGCCCCCTCTGGCACGAACTGCGCGAGCGGGTGCCGAAGTCCGCCGACTTCCGGGCCGGGGCCGGCGTCGAGGCGGTGGAGGTCACCCCGGACGGCGTGGAGCTGTCGAGCGGCGGCGCGAGCGAGCGGTTCGACCTGGTGATCGGGGCCGACGGCTACCGCTCGGTGGTCCGCACGGCCGCCTGCCCCGAGGTCCGCCCGCGCTACGCGGGCTATCTGGCCTGGCGGGGCGCGTTCGCGGCCGAGCGGCTGACGGCGCCGGAGCTGTGGCCCGACGAGGACTGCGTGTACGCGGTGTTCCCCGGCGGGCACGTCATCATCTACCGCATCCCCGACGGCCGTGGCGGCCTGCGGATCAACTGGGTGCTGTACACCGCCCCGCCCCCGGACCTCGGCCCGCGCTTCGACAACCCCACCAGCCTGCCGCCCGGCACCCTCGCCGCGACCCTGCACACCCGGCTCGCCGACATCGCCGACACCTCCCTCGCGCCCTACTGGGGCCGGCTGGTGCGCACGACCACCGCCGAGGAGCTCTTCGTCCAGCCGATGTACGACTTCACCGCGCCGCACTACGCGACGGGCCGCCTGGTCCTGGCGGGCGACGCGGCGACGGTGGCCCGCCCGCACACCGGCGGCGGCGCGGTCAAGGCGCTCCAGGACGCCACCGCCCTGGAGGCGGCCCTCACCGCCGGGCCGGACCGGGCGGCGGCGCTGCGCGCGTACGACACGGGCCGGGCCACGACCGGCAGATCCATGGTGGAGCTGGGCCGGCGACTCGGGGCCGCACTGGTCGAGCGGACGCCGGACTGGGGCGCGATGGACCAGGGCGGCCTGGAGGCGTGGTGGCGGCAGGCGGACGGCTCGGGAGCCTTCGGCGGCCGCCGGCTCAGCTCGTAGGCGCACCGCCGATGACGACCGTGCGCCGGGCCGAGAAGTCGCCCCAGGTGCCGTCGGGCAGGCGGGCGCGGAGGCTGAGGCGGTAGCGGGTGCCGGGCTTCTCGGCGGAGACGGTGAGGCTGTAGGTGGCCCGGCCCGGCGGCGGCGCGGCGCCGAAGACGATGGTGGTGGTCAGGGTTCCGTCGAGGAAGAGCTGGTAGGAGCTGACCGGGCCGCCGGTGTCCGGCGGGCGCCAGGAGAGCGCGACGGTCGGCACCCCCGCGACCTCCCCGTAGCGGGCGCCGAACTCGGTGGGGGCGGTACTGGCGGGGGCGCCCGGCGCGGACGCCGTGGTGAGGTCCACGGCGCCGCTGTCCGGCGAGGAGTGGTCGGCGCCGTCGCGGGCCCGGACGGTGAAGGTGTAGACGGTCCCGGGCCGCAGTCCGGTGACCCGGGCGCTGGTCTCGCGCCCGGAGACGCTGTGGATCCGTACGTCCTCCTGGTAGATGTCGTAGGAGGTGACGCCCACGTCGTCGGTGGACCGCCGCCAGCTCAGCACCGCCGCGCGGCTCCCCTCGGCCCGGCCCCGCAGGGCGCCGGGGGCGGTGGGCGGCCCGTGGTCGGCGGGGCTCGGCGCGGGGGTGGTGGCGGCCACGGGGGCGCTGGGGGCGGAGAGGTTGCCTGCCGCGTCACGGGCGCGCACGGTGAAGCGGTAGGCGGTCGCGGGGGCCAGGCCGTCGACGTCGGTCATGAGCTTCCCGCCCGGTACGGCCCTGACCCGGGTGCCGCCCTGGAGGACCTCGTACCCGGTGACGCCCCGGTCGTCGGTGGACGCCTGCCACATCACGTGCACGGAGGTGGCGCTGCTCGCCTGCGCGGTCACCGCGCCCGGCACGGTCGGCGCCCTGCCGTCCCGTTCCTGGGCGGTCGCGGAACAGGCGGCGAGGGCGAGGACGGCGAGCGCCGACACGGCGTACCGGACGGGGTGGTGCACGGCCGCGGCCTCCCTCCGGACGAGTTGGTCCAGACCTATATCGCACAGTCGGGGGCGCACGGCAAGGGGGCGGACGCTCCGGGTCCCGTCCGGGAAATCCCGTGGCCGTGCGATGAGTGCCGCCGACCGGCACACCGGGCACACCAGCCCGCGCCCGTACGGGACGTCAGACGGTTCCGCGCATCGGGATCTTGAGCTGGTTGAAGCCGTAGTACGGGGCCGGCACGCCGTGCGCGGCGAGCGTCAGCGGCGCCGAGACGAAGGCGAGCAGGACCGTGGCCGGATAGGCGAGCGAGCCGACGGCGAAGCGCGCGCGGGTGGCACGGGCGGCGGTGGACGCGTGCGGGGGCACCTTGATTTCCAGGATCAGAAGGGTGATCGCGATGGCGAAGACGCCGTCGCTGAAGGCCTCCACCCGGCTCGATTCGTTCTCCGGGTGAACTGAACCCGACGCGCGCCGAATCTTCAACTTCCTTTTGCCACAAGGGTGTACGGTCTCGCACGGCAGTGGTAGGAAAGTTTCCTAACAAAACAGGGAACGACCGACTCCCCCAGGAGGTCAGGTGCTCACCCCCCACTCCAGCGCCCGCACCCGGCGACTGACGATCACCGTGTCCGCCGTGCTCGGCGCCGTCGTGATCGCACTCCCCGCGGCCACCGCCACCGCCGCGACCAGCCACAATGCCCTCATGGCAGCAGCGGCGACCGGGCTCGACGACCCGGCCAAGAAGGAAATCGCGATGAAGCTCGTCTCCAGCGCGGAGAACTCCTCACTGAACTGGAAGGCCCAGTACAAGTACATCGAGGACATCGGCGACGGCCGGGGTTACACGGCCGGCATCATCGGGTTCTGTTCCGGCACCGGCGACATGCTCGACCTGGTCGAGCTGTACTCGGCCCGCGAGCCCGGGAACGTGCTCCAGAAGTACCTGCCCGCGCTGCGCGAGGTGAACGGGAGCGACTCGCACGCCGGGCTCGACCCCCACTTCACCAAGGACTGGAAGACGGCCGCCTCGGAGACCGCCTTCAAGAACGCCCAGAACGACGAGCGGGACCGGGTCTACTTCAACCCCGCCGTCAAGCGGGGCAAGGCCGACGGCGTGGGCACGCTCGGGCAGTTCATCTACTACGACGCCATCGTCATGCACGGCGACGGCGGCGACCCGACCAGCTTCGGCAGCATCCGCAAGAAGGCCCTGGCCAAGGCGAAGCCGCCGTCCCAGGGCGGTGACGAGACGAAGTACCTGAACGCCTTCCTCGACGCCCGGGTCTGGGCGATGAAGCAGGAGGAGGCGCACAGCGACACCAGCCGCGTCGACACCGAGCAGCGGGTGTTCCTCAAGAAGGGCAACCTCGACCTCGACACACCGCTGGACTGGAAGGTCTACGGCGACCCGTACCACATCGGCTGAGCCGGCCGCATGACAGAGCGGCGCGTACGACACGGGTAGGTGTCGTACGCGCCGCTCGCGTGCGGGCCGGGCGTGGCGGTCAGTGCGCGGCCACCACGGGCTCCGCGAGCACAGGCGCCCCGTCCGGCGAACTCGCCTTCCTCCCCAGGTGGTTGAAGGCGAGGTTGAGCACGATCGCCACCACGCACCCGGTGGAGATACCGGAGTCGAGCACCACGCGGACGTTCTCCGGGAAGGCGTCGTAGAAGGTCGGCGCGGCGATGGGGATCAGTCCGATACCGAGCGCGGCGGCGACGATCAGGGCGTTCTCGCCCTGCTCCAGCGCGGCGGTGGCCAGGGTCTGGATGCCGCTGGCCGCGACCGAGCCGAAGAGGACGATGCCCGCGCCGCCGAGCACCGGCAGCGGTACGAGCGCGATCACGGACGCGGCCACCGGGCACAGCCCGAGCAGGATGAGGATGCCGCCGCCGGTGGCGACCACGAAGCGGCTGCGCACCTTCGTCATCGCGACCAGGCCGATGTTCTGGGCGAAGGCACTGGCCATGAAGCCGTTGAAGAGCGGGCTGAGGGCGCTGCCGAGGGTGTCGGCGCGCAGTCCGCCCTCGATGGTCCGCTCGTCGGCGGGCCGTCCGACGATCTTGCCGAGCGCCAGCATGTCGGCGGTCGACTCGGTCATGCAGACCAGCATCACGATGCACATCGAGACGATGGCGGCGGCCTCGAAGTGCGGGGCACCGAAGTGGAACGGCGTGGGGAAGCCGACCGCGTCCGCTCCGCGGATCGCGTCCAGGCTGGTCATGTGGAACGGCACGGCGACCAGGGTGCCGACGACCAGTCCGAGCAGGATCGCGATCTGCTGGAGGAAGCCGCGCAGCAGTCTGCGCAGCGCGAGCACGATCACCAGGGTGAGCGCGGCCATGCCGATGTTCTTCATCGAACCGTAGTCGTGGGCCGCGGCGTTGCCGCCCTGGGCCCAGCGGAAGGCGACCGGGAGCAGGGAGACACCTATGAGGGTGATCACGGTGCCGGTGACGACGGGCGGGAAGAAGCGCAGCAGCCTGCTGAAGTAGGGGGCGAGCAGGAAGCCCAGCACACTGGCGACGATCACCGCCCCGAAGATGACGGCCATGCCCTCGTGGCCGCGGTCCTTGCCGATGGCGATCATCGGGGTGACACCGGCGAAGGAGACACCGTTGACGAAGGGGAGGCGGGCGCCGACCTTCCAGAACCCGAGGGTCTGGAGCAGGGTGGCGAGCCCGGCGGTGAAGAGGCTCGCGCCGATCAGGAACGCGGTCTCCTTGGGGGTGAGCCCCACGGCGGGCCCGACGACCATGGGCGGGGCCACCACGCCCGCGTACATCGCGGCCACGTGCTGGAGGCCGCTGGTGAACATCTTCCAGGGGGGCAGGGTCTCGTCGACCGGGTGTTTCTCGGGGGCGGGGTCGGGAGCACTTACGTCGTTGCGAAACCTGGGCTGCGGGGCCACGGGCGGTTCCTCCGGTCGGTTACGCGTCGGCGGCGACGCGGGTGTCAGGGAGGTGGTGCTGGGTGACGCGTGCGTGGTGCGGCGATGGCGTATACGGCGTACGGCAGGGTCTCGTACACGGGTACGGAGGTGCGGACGGTACGGGCGGTGCGCCGTGCGGGGATGGGCACGGGTCACCGTCCCGGGAAGCGCGCACGTATCTGTGGTGCGCGCTTCCCGGGCGCGGCTGCCGCGGACCCCGCTCGGGTCCACGGCGACCGGCCGAGGGCCGTCCCCCTCGGCCGGACTCCTGGGCGGGAATCCCGGTCCGGGATCAGCCCTGCGCGGCGATCCGCGCGAGGCGCTGCGCCTCGTCCCGCGTGGCGCGGGCGATGGCGTCCTCGTCGACCGTGAGGAGGCGGCTGTCCTCCACGATCTGCTTGCCGTTGACGAACGACGCCGTCACCGGGGCCGCGGCACCGAAGACCAGGGCGGTGACCGGGTCGGAGATGGAGGCGTGGGCCAGGGTGTCGAGCTTCCAGAGCACGAAGTCGGCGAGCTTGCCGGCTTCGAGGGAGCCGATCTCGGCCGCGCGGCCGAGCACCTGGGCGCCGCCGTACGTACCGAGCCGCAGCGCCTGACGGGCGTTCAGGGCCGCCTCGCGGTGGGCACCGAGCCGGTTGATCAGGAGCGCGTTGCGCAGTTCCGTGTGGAGTTCGCCGGACTCGTTGGAGGCGGTGCCGTCGACACCGAGACCGACCGGGACACCCGCCTTCAGCATGTCGGGGACGCGGGCGATACCGGCGGCCAGGCGCGCGTTGGAGGAGGGGCAGTGGGCGACGCCGGTGCCGGTGCGGGCGAAGGCGGCGATGTCGGAGTCGTTCATGTGGACGCAGTGCGCCATCCACACGTCCTCGCCGAGCCAGCCGGTCGACTCGAAGTAGTCGGTGGGGCCCATGCCGAACAGTTCCTTGCAGAACTGCTCCTCCTCCACGGTCTCCGAGCCGTGGGTGTGCAGCCGTACGCCCTTGCGGCGGGCCAGCTCCGCGCCCTGCTTCATCAGTTCGGTGGAGACCGAGAACGGTGAGCACGGGGCGATCGCGACCTGCGTCATCGCGCCGAACGAGGCGTCGTGGAAGCGGTCCACGGTCTCCTCGGTCCCGGCGAGCGCGCCCTCCAGGGTCTCCACGGCGAAGTCCGGCGGCAGTCCGCCGTCCTTCTTGCTGCGGTCCATGGAGCCGCGGGCCAGCGTGAAGCGGACCCCCATTTCGGAGGCGGCGCCGATGATGGCGCCGGACAGGTCCCCGGCGCCCCGCGGGTAGACGTAGTGGTGGTCCATCGCGGTGGTGACACCGCCGCGGGCCATCATGGCGAGCGAGCCCTGCGCGGCGACGCGGCTCATCTGCTCGTCGATGCGGGCCCAGGTGGGGTAGAGCGCCACGAGCCAGTTGAAGAGGTTGTGGTCGGTGGCCAGGCCGCGCGTGATCCACTGGTAGAAGTGGTGGTGCGTGTTGACCAGGCCGGGGGTCACCAGGTGGCCGGTGCCGTCGATGCGGCGGACCACGTTGTCCAGGCCCTCCGGGGCGCTGCCCGCGCCGATCGACTCGATCGTGTTGCCGGCGACGACGAGGTACCCCGAGGCGTACTCGGTGTCGTCGGCGTCTACGGTCGCGATCGCGCAGTTCTCGATGACGATGCGCTGGGCTGCCGATGGTGCCATCGTGCTTCCTTTTCTTTCCGTCAGCGTCGGGGTCCCCCCTGCTCTTCAAGAGCTTGGGGGAGGGCACGGCAGGACCCTGGAGGATTTGAGTGCCGGGGCCGGGTGGCCCACGGGTGCCGAGGGAGGGACGCGCCCCCGGGCGGCGGGGACCGGGGGCGCTCCGCGTCAGAGGTTGGTCATGTCGACGGGGATCCGCGGCTCGACACCGTCCCGCAGGATGGTCGCCTCGATCAGACCGTAGGGGCGGTCGGCCGCGAAGTAGACCTCGTTGTCGTTCTTGAGCCCGAACGGTTCGAGGTCGACCAGGAAGTGGTGGTTGTTCGGCAGCGAGAAACGGATCTCGTCGATCTCACTGCGGCTGTTGATGACCCGCGAACCCATCTGGTACAGGGTCTGCTGGAGCGAGAGGGAGTACGTCTCGGCGAAGGCCTGGAGAATGTGCTTCTTCGCCTGCTCATACGACTTGTCCCAGTTGGGCATCCGGTCGTCGTCGCTGGTCCAGTTGTAGCGCCAGGCGGCGGAGACGTCGGTGCACAGGATGCGGTCGTACGCCTCCTTCAGCGTCGTGTACTTGTCCTTCACGTACCCCCAGAACTCCGAGTTGGTGGAGTTCATGACCGTGAGGTCCTTCAGGCCCGAGACGACCTCCCACTTCTCACCGTCGAAGGTGATCTGGGTGGTGCGCAGCTCCTGGCCCTTGCGGGCGAAGGAGTGCCGTACCTCGTCCGAGCCGATGAACTTGGAGTTGGCGTCGGAGGTGGCGATCCGCTCCCACGCGTACTCCTCGATGCGGATGCGCGCCCGGTGGATCGGCTCCTGTGAGGTGACGAAGTGGCGGGCGAGGTGGATGCCGAACTGCTCGGCGGACTCTATGCCGTGCTCCTTGGCGAAGGCGAACACCGTGTTCTTGGTGGTGTCCGTCGGCAGGACGTTCGCGTTCGAGCCGGAGTAGTGGACGTCCTCCATGTCGCCGGAGAGGGCGACCGAGACGTTCAGGTCCTTGATGTGGTGCGTGTCGCCGTCCCGCGTGATCTTGACGACGCGGTTCTCCGCCTTGCCGTACTGGTTCTGGCCGAGGATCACGGGACGGGTGGGGCGGGAAATGTCAGTCATTGTCTGCTAGCTCCCTCGGTAAACGGAGTAGCCGAACGGGTTGAGCAGCAGCGGTACGTGGTAGTGCTCGCCCGGCACGACGGCGAACGTGATCGCCACCTCCGGGAAGAACGCACCGCTGTCCCTTACGCGGGGGGCGTCCTGCTGCGCCTCGGCGGCTTGCTTCTTGGCGTTCCTGTCGAAGTACGTCTCGGTCTCGAAGTCGAGCCGTACCTGGGTCGTGCCCTCCGGCAGCGCCGGAAGGTCCTTGCAGCGCCCGTCCGCGTCGGTCGCGGAGCCGCCGAGCGCCACCCACTCGGCGTCGCGGCCCGAGCGGGCGGCGAGCGAGACGGCGACGCCCTCGGCGGGGCGTCCGACGCTGGTGTCCAGGATGTGCGTGGACACCGATGCGGTGGTCGCGGTGCTCATCAGTGGCTGTCCTCTTCTTCTGTTTCCACGAGACGCGTCAGCCGGATCCGGTTGATCTTCCCGAGTTCGGCGCGCACGATCTCGCGCTCCGCCTCGGCGGTGTTGCCGATCCTGGCCTTCACCGCGTCGCGCATCTGCTCACCGGTGGCCCCGGTGGCGCAGATCAGGAAGACATGCCCGAACCGGTCCTGGTAGGCCAGGTTGAGTGCGAGCATCTCGGCCCTGAGCTCCTCGGTGGCGCCGGCCATCCCGCGCTGCTCGCGGGCGGAGGTCGCGTCCCCCGGCTTCGGGCGCCCGATCGGCGCGTGCCCGGCCATCGCCTCTTCCAGGTCCTTCGCGTCCAGTTCCGCCATGGCGGCGTCGCTGGCGGCGAAGAGCTCGTCGGCGGTGGCGTACGGGCGCCGGGCGAGCAGTCTGCTCCCCCATGCCGAGCTGGCGCACACCTCGTGGAGCGCGGCGCGGGCCGTGCTGTCGTCGGAGGTGTTGAACCGGGCGAGGCCCGGCGTCGAGGTCGAAGTCACGAACGGCCTCCGTGGCCTTGGTGCTGGACGGGCTGCGGATAGCTAACGCCCTCGGAAACATCCCGTCAACACTTTGTTGAAAACTTGGAGCAACAAAAAGCCGCCGCCCGGGACATACGGACGGCGGCCGGCCGAGACGGCCCGCGAAGGGGCCCTCTCACTCGCTTTTGGCGGCGTTTTCCCTGTTCAGGTAGTTGTACACGGTGAAGCGGCTGACCCCGAGCGCGGACGCGACGGTCTCCACCCCATGGCGTACGGAGAAGGCTCCGCGTGCCTCCAGGGTCCGTACGACCGACTGCTTGGCCTTGCGGTCCAGCTCGGCCAGCGGTCTGCCGTGCCGGCGCTCCATGGCGGCCAGGATGTGGTCGAGGGAGTCCGACAGCTGGGGCAGCCGCACCGCGATGACGTCCTCGCCCTCCCAGCTGAGCAGCACGTCGTCGGGCTGGGCCTGGTCCGGGCCCAGTATCTCCGCGCCCATGGCGTCCACCAGCGGCTTGACCGCGGCGACCAGCGGGTGGTCGGCGGGCTCGGTCACTTCTCCCCCTCCCCCACCACGTTGACCTGGAGCGAGACCCGGGTGGCGCCGGCCGCCAGGGACTGGCGCAGCAGCGCGTCGACGGCCGTGAGCACCTGGTCGGCGCCGCCCTCGGCGGTGTTGCCGAAGGGCCCCACGTCCACGGCGTCGAGCGCTGCCGCCTGAAGGACCTCACGGGCGGCCACCGCGTGCGGCGGCGCCTCGTCGAGGTCGAAGGGCTCGGTCGTGAACTCCACTCTCAATCGCACGCGCACAACCTACTGCCCGGATCGCGAGATCCGGGAGGCCAATCGGATGGGGCCTCTTGACAAGCCCGCCGCTCGCCCTGCAACCTTCCATCAAGCAGAAACGAACTTCCGCAATACGGAAGGAGCCGAACCCCATGGCCCCCCTGTTTGAGCATGGACGCGGCTCGGACCAGCGCTTCGATGTGAACCTCTCGATCCTCTTCACGGAACTCCCGCTCCTGGAGCGCCCCGCGGCCGCCGCCGCGGCCGGCTTCACGGCGGTCGAGCTGTGGTGGCCCTGGATCGAAACCCCCACTCCGGCGCAGGCCGAGCTCGACGCCCTGAAGAAGGCGCTCGACGACGCCGGCACCCAGCTCGTGGGGCTGAACTTCTACGCGGGCGCCCTGCCGGGGCCGGACCGCGGAGCCCTCTCGGTGCCCGGCGAGGAGTCGGACCGCTTCCGCGCCAACATCGAAGTGGCGGCCGGCTTCGCCGCCTCGGTGGGCTGCAAGGCGCTCAACGCGCTCTACGGCAACCGGGTGGAGGGCGCCGACCCGCAGGTCCAGGACGCGCTCGCGCTGGAGAACCTGGTCCTGGCCGCCCGCGCGGCCGACCGGGTCGGCGCGATCCTCCTGATCGAGGCCCTCAACAAGCCGGAGTCGCCGCTCTACCCGCTGGTGAGCGCCCCGGCCGCGATCGAGGTCGTCGACAAGGTGAACGCGGCGACGGGCCTCGGCAACGCCAAGTTCCTCCTGGACATCTACCACCTGTCGATGAACGGCGAGGACGTCTCCCAGGTCATCGAGGCCTACGCGGACAAGACCGGCCATGTGCAGATCGCCGACAACCCGGGCCGCGGCGCGCCGGGCACCGGCTCGCTGCCCCTTCAGGCCCTGCTCGGCCGGCTCGCCAAGGCCGGTTACGACGGCTGGATCGGCCTGGAGTACAAGGCCGCCGACGCAGCCGCCTCCTTCGCCTGGCTGCCGGCCGAGGCCCGCGCGGCGCGCTGAGGCCACCCGGGCCCCGCCGCCCCCCGAACTTCCTGACGTACCACCGCAGTTGAGAGAGGCCCGACATGAGCACGCTTCCCACGATCGCATGGATCGGCCTCGGCATCATGGGCTCCCCCATGTCCGAGAACCTGATCAAGGCCGGCTACTCCGTCACCGGCTTCACCCTGGAGCAGGACAAGCTGGACCGGCTGGCCGCCGCGGGCGGCACCGCCGCCTCCTCGATCGCCGACGCGGTCAAGGACGCCGACGTGATCATCACGATGGTCCCCGCGTCCCCGCAGGTCGAGGCGATCGCCTACGGCGAGGACGGCATCCTGGCCAACGCCAGGCAGGGCGCACTCCTGATCGACATGTCCTCGATCACCCCGCAGACCTCGGTCGACCTGGCCAAGAACGCCAAGGAGAAGGGGATCCGCGTCCTGGACGCCCCGGTCTCCGGCGGCGAGGCAGGCGCCATCGAGGCCGTGCTCTCCATCATGGTCGGCGGCGACAAGGCCGATTTCGACGAGGCCAAGGGCATCTTCGAGGCGCTGGGCAAGACCATCGTGCTCTGCGGCCCGCACGGCTCCGGCCAGACGGTGAAGGCCGCCAACCAGCTCATCGTGGCGGTCAACATCCAGGCGTGCGCCGAGGCCGTGGTCTTCCTGGAGAAGTCGGGCGTGGACCTCGCCGCGGCCCTGGACGTCCTCAACGGCGGTCTGGCCGGCTCGACCGTGCTGACCCGCAAGAAGGACAACTTCCTCAAGCGGGACTTCGCGCCGGGCTTCCGCATCGACCTGCACCACAAGGACATGGGCATCGTCACCGACGCCGCCCGCAACGTCGGTGCGGCGCTCCCGGTCGGCGCGGTCGTGGCCCAGCTGGTCGCGTCGCTGCGCGCCCAGGGCGACGGCGGCCTCGACCACTCGGCGCTGCTGCGCGCGGTCGAGCGCCTGTCGGGCGCCCGCGTCTGAGCCTTCCGGCTCCCCAGACTTCCGGGCGGCGGTGGCGCCGACACCTGTCCTGTCGCGCCCAGGCGTCGCCGCCGCCCGGAACACCCACTTCATTTTCAACAAACTGTTGACGTTCGCTTCGGGGCGTACCTACGCTCCTGACACCGCAGACCGCTCAGCAGTGCAGCTCCCGTACGGAAGGTCACGATGTCGAAGCGCGTGCTTACGACCGAGTCCGGCGCCCCCGTCGCCGACAACCAGAACTCCGCCACCGCCGGCGTCGGTGGCCCCATCCTCCTCCAGGACCAGCACCTGCTGGAGAAGCTCGCGCGCTTCAACCGTGAGCGGATCCCGGAGCGCGTGGTCCACGCGCGCGGCTCCGGCGCGTACGGCTACTTCGAGGTGACCGACGACGTCAGCGGCTACACCAAGGCCGACTTCCTCTCGCAGGTCGGCCGGCGGACCGAGACGTTCATCCGGTTCTCCACGGTGGCGGACTCGCTCGGCGGCGCGGACGCGGTCCGCGACCCGCGCGGCTTCGCGCTGAAGTTCTACACCGAAGAGGGCAACTACGACCTCGTCGGCAACAACACCCCGGTGTTCTTCATCAAGGACCCGATCAAGTTCCCCGACTTCATCCACTCCCAGAAGCGCGACCCGTTCACGGGCCGTCAGGAGCCGGACAACGTCTGGGACTTCTGGGCGCACTCCCCCGAGGCCACGCACCAGATCACCTGGCTGATGGGCGACCGCGGCATCCCGGCGTCCTACCGCCACATGAACGGCTACGGCTCGCACACCTACCAGTGGACGAACGCGGCGGGCGAGGCGTTCTTCGTCAAGTACCACTTCAAGACCAACCAGGGCATCCGCTGCCTGTCGTCCGAGCAGGCGGCGGAGCTGGCCGGCAAGGACGGCAACTCGCACCAGACCGACCTCCTCCAGGCGATCGAGCGCGGCGTGAACCCGTCCTGGACGCTGTACGTGCAGGTCATGCCGGCGTCCGAGGCGCCCGACTACCGCTTCAACCCCTTCGACCTGACGAAGGTGTGGCCGCACGCCGACTACCCGCTCCAGCGAGTGGGGCGCCTGGTCCTGGACCGCAACCCCGACAACGTCTTCGCCGAGGTCGAGCAGGCCGCCTTCTCCCCGAACAACTTCGTTCCGGGCATCGGCCCCTCGCCCGACAAGATGCTCCAGGGCCGCCTGTTCGCGTACGCGGACGCGCACCGCTACCGCCTGGGCGTCAACCACACCCAGCTGCCGGTGAACGCGCCGAGGGCGACGGTGGCGGACAACTACGGCCGCGACGGTCTGATGGCGACGCGCTACGGCTCGCGCCACGACAAGAACTACGAGCCGAACTCGTACGCGGGCCCGTCCCAGACGGACGAGGCGCTCTCCGCCCCGCTGGCGATCGCGGGCTGGACGGGCACCCACGCGGCCCCGACCCACGTCAAGGACGACGACTTCTTCCAGGCGGGCGAGCTGTACCGCCTGATGTCGGACGACGAGAAGTCCCGCCTGGTCGCGAACATCGCCGGGGGCCTGTCCCAGGTGACCCGCGACGACGTGATCGAGAAAAACCTGGCCCACTTCCACGCGGCGGACGCCGAGTACGGCAAGCGCGTGGAGGAGGCGGTCCGCGCCCTGCGCGAGGACTGATCCCCCGGTCACATCTCCCAGACCGCGTACGGACCTGACGGGAGGTCGGGTCCGTACGCAGTCCGAACCACCGGCCCGGATGAGGGGTGGCCGGTGGTCTCGGACGACCCGGTGATCGCGGCGGCGTGTCGATGCCAGTGCGGTGGTCAAGGTCTGCCCCGGCCCCTTCTTGACCTGAAGGAAGGACGCCAGGGCCAAACCAATCGCCCGCCGCCGCGATCCCGACCGACGGGCCCGGGGGCCCGGGCCTGCGCCGGACTCCGTCCGCCGGGCCACCTCCCCCCCAAAAAACTCCGCCCGGCGGCGCGAACGTCCTGTCGCGCCAGCCTCGTTCCGTCGGGCGGTCACCACTTCGGAGCCCGGGTGCTGGGTTCGGTTTACGGTCCCGAATCGAGCGCTCGTTGATCAAGGCCCCGCCTGTCCTTCAGGCGGGGCCTTGATCTGTTCGTGGGGCCGTCGGCGAGTGCCCGGTGGGGCCACGGGTCGCCGCCGCCCTCCGGCTGGGCCGGGGCGTCACGGAGCCGTCCTGCGGGGCCGCGGCCGCCTCGGAGCGCGGCAACGGAACCGGAGCGCCCGCTCGGGCCGGACGGCGGCGAGGCCGGGCGTTACACGCGGACCAGGGGGCCCAGCGGCCCCTCAGCGACCCCGGAAAGGACGACAAAGGCCCCGGCCACAGATCAGCTGATCGTGGGCGGGGCCTCGGCCTGGGTGCGGGTGGTGCTGGGGTCAAAGGCGGTGCATGCGGGTGTAGGGGCTCAGGATGCGGGCGCGTCGGGAGCCGAAGTCGACGAGCATGGCGACTCCGTCCTCGACGCCCACGATCGTGCCCAGGCCGAACTGGTCGTGGGAGACCCGGTCGCCCAGGGCGAAGGTCTTGGCCTGCGGCTCGACCGGAGCTTTGAAGGGACTGGTGGGCAGATGGCGCCTCGGCGCGGACGACTGCGTCATGGTCCTACCAGTATGCGCCGTCCCGGCCCGTACCACCTGCCTCCACTCGTCTCGGATTCGACACGATTGGGCCGGGAGCCGTGGAAAGCGGGGGGCCGGACCCGAAAGAGTGAACGCCGAAAGGCTCCGGCGCCACCCCCCACGGGAAGCACCGGAGCCCTTGGTCCAGCAGGCGTTATGAGACCTGGAGGGGGTGGATCGCGGTCGGGGCGTGGCCCGGTTCGGTGGCCAGTTCCTCGAACTCGTTGATCGCGTCGATCCTGACGCCCATCGAGATGTTCGTCACCCGTTCCAGGATCGCCTCGACGACGACCGGGACGCGGTACTCCGCGGCCAGCTTCTTGGCCTCCTCGAAGGCCGGCAGCAGCTGGTCCGGCTCCGTCACGCGGATCGCCTTGCAGCCCAGGCCCTCGACGACCTTGACGTGGTCGACGCCGTAGACGCCCAGCTCCGGGGAGTTGATGTTCTCGAACTCCAGGTTGACCTGGAAGTCGATGTCCAGGCCGCGCTGGGCCTGGCGGATCAGGCCCAGGTAGGAGTTGTTCACGAGGACGTGGACGTACGGGATGTTGTGCTGCGCGCCGACCGCCAGCTCCTCCAGCATGAACTGGAAGTCGTAGTCGCCGGAGAGGGCGACGACCGGGGTCTCGGGGGACGCCGTCGCGACGCCGAGCGCGGCCGGGATGGTCCAGCCGAGCGGACCGGCCTGGCCACAGTTGATCCAGTGGCGCGGCCGGTAGACGTGCAGCATCTGCGCGCCGGCGATCTGGGAGAGGCCGATGGTGGTGACGTACCGGGTCTCGGGGCCGAACGCGCGGTTCATCTCCTCGTACACGCGCTGCGGCTTCAGCGGGACGTTGTCGAAGTGCGTACGGCGCTGGAGCCGTGCCTTGCGCTCCTGCGTGGACGCCGCCCAGGCGCCGCGGTCGGGCAGCCGGCCCGCGGCCTTCAGCTCCTTGGCGACCTCGACGAAGAGCGTGAGCGCGGCCTTGGCGTCGGAGGCGATGCCGTAGTCCGGCGCGAAGATCCTGCCGATCTGGGTCGGCTCGATGTCGACGTGGACGAAGGTGCGGCCCTTGGTGTAGACGTCCAGCTCGCCGGTGTGGCGATTGGCCCAGCGGTTGCCGATGCCGAGGACGAAGTCGGACTCCAGGAAGTTCGCGTTGCCGTAGCGGTGCGAGGTCTGCAGGCCGACCATGCCGGCGTTCAGCTCGTGGTCGTCGGCGAGGATGCCCCAGCCCATGAGGGTGGGAACGACCGGGGTGCCGGTCAGCTCCGCGAACTCGACGAGCAGGTCGGCGGCGTCGGCGTTGATGACGCCGCCACCCGCGACGATCAGCGGGCGCTCGGACTCCAGCAGGAGCCCGATGGCCTTCTCGATCTGGGCGCGGGTCGCGGACGGCTTGTAGACCGGCAGCGGCTCGTACGTGTCGGGGTCGAAGTCGATCTCGGTGAGCTGGACGTCGATCGGCAGGTCGATGAGGACCGGGCCGGGGCGGCCCGAGCGCATCAGGTGGAAGGCCTGCTGGAAGACGCCCGGGACCTGCGCGGCCTCCAGGACGGTGGTCGCGGCCTTGGTGACCGGCTTCGCGATGCTCGCGATGTCGACCGCCTGGAAGTCCTCCTTGTGGAGCTTGGCGACCGGCGCCTGGCCCGTGATGCAGAGGATCGGGATCGAGTCGGCGATCGCGGAGTACAGGCCGGTGATCATGTCGGTGCCGGCGGGGCCGGACGTACCGATGCAGACGCCGATGTTCCCCGCGTGGGCCCGGGTGTACCCCTCGGCCATGTGGGACGCGCCCTCGACGTGGCGGGCCAGCGTGTGCGTGATCCCGCCGCCCGCCTTGAGGGCCGCGTAGAAGGGGTTGATCGCCGCGCCCGGCACACCGAACGCGTTGGTGACGCCTTCGCGCTTGAGGATCTCAACTGCCGCTCGGGCAGCGGTCATACGAGGCATGGAGTGCTCCTGCTTCGGCCTGGCGGATCGGGCTCTGTCGCGCCACCTGAGAGCCTTGATTCCGTAATGCGGAAGTTTAGTTCTGCTATATGGAAGTAACATAGGGGGCGTACGCAGGCGCGTCAAGGGATCCCCGCGTTCGCCTCCGGGGCGGCCGCGGGTGCGGGACGATGGACCGTACGGGCGGCGAGCACGGGGTGGACGACATGGATATCGAGGGGACCGGCGGAGCCGGCCGACAGGGACCGGGCGGCGGGGAGCGGCGCGGCGGAATGCCGCACGGCGGGCGCGGCGGAATGCCCGGCGGCGGGCGCGGCCCCGTGCCCGGTGGCGGGCGCTCAGGGGGAGCCGGCGGGGCCGGACACCTCGGCGGCGGGCACGGAGGCGGTGGGTACCCAGGCGGTGGCGGGTACGGCGGTGACGGCGGGTACGGCGGCGGCGCGGACGGGGCCGGCTGTCCCGGCGGCCCCGCGGACTCCGGCCACCCCCGGGGCGGCCTCGGCCGCGAGACCCTCGGCGTGCGGTGCCCCGTCTGCCGACGCGAGCACCGGTACGCGGCGACCACCTACCCCTGCCCCTGCGGCGCCCCGCTCGTACCGCCGCTCCAGCGCGGGGGCGCGGTCGAGCCGATCACCCACCGCACCTGGAGCGACGACTGGGTGGTCGTACGCTGCGAGGCGTGCGGGCGCCAGGACCAGTGGCCCCAGCCGGAGCTGGGGTGCTCGTGCGGCGCGGTGCTGCGGATCCCCGTCCAGCCCGTCAGCGCCCCGCCCGCCCCGCTGCCCCTGCACATCCCGGTCCCGCCGACCGCCGCTCCCCCGCGCCCGGCGTTCCGGCCCGTCACCATCCGTACCGCCAGGGACGCGGTGACGGCCGCCGCGCTCTATCTGAAGTGGCTCGGCTTCCGCGACGTCCTTCAGTCCGAGGCGCGCCCCGCCTCCGGGATCGACCTGCGCGGCCCCGGCCTGGTCGCCCAGGTCGATCCCACCACCCGCCCGGCGTCGCTGCGGGCGGTGGAGTGCCTGTGGCTGAACGCGCTCAGCACGTCCTGCACCGGCGTCTACTTCTCGCTCGCCGGCTACACCAAGGACGCCCGCGCCCGTGGCGACGAGCTGTCCCTCCCGCTCTTCGTGATGGACCTGACCGGCACACCCCAGCCCGTCAACGAGGCGGCGGACGAGCTGGTGGCGACGGGCCCCTGAGCCGGGAGGGGCGCCCGGGGGCCCGCCGGAGCCGCGCTACTTTCCGTACCCCTCCCTCAGCTCCACCTTGCGCACCTTGCCGCTCACCGTCATCGGGAACTCCGTCAGGATCCGCAGGCGGCGCGGCACCTTGTAGTGCGCGAGGCGGTCGCGGCAGAACTCCGCGATCTCCTCCCGCGTCGGCGGGTCCGCCGGGTCGCGGGGGATCACGCACGCTAGGATCTCCTCGCCGTACCGCTCGTCGGGCACGCCCACGACCTGGACGTCCGCGATCTTCGGGTGGCCGTGGAGGAACTCCTCGATCTCGCGCGGATAGACGTTCTCGCCACCCCGGATGATCATGTCCTTGATGCGGCCGACGATCTGGACGTAACCGTCCTCGCGCATCGTGGCGAGGTCCCCCGTGTGCATCCACCGCCCCGCGTCGACCGCCTCGGCGGTCCGCTCGGGTTCGCCCCAGTAGCCGAGCATCACGCTGTAGCCGCGGGTGCACAGCTCGCCCGTCCCGCCGCGCGCCACCGTGACGCCGGTGGCCGGGTCCACCACCTTCACCTCGATGTGCGGCAGCACCCGCCCCACCGTGCCGGTCCTGCGCTCCAGGTCGTCCTCGACGCGGGTCTGCGTGGAGACCGGGGACGTCTCCGTCATGCCGTAGCAGATGGACACCTCCGCCATGTTCATCTCGGCGACGACCCGCTTCATCACCTCGGCCGGGCACGGCGATCCCGCCATGATCCCGGTACGCAGCGAGGACAGGTCGTACGTGCCGAAGTCCGGCAGGTTCAGCTCCGCGATGAACATCGTCGGCACCCCGTACAGCGAGGTGCACCGCTCCCGCTCCACCGCCCGCAGCGTCGCCGCCGGGTCGAAGGACGGCGCCGGGATCACCACGCAGGCACCGTGCGAGGTGGCCGCGAGGTTGCCCATGACCATGCCGAAGCAGTGGTAGAAGGGCACCGGCACACAGATCCGGTCCTGCTCACCGTAGGAGAGCAGCTCCCCCACGAAATAGCCGTTGTTGAGGATGTTGTGGTGGGAGAGCGTCGCCCCCTTGGGGAAGCCGGTGGTCCCCGAGGTGTACTGGATGTTGATGGGGTCGTCGCACGACAACTCGGCCGCCCGGGCCGCCAGTTGGCCCGGCGTCACCGACCCGCCCGCCGCCCGCAGCGCCTCCCAGGAAGCGTCCCCGATGTAGTGCACCGCCCGCAGCCCGGGACACTCCGGACGCGCCTGCTCCACCAGCGCCCGGTAGTCGCCGGACCGGTGCGCCGGCGAGGCGACCAGCAGCGAGACCCCGGCCTGCTTCAGCACGTACGCGAGTTCGTGCGCCCGGTACGCCGGGTTGATGTTCACCATGATGGCGCCGATGCGGGCCGTGGCGTACTGCACGAGCACCCACTCCGGGCAGTTCACCGCCCAGATGCCGACACGGTCGCCCTTGGCGACGCCGCTGCCGAGCAGGCCGCGCGCCAACTCGTCGACGGCCGCGCCGAACCGCTCGTACGTCCACCGCCGCCCGGACTCCACGTCCACCAGCGCCTCACGGTCCGGCCAGGCGGCGACGGCCCGGTCGAGGCTTGCCCCGATGGTGTCGCCGAGCAGCGGGGTGCCGCTGGTGCCGTGGGCGTAGGAGAGGTCCGTCATCGCAGGTCCCCCTCGTCGTACTCGGCCGTCGAGCCCGCCGCCGTCGCCTCGCGCAGCTCGATGCGGCGGATCTTCCCGGAGACCGTCTTGGGCAGCTCGCCGAACTCGATGCGGCGGATGCGCTTGTACGGGGCGAGGACCGCGCGGGAGTGCGCGAACAGCACCTTCGCGGTGTCCGGGCCGGGCTCCCAGCCCGCCGCCAGCACGACGTACGCCTTGGGCACGGCGAGCCGCAGCGGGTCCGGCGCGGGCACGACGGCAGCCTCCGCCACCGCCTCGTGCTCAAGCAGCGCGCTCTCCAGCTCGAAGGGGCTGATCTTGTAGTCCGATGCCTTGAAGACGTCGTCGGCCCGGCCCACGTAGGTGATGTAGCCGTCCTCGTCACGGGAGCCGATGTCACCGGTCCGGTAGTAGCCCCCGGCCATCGCCTCGGCCGTACGCTCCGGGTCACCGTGGTAGCCGGCCATCAGGCCGACCGGGCGGGCGGAGAGGTCGAGGGCGATCTCGCCCTCGGCGGCGCCGGGCTCGCCGGTCACCGGGTCCAGGAGCTCCACCCGGTAACCGGGGCTCGGCCGGCCCATCGACCCGGTCTTGAGCCGCTGGCCGGGGGTGTTGGCCACCTGTACGGCCGTCTCGGTCTGCCCGAAGCCGTCCCGGATGACCCGGCCCCACACACGCCGGACCGTCTCGATGACCTCCGGATTGAGCGGCTCACCCGCCGCGACGACCTCGCGGGGCGGGTTCCGCAGCGCGCTCAGATCCGCCTGGATCAGCATGCGCCACACCGTGGGCGGCGCGCAGAAGCTGGTGACGCCCGCCCGGTCCATCGCCGCCATGAGCCGGGCCGCGTCGAAGCGGCTGTAGTTGTGGATGAAGACGGTGGCCTCGGCGTTCCACGGGGCGAAGAGGTTCGACCAGGCGTGCTTGGCCCAGCCGGGCGAGGAGATGTTCAGATGCACGTCGCCGGGCCTGAGCCCGATCCAGTACATGGTCGCCAAGTGGCCGACGGGATACGAGACATGGGTGTGCTCGACGAGCTTGGGGCGGGCCGTGGTGCCGGAGGTGAAGTAGAGCATCAGCGGATCGTCGGCCAGGGTGACCCCGTCCGGCTCGAACCGCGCCTGCGCCCCGAACGCGTCGTCGAAGTCCAGCCACCCGGGAACGGGGTCGGCGCCGTGCGGCTTCACGGCGATCCGGGTGTACTCCCCAGGTACGTCGGCGAACTTGGCGGTGTCCTCGGCCCGTACGATCACCTGCCTGGCGCGCCCCCGCTCGATCCGGTCCCGCAGGTCGGCGGGGCCCAGCAGCGGGGTCGCGGGGATGACGACCGCCCGCAGCTTCATCGCGGCCAGCGCGGTCATCCACAGCTCCTGCTGATTGCCGAGCATCACGAGGACCCGGTCCCCGGCGCGTACGCCCCGGGCCCGCAGCCAGTTGGCCACCTGGTCGGAGCGCAGGGACATCTCGGCGTACGAAAGGGTGGTCTCGCCGCCGTCCTCCTCGACGATGTGCAGCGCGGTGGCGGCGTTGCCCTCGGCGATGACGTCGAACCAGTCGAGCGCCCAGTTGAACCGCTCCGGGCGCGGCCAGGTGAAACCCCGGCAGGCCGTGGCGTAGTCCTCCCGGTGCTCCAGCAGGAAGTCCCGAGCGGCCCGGAACTCCTCCGTGGCGCCGCGTGCGTCCATGTGCCCTCCTCGTTGCCTGGCCACGCTCCACCACCGTGCGGTACGTGACGTACGTGACCAGGTCTCTTTACCCCCGCACGGGGGTGCGGGGGAAGCCCGCGGGGCATACCGCCGTCTCCCTCGGGGATTCCGGGGACCGGGCGTGCGCCGGATCGCCCCGGATCGCTCCGGGCCATTCGGGGTGTTCGGGGGCGCTCGGGGGTGCGATCTCGACGCATGGCAACTCGAAAGAGGGAGAAGGGTTGCCGGGAAGGGGTGCCAGGAGACCGTCAAAATCAGTCGGAACGGGTCAACATGGCGTCAGGAGGCGGCCTCCGGGGGGCCGGCGGGCATAACGTCGGGGCGGCGCGCAGAGCGGCGCGCCGCGGACCGCACGGCAGCGGATCGCGTGGCACCGGGTCGCGTGGTCGTGGGTCGCGTGGTCGTGGGCCGTGCGACCTCTGGTCGTGTGTGGCTCGACCCCAACGGGCCGGGCCCGCGCGGACCGACTCGTACGGACCGACTCGTACGGACCGACTCGTACGGACCGGACCACGTGGACGGACCATGTGGACCGGACCACCAGAACCGGCTCCACACTTCGCCTTGCCTTCCCACCGGAGGACACCACCATGGACACCCTCACCCTCGACGAGGCCGACCCCGACGAACGCCGCCCGGCGGCGCCGCTGTACGTGCCGGTCCGGCTCGGCTCCGCCGGAGGACGGCAGCTGCGGTTCTGGCGCACCCCCCTGGGCGTACGGACCGCCGTCGGCTTCACCAGCCCCGAACGGCTGTACGCGGTGCTCGGCCCCCGCCAGCGCTGGATCCGGCTGGCGGAGCCCGCGCTGCGCTCGCTCGCGGTGCCGCTCGGCGTGACCACGGTGACGATCGACCCGCACATGACGGCCCCGGCGCCGGTAGCCATACGCACCGAGCCGCTCGGGCAGCCGTGCCCGCGTCGCGGCGGCTGGGACCCGGACATGGCCGGGGTGACGCGCGTGCCGGGGGCGACGGGGGCGAGGGGCGCTGCGAGCGCCCCGGCGACCGCCGGGGCCGCTGCCACGGCGGTCCCCGCCCTCATGACCTGAGGAACGACTGACCTCCCGAGAGGGCGAAGGTGGCTGGGAACCCCCTCACATCCCCGTCAGTTCCCCGTCAGTTCCCCCTCACCTCCCCGAACCGGACGTCGTACGAGGTGACACCGACCGGGGTCATCGCGGCGAGGAGCCGTTCGCCCTCCTCGGCCACCTCGTCGCGCTGAGCCCGCCCGAGGGTCCCGAACGGCTGGACGGTGAGCACGGCACGCCCCTGCCTCGCCACCTCCTCCAGACGCCACACCCCGGCGAGGAAGCCGTCCACGAGGAGGGTGGGAAAGGCCTGGTTGCCCTTCCAGGCGCGGCCCCAGTACGCGGCCGGGATCACCCGCGTACGGTCGGCGTGCGACAACAGCAGGTTGTCGAACTCGGGCAGGAAGCGCGGCGGGGCCGGGGTGTCCTCGTCGGGGCGGGGCGCGTCCGGGAGGTCGAAGAGCTCCACGCCGTTCTCGTCCCGGAAGGTGAGGAGCCGGGGCCGCAGCCGGTCGAAGACCTCGCCCAGCCGGGTCAGTCCCGCCCAGGTCTGCATGTCCTTGACGGAGGCGGGCCCGAAGGCGGCGAGATACCGCAGCACGGTGTCGTCGGGCGCCGGGACCGGCCCCGGCGCCCGCCCCAGCCACTGCTCGGCCGTGGTCAGCGCGACCTGCCCGCTGCGCCCCCACAGCCCGCGCGGGGTGACCTGCACGAGCGGCAGCACACACCGCGCGGCCAGGGAGAGCGCGGAGGGCTCGGCGCCGGGCCATTCCCGACCGAGGACGTCCCGGAGCTCCTTCATGGTGTACGGCCGCTCCTCGACCAGCGCCCGGACGATCCCGGCGAGCCGCTCCACATCCACGCCCTCCAGCTGCCCCCGGAACTGCCTGAGTTCGCGGTCGCGGGCCGCCTGGACGAGCGGGCGCAGGGTGAGGACGTCGTCGGCGGTGTGGAGGTGGATGGTGGAACGCAGGGTCACGATCCGTACGAGCTCGCGGGACTCGATGAGGTCGGAGAGCTGCTCGGGCCGGAATCCGGCGAGGCGGGCCCAGAGGGCGAAGTAGGGCGGCTTCACGTTCTGCGCCTGGAGCCCGACGAGATGCGCGACGGCGTCCTTCGGCGTGAGCGCGGAGGCGCGGCGCAGGAGGTGCTGGCGGTCGAGGGTGGCGCGGTTGAGGGCACGGGGGGTGGTGGGTGAGGCCATATGGGCACGCTAGCGCGCATGGAGGACACATCCTGTCCGCGATGGCCGACGGTGTCCGCGATGCCGGCGCCATCCGTACAGCACCCCCAGCGGTGTCCCCAGAGGTGTCCCCAGCGGGGCGCGCCCAGACGGATGCCCAGGCGGAGGCCAGGCAGATGCCCGCACAGATGACCACCCAGGTGCCCGCAGAGACGCCCTCAGGGGTGTCCGGAACGCCAAGCCTGTGCCATTTGGTCCGTATATCCTGCACCGGGACGGGCAAGGCGAGACAGAACGAGACGGTTTGGGCGGCGGAGGGTGCGAGAGGTGAGGCCATGACCGACCGGGGAAGGGGCCTGAACAGGCCCGTACCGTCCGGCCCCTCCGAACCCTCCGACGGGGGACGGGACGCCGAGGGCTCCGCACCCCGCAGAAAGCACGCCTGGCGGCGCCAGCCGTCTCCGCCGCCGAGCGCCCCGGCGCCGCCGCCCCCGACGCCCCCGGCTCCGGCCGCCGCAGGTGCCGTACGACACGACCACCGCAGCGTGGTGGATGCGGCGCTGTACCGGGACGGGCGCCGGGTCTCGTCCCCCGACACCCTCGCGGAGACCTTCCGCCGACTTCGCGAGACCCCCGACGGCATGGCGTGGATCGGGCTGCACCGCCCCTCGGAGGCCGAACTGCACTCGCTGGCCGCGGAGTTCGACCTGCACCCGCTGGCGGTCGAGGACGCGCTGGAGGCCCACCAGCGCCCCAAGCTGGAACGGTACGGCGAGACCCTCTTCGTGGTGCTGCGCGCGGCCCGGTATCTGGACGCGCCGGAGGAGGTGGACTTCGGCGAGCTGCACGTCTTCATCGGCCGCGACTTCCTCATCACCGTCCGTCACGGCGCCGCCCCCGACCTCTCGGCGGTGCGGCGCCGCATGGAGGAGACGCCCGAACTGCTGGCCCTGGGCCCGGAGGCGGTGCTGTACGCGATCCTGGACGCGGTGGTGGACGGCTACGCCCCGGTCGTCTCCGGTGTCCAGAACGACATCGACGAGATCGAGACGGAGGTCTTCGGAGGCGACCCCGAGGTGTCCCGCCGCATCTACGAACTCTCCCGCGAGATGGTGGAGTTCCAGCGCGCCACGCGCCCGCTGGTCGGCATGCTCCACAGCCTGATGGCGGGCTTCGCCAAGTACCGCACGGACGAGGAGCTCCAGCGCTACCTCCGCGACGTGGCCGACCACGTCACCCACACCAGCGAACGCGTGGACGGCTTCCGCCAGGCCCTCACCGAAATCCTCACGGTCAACGCGACCTTGGTGACGCAGCAGCAGAACGCAGAAATGCGGGCGCTGGCCGAGGCGGGCTTCGAACAGAACGAGGAGATCAAGAAGATCTCGTCGTGGGCGGCGATTCTGTTTGCTCCCACGTTGGTGGGAACGATCTACGGGATGAACTTCGAGAACATGCCGGAGCTGGGGTGGGGGTTCGGGTATCCGTTCGCGATCCTGCTGATGGCCGTGGTGTGTGTGAGCCTGTACTTCGTCTTCAAGCGGCGGGACTGGTTGTAGCAGGGAGACGTGACCGCGCGATGTTTCTAGGAGTTGCCTCCGATTCGGTCACATGCACACCTGCTCCTTCACGGCGCCATGAGGGACAACGAGGGACATGGAACTGACCATTCGATGTCCTACGAATGCCGCTCACCCCGCCCTCATGCGCAAAGCATGCAGAGGCCCGGGCTGTCACCATGAGGGATATGAGGGCGGCCAGCCAGGCTCTCGAGCTGGAATTCTAGTCGGAGTGTCCGCTGGCGTCTATCGACGATTTTCGATACAGCGATAGGGATTCGCTTTCACCTCTCCGACCCTGGAGGTTGCCTTATGATGCGGGTCGGAGGTAGCTGGCCATGCGCGTGGAACAGTTGGAATACCTGGAGGCAGTCACACGTCTGGGGTCACTGCGTCGTGCCGCGGAGGAACTGCACCTATCCCAGCCGGCATTGAGTGAGACGCTGCGCAAACTGGAGCGGGAACTGGGGGTGGAGCTCCTGGAACGCAAACGATCCGGATCGAAGATCAGTCATGAGGGACGCGAACTGCTGCCGCACATCGCTGCGGTACTGGACGCAGTCGACCGCCTGCGCCAAGCAGCCGGCGAACACCGCCACATCGGCCGCACACTGCGACTGGGCACCGTCAACGCGGCCACCGTCACCCTCCTGACACCAGCCATCCGCGAGTTCCGCACCACTCACCCCTCCACCCAAGTAGAGGTGATCGCGGACCGGCACGACGGCGTACAACAACACCTCGCTGAGGGCGGATTCGACCTCGGGCTCGTCAGCTATCTCCGCGATGACGACCTTCCACCCGGTCTGCACACCACCGAACTGCTCCGCGGGCGCCCTGTCGTCTGCATACGCCAGGACAGCCCACTGGCCGCACTCAAGGCGGTCACCGTCACCGACCTACTGACTCAGCCTCTGATCGCCATGCGGGCCGGCTACGTCATGCACCGCTACATCCACCGGCTCCTCAGCGACAGGGCACCAGCCTTCTCGTACTCGGCCGACGGCGCCGAAATGGGCAAACTCATGGTCGCCGAAGGACTCGGCGTCACCGTCCTGCCCGACTACAGCGTGCATGCCGACCCACTGGAACGTAGCGGCACCATCACCTACCGCCCTCTCGCAGACGACGACACTGAACTCTGCGTGATGGTCCAACGACGCCATACACACTCGGTGCCCCCAGCAGCACACGATCTCCATTCCATCCTCATACGCCGAGCCGTAGAACACCGCACAAACGCCGGTGACACACAGCGCTGATTCGGGATCATGGCGATACGGATCGTTCTTTCGGAGTGCCCTGGTTCTTTCACTCCGGGCGCCTTGCCCACATGGCGAGGGCAGCGGGACGTGCTGGTGATCCAGACCCCGGGATTCCTTGGCAAGTCGTCACTGAGCAGTCCTCAACGTTCCTCGCCGTTCCGGTGGCCCTTACGGCGCTCGATATAGTTGATCACCAGATTGGCAAGAGCAACCAACAGTGTGGCTAGTAGCGCCGGAATCCAGGGGTGCTCGACGTGGAGCCCGGGTGTGAGGGATTCAACGAGCAACGCTCCCAGAAAGGTCGTTGCTACGGATATGGCCATGTCCGCGCGGCGTTTGATCCCGCCGGGAATTCCCATCAGGCCCAACGCAAGGCGTACAGGGGCGGCGAATACCGTCGCGACCAGACCGCAGGGAAGGCACAGCAGGACCGCCCAGACGAGAGAGCTGGTGCTGTCTACTTCGATCAAGTTGCTGGAGAGAAAGGCGACAGCCAGAACGCCCGCCAGCGTCATCATCGCCAAGGCAGCGAGGATGCCGAGCCCCAGGCCCGTCATGCCGAGGGCGGCAGACACCTTCTCGCGCGTTGACAGAGAGGCCCAGGTGGGTTCATCGGGCCACTGGGGCTCCACGATGCACCTCCTTTGTACAGGAGAAGGGGGAAGCGGGCGACACCCGGACCGGTCGGTATGCCGCCCGCGAGATCAACAGTCTCAGGCAGCGACCGTCATGATGGCCATCGCGAGATCCTTGGCGATGTCAGCTGGGACACCAGCCTTGACCAGGGCGATGGTCAGCGCAGTCTCGCTCCAACTCTCGACGTCCTCAATTGCGTCGGCAACCTTGCCGCCGTTGCGCTTCATAAGGAAAATTCGATATAGCGATAAGCATTACCATCAAAACCACGGCGTGGCCGAGGGTGTCGTTCCTCTCCGTAGGACCTGGGACGCCGACGGTGTCCCGAGAGCTCGCGAGCGCCCTGGTGACGGTCAGGCCGGCCGGACCACCCTTGAGGAGCCAGGTTTTCCGGCGTGGGAGCGGCTTACAGAGTCGGGGGTGCCGTCCTCGTTCGGAGCCCCGGCGGGAACGTCGACGTCGTAGTCCCCTACCGCGATCGACGTGCCCGTCGCGAGCCGTCTGCGTGAGCCTGTGCTTCATCTTCACGCGGCGCGACTGGCTCCAGCCCCCGCGCCCCGTGGGACGAGCGACCCCGCGCTCGGCCCGCGCCTCATCCGCCCCACTGGCAGAGCCGCCCCCCACCGTCAGCACCGGCCAAATCGGCCGAGCCGTTGATACCTATAATCTCGCAGATGTCCTCGCGAATAGACCTCAGCACCACGTCCGCCTCCTCGCCCCCCGGGCGCCGGCCGCGTGTGGTTCTGTGGGCTGTGGCGGGGGTGGTCGCCCTCGGGTTCCTCCTGGCCGTGGAGGTCGTGTCGCGTCACTACGGTGCGGCGGGGCCGGTCACCGTCCAGGCGCGGGAAGTGCTGTTCCCGCCGAAGCCGGGGCCGCTCTACGGCGGGCTTGCGCTGATGATGGTGGTGCTCACCTGGCGGCAGCGGTTCATCGCGCTCGGTGCCGCCATCGGCATCGACGTCCTCTTCGTCCTGGGGCGGTGGGCCGCCGGGGCCGAGGTGCCCGAGGGGCATCCGTTCGGCAATGGCGCGTTGTGGGTGATGCTGGGCTGCGCCGTCTTCGCGATCACCCGGCGGACCGGGCGCGAACGCGTCCTGCTGCTCAAGGGCGTCGGTCTGGGGCTGCTGCTGGTGGCCGGGCGCAAGACCGGGGACGCCTGGCTGTTCATCACCTCGAAGAGCCGCCCGAAGGTGCTCGACCCGTACGTGGCCATGGCCGATCACGCGCTGGGCAGCCCGTCATGGGTGGTGGGCCGGGCCGTCGAGGCCACTGGCCCGGTCGGCTCGTACCTCCTGCACTTCGTCTACGGCGAGCTCGCGGTGGCCGCGATCGTCGTCGCCGTGTACCAGCTGCGCAACGTGGCCGCCGAGCGCCGCTTCCCCCGCCACCACCTGGTGCGCACCTTCCTGGTGATCGGTCTCCTCGGCCCGGCCGTCTACATGGTCTTCCCGGTGGTCGGGCCGGTCTTCGCCTACGGCCCTGGCGCCTCCGGCACCGGCGGTGCGGAGTGGGCGGTGGCCAACCTGTGGCCGCACACCCCGGCGGCGATCGCCGTCCCGCATCCGGTGCTCTACGACGGGCTCACCCCGCGCAACTGCATGCCCAGCCTGCACACCGCGTGGGCCACAGCGATCTTCATCCACTCCCGCCAGGCCCCCCGCCCGATGCGGTACGCGGGGACGTTCTGGCTGGTGGCCACCCTTACCGCCACCCTCGGGTTCGGCTACCACTACGGCGTGGACCTCGTCGCCGGTCTGGTCTTCGCGCTCACGGTCGAGGCGGGGCTGCGTACGTACGACCGCGGCTGGGACCGGTCCGGCGTCCAGCTCGTCGCCTACGGGACGGCGGTCTTCGCCGCGCTCCTCGTCTCCTACCGCTGGCTCCCCCTGCGGATGGCCGCGCATCCGTGGGTGTTCGGTCCCCTCCTCCTGCTGGCGCTGGCCTCCGTGGTCTACGGATATCTGCGGACCACCAAGGAGTGGGAGCCCAAGCCCGCACCGGCCCTTCTGCCGGGACCGCAGCCCGAGCTCGTCTGAGAGGCGAGGCACCGGGGGCCGCACAGAAGAGAGTCAGTGGAGGGAGGTGCCCCCTCCCCCGCTCGTCTCCCCTTGCCCTTGCCCTTGCCCTGCCCCCTTCGGGCGGGCCCCGCCTTCGCTTGCGGACGGAGCGCCGCTGGAGTCCCCGTGGACGCGGGCCGGCGAATCCGCGACTTCGTGTGTCATGGACCGGACAATCGCGCATCCTCCTAGTACGCACTGTACGAAAACGAAGGGTGACGACGCCATGAACCGATCCACCTCCATCGGCCGGGGCCACCGGGCGGGCCTCGTGCTCGGTGCGGCCCTGGCGTCCACCGTGCTCTGCACGGCCCTGAGCGCGGCCGCGCCCGCCACCGGCGCTGCCGGCCCCGGATCCGTCGCGGATACGGGCGCGCCCACCGGTGTGCGGCCCGGTGCGCCCCAGGGGCCCGCGCGCCCCTGCCCCGTCGTCTGGTTCGACCTCGGCGAGACCCTCGTCCACACCGCCGACGACGGCAGCATCGGCTACCAGCCCGGCGCCGCCGCCTATCTGCGCTCGCTGCGCCTGCGCCACATCGGCATCGGTCTGATCACCAACGTGCCGCCCTCCTGGGGCGCGACCGACGCCGAGCGGGCCGCCAGGCTGAAGAAGGAGGTGGACACCGCCTGGCGGGACTCCGCGCCCTTCGCCTGGGACGACTTCGGCAACCGGATCCTCACTCCCCGTACCGACGCGGAACGCAAACCCGCGCCCGCCCTGTGGCAGCGCGCGAAGGCCGACTCGGGGCCGTGCCGGGTCGTCTACCAGGCGGAGACGGCGCAGGAGGTCCAGGTCGCCGGGTCGCTGGGCTATCTGCCCTACCAGGTGGGGCAGCCCCGTCGGCCCGCGTTCCTGCCGGTCGGATTCGTCGAACTCCTGCGCCGCTGGCCCCGCTGAGCGGCGCCCGAGCCCACCGCGGTCACGCGGCCGACGCGCGCGTACCGCGCATACGTATCCGGTACGCGCGCACCGCGGCTACGTACCGGGCGGTGGCCTGCGCACCCCTCCTCCCGTCGCCCTTACCGCCTCCCCGGCGGGACGGCCGCCCGTGGCCGGGTCCTTCCGGTCCGCCGCCGGGGCTCCGGCCCCGGCGCGGTCGCGTTCCACCACTCCGCTGCGCAGCAGCAGCTGGACCACGGCCAGGAGCACCACCGTCGCCAGCGCGCTGTGCCACAGCAGGGCGTCCAGGTGGCCGGGGGAGACGTAGGCGCCCACCGCCACCGCCGCCAGGGCGCACACCGCGCGGTCCACGAGGCTCTCGATCGACAGCAGCGTGGCGCGCGGGGCGTCGGCGGGTACGGCGTCGTTCATCAGCTTGCGCTGCACCGGGTACGCGAAGCCGGTGGCCGCGGCGAACAGGCAGAGCAGGGCGACGACCGCCCAGGGGCCGCCGAGCGTCATGGCCGCCAGCGTGCCCGCCAGCGCCAGGCTGAGGACCGACACCCAGGCCACCGGTGGCAGGCGGCGGCTCAGCCATTGGGGGCGCGCCGAGCCCACCGCCTCCGCGACCGTCATCGCCGCCAGCACCGAGCCGTGCGAGGCCTCCCCGACCCCGTGGTCCAGCAGGATCGGCTGGAAGAGGTTGACCTGGCAGATCCGGGAGAGCGTGAAGACCGCCACGCCCTGCACCATCACCAGGGCGAGCCACGGGGAGGAGGCGACGCAGCGCAGTGCGGCGCCCGCGTCCCGCAGGAACGCGCCGCCCCTGCGCCCACCGCCCCCGCGGCCGGTCGCCTTCTTCGTGCCGGCGCCCGCACCGGCGAGCCGGGGAAGGGCGACGGCGCAGGCCAGCGAGCCCGCGGCGCTGGCGGCGCTGAGGACGTACGGGGCCGCGTGGGCGACGCTCATCAGGGGCCCGACCAGCGGCCAGCAGACGACCTTCGCCGCCAGCCCCAGGGCCCGGGCGGTGCCCTCCGCCTTCAGATAGTGCGCGTCGCACTTCTCCGCCCGCAGCCCGTCGTAGAGATAGGCGCTCGCCGCTCCCGAGGTCAGGGAGCGGCCCAGCGCGATGGCGAGGAAGTGGACCAGGAAGCCGGTGTACGAGGCGGCGGCCACCGGGGCGAGGTTCGCCGCCGTCATCACCACCGCCCCGGCCCGCAGGCAGTTGCGGGTGCCGATCCGGTCGGCGATCAGCCCGGTGGGGATCTCGAAGAGGCAGAAGGCCACGTAGTAGATGCTCTGGATACCGAAGATCTGGCCGTCGGAGAGCCCGGCCTCCTTCTGGTACGCGTAGAACACCGGCATCCACCACAGCAGGTTGAACAGCAGCTGGAAGCCGTAGTTGAGGCGGATGATCCGGCGGGCGGTGGGCGTCAGCGCCCCCGTGCCGGGGGGCGCGTCCGCCAGGCCCGCGCTCACAGCGCGTACGGGCGGATCTGGACCAGCCGGAAGTCGCCCCGCTCCGTCATCAGCCACTCGATGTCCAGCGGCCGGTCCAGGTCGTCCGCGCTGAAGTGCGACTGCAGGAGCCGCCCGGTCAGCGAGAGGTCCGCGAGCCGGGCGCGGGTGGTGGCGGGCAGCCCGTCGCCCCAGGAGCCCAGGGCGACCGTGCGGCCGCCGCCCTCCACCACGTTGTACAGATACTGCTGCGGCAGCACCGAGCCCTCGACCACGCGCTCCGGGGAGCCGGGCGAGCAGTTGAGGTAGACGTTACGGAAGTCCTCGCGCCGGGTCGGGTCGCAGGTCACCAGGACGCCGCCCAGGGAGGCGGGCACGTACTCCTGGATGATCACACCCATGTAGGTGTCGTCGAGGGAGATCCCGACCTGGTGGCGCAGGCGCACGCTGCGGGGCGACACCAGCGAGGCCCACACCTGGCGTACCGCGTCCAGGAGTTCACCGGTGCCGTGGACGGTGGTGACGGAGTCGTAGACGCCCGCCGCGGAGAAGCCGGGGAGGTCCTCGGCGTTGGAGGAGGAGCGCACCACCAGGCGCCCGTGGGCGTCCGGCGGGATCGCGAAGGCCTGGGTGATCTGCCGGGTGACCGACTCGGGGACGGGGGTATGCCGGATCAGCTGCTGGAGCTGGAGGCAGATCGGGTCCAGGACGTCGGTGGCGTCGAGTTCGAGGGCCATCTTGAGCTTGCCGATGCCCTGCTGGATGGCGGGCGAGGAGGCGAGGAAGTGCTGCTGGAGGGAGAAGGGGAGCGCGACGCCCTCGGGGGCGCCGACCGTCCTGGCCACGAAGTCGGCCGCGGCGAGGCGCAGTTCGGCCGTGGCGGGGGAGCTGAGGCCGAGGCGGGTGGCGAGGTGGCCGTAGAGGTCGTCGCGGGGCGGCCGGGGGCGGCCGTAGAAGGCGGTCAGGTCGGCGGTACGGCTGTCCAGGACGTGGTGCAGCTCGCCGAGGTTGGCGGCCTTGGTGCCGTACCGGTCGCGGTCCGCGGCGCGCAGCCGGTGCAGGGACAGGACGGGTGCCTCTTCGAGCAGGGGCGGCTCCAGGCGTATGCGCTGCTGGTGCCAGGCGGGGGCGCGCAGGACCGGCTCGTCCTCCAGCCGCTCCAGCGATATCTCGTCCTCCCCCACCCGGTAGCGCACCCAGGCGCCGTCGAGCCCGCCCTGCTCGACGAGCTGGTCCAGGTCCAGCACGATGGCGTTGGGTATGCCCCAGCCGGAGGCCAGCACATTGGTGTGCGAGAGCGGGGTGATGGGCGCGGTGTTGAGGAACCCGGCCACCCGGGGCACGTCGTCCGGCAGGCACGGCATGGCCACGATGTCCGCCCAGCCGAGCTCGGCCTCGGCCGCCGCGTACTCCTCGTTGGTACGGAAGTACCGCAGCCGTCCGGTGACCTCGCCGGGGTTGAGCGGGGTGCGGGTCCTGGAGCCGAAGAGCTCGTGGCTGAGGATGCGCGGCACCCGCCGTTCGCTGATCGCCGCCAGCTCCTCCTCCTGGCCGTGGTTGGCGGGTTTGAGCAGGAGGGGGAGCCTGCCGTCGACGCGTTCGCGCACGAACTCGTAGAAGAACTCCAGGAGCCGGCCGTCCATCGTGTCGGCCTCGGTCGTCTCCAGGACGAGGAAGGTGCGCCCCCGGCCCTCGGCGTCCTCGTCGGTGTGCAGGGAGAGCACGCCGAGCAGGAAGCGGCGGTCGGGGTCCATGTAGACGGAGGCGTTGAAGCCGTCAAGGTCCGCGTCCAGCTCCTCCAGGCTCATGCCGAGGACGCGGGTGGCGATGTAGTTGACGTGGAAGGGGTGCGCCGCCGTGTCGAGCAGGTGCCAGGTGTGCTCGGCGCGGTCGACGACGACCTTGAGGTAGGGGTGGCCGGCCAGGACGCCGGAGAGGGTGCGGAAGAGCGGCAGGGAGAGGTTCTCGCCGACGACCGTGCGGTCCAGGGCCCGGTCGGCGGCTCCGGTGAGCAGTTGGGCGGTCATACGGTGACCTCCTCGGGCCGTACGGCGGGCAGGACCCGCGGCAGGGCGTCGACCAGCGTCTCGAAGTCGCGCAGGACCGTACGCGCGTCGGTGGCGGAGAGCAGGCACAGGGCCGCCATGGTGTTGGCGCCCGCGGCCGGGTCGTAGACCGGGACGACGCTGCCGTCCGGGAGCGAGCTCTCCGCGACGACCGACAGCTCGCTGCCCGGGCTGAGCGGTACGCTCCCGGCGACGGCCGGGAAGTCCCAGACCTTGCGGTCGTGCCAGGCCTCGCCGTCGCCGTCGACCGCGAGGACGACGAGGGAGCCGGCCGCGCCCTGTCCGTCGGCGGGGGTGCGGGCCTGTGCGGGCCACTCGACGGGGCGGCCGAGGAGGTGGTCGACGAGCATGCCGACGAGGTCCAGTCCGAAGACGTCCTCGATCTGCGGCACCGTCATGGCGCCGCCGAACCGGGCGGCCGTCTCGATCAGCCACATGCGGCCGTCCGCGCCGAGCTTGATCTCGGTGTGCGTGCCGCAGTCGCGCAGGCCCAGGGCGTCGACGGCCTGCCGCGCGAACGCCACGACACGGTCCTGGGCGTCCCCCGACAGCAGGGCGGGGGTGATGCTCGCGCGCTCGGTGAACGGCTCGACCGTGGGCATCCGGCCGCTGAGGCAGACCGGGTGGAAGAAACCGTCGGCGACGACGCCCTCGACGCTGACGTAGTCGCCCCAGCCGGGGTCGTCGAACCAGTCGGAGGCGGTGCCGGTCACGATCTGCTCGACGACGTAGTGCCCCTGCGCCTCGGCCACATGCAGCTCCGCGTACCCCAACTGGGCGGACTCGGCCATCACTTCGCGTGAGCGGCGCCAGGCGCCGGAGACCTCGTACGGGGAGCGGATGATCTGGTGCGCGGTGGAGCCCGCGCTCCAGGCCGCCTTGAGCAGCAGCGGGAAGGGCAGCTCACGGGCCGCCTCGTACAGGTCGGCCTCGGTGGCGACGGAGCGGAACTCGGGCTGGGACAGCCCGTGTTCGTGCCAGGTGCGGCGCATCAGGCGCTTGTCGCGGGCGAGCGCGGCGGCGGCGCCGGGCCCCGCCAGGCCGAGCGCCTCGCAGGCTTCGGCGACGGCGACGACCGCGTACTCGGAGAAGGTGAGCACCGCGTCCGCGCCCACGGTCCGGGCCCGTGAGACGATCAACGAGACCAGGTCGGAGCGGTGCGCGTCGGCCGTCACGACCGAGGCACACAGTCTCCGGGCGGAGTCCGCCACGACGGGAGGAAGAGCGCTGAGCGCCAGCAGGTGCACTTCCGCCCTCGCGGCCGTCCGGGACAGGACGTGACCGAGCGGCGGACCACCCTTGGCATGCACTAACAGCACCTTGCTCACTGAAGTTCGTCTCCATTCGTCCGTGTCCGTATGTGCTGTACGCGGGGGGCGTACGGGTCGTCGTACGGATCGGTGATGCGTGCCGGGTGCGGGAAAGCCGCCCGGTTCGTGTCGGGGCGTGTTCACCCGCTTACTCAAGAGGACCACGCGACCGGCGTTCCAAACGCCATGAGGGCCATCCGGTGTTCAGGCAAATGCCTGAATAGCAACGCCCGTTCGGGGAGTGGGCAGAGGCCGTGGGGGGTGCGGGGGCGGCCGTCACTTCGGCCGAGAACCGAGCATGCGCGGGATCGGGACGGGATACGCATCGCGTTGTGACTCTGCGTCAGCCAGTGGCGCACGGGTCGCACAGGGACGGAGGGACCGCTGTGGAAGACGCCAGTCTGAAGGCGCTGCTCGAACATTTCCCGGTGTTCTGGGGGGAGGTCGACGAGCCGTGGCAGGTGCGGGAGCGGGGCGGCGGCGCCCTCACCGGCCCGGGCGCGCCCCAGGCCGACGCCCGCCCCGGGCTCCCGCGCCGGTACGCCGCGTTCGCGGGCCTGGCCGACCTCGCCCCGGCCGCCGCCTTCATCCGGGACGGCGAGGGCCGCTATCTCTGGGCCAACCACGCCTACGCGCATCTGTACGGGACCGTTCCGGACAGACTCGTCGGCAAGTACATCGAGGACTTCGACGCGCCGGCCGAGGCCGTCCACTTCCGCGCCCTGGACCAGGAGGTCCTCAGCCGGGGGACGCCGGTGCGCCACACCCTGGACTACCGGCGCCCGGACGGCAGCGCGGGGCGGGCCGTGGGCCACCGGTTCCCGGTCCGGGAGAACGCGCGCACCTGTGTCGCCGGGATCTACGTGGACATCACCGACCGGCTGCGCGCGATGCTCCAGTGGCAGGCGGCCGAGGACAGCCTCCAGGCGCTGCGCGACCACAGCGGACTGCCCTGCGCGCTGCTGTCGGCGAACGGGCGCGTGGTCGAGGCGAGTACGGCGGCGGCCGAGCTCTTCCATCTCAGCCTGCCCGACCTGGTCGGGCGCCGCGCGCACACCCTGCTCGCCCCCGAACCCGGACTGGAGCGGCTGCACCGCAGGTGGGACGGGCTCATAGCGCGCCGCACCAGACGGGTGGAGACCTCAGCGGTGCTGCTCGACACCCGGGGGCGCCAGCGCCGCGCGCAGATCCATCTCACGACGGTGGGCCACTCCACCGCCCGGGCCCGGCACGTGTGGGCGGTCGTCACCCACCAGAGCCTCGCCCACGAGGCCCATCCGTCACTGACCCCCGCGCAGGTCCGCATCCTGTCGCTGCTGGCGGCGGGCAGCAGCAACAGCGAGATCGCCACCTCGCTGAAGCTGTCCCGGCAGACGGTCGACTACCACCTCAGCCGTCTGCGGGACCTCCTGGGCGCGGCGACCCGCCCGGCCCTCGTCGCCCGCGCCTATGTGCTCGGCATCCTGGCCCCGCGCGCCTGGCCGCCGCGCTCGGCCACGGCGGCCCATCCGCTGAGCCCGGCCTGAGGGGGACGGGGGCCGCGAGGGTCGGCGGCCCCGCCGCGGGCCGGCGCGTTCAGGAGGTGGCGACGTTGCGCCACACCGTGAGGTCCACGCCGACGAACTGGCTCGCCGACTCCTTCGGCGCGAATTCGCGCACGGTGACCAGGCCGTAGTGCCCGGAGCCGGTCTTCACGCAGATCCGGGAGCCCTTGCCGAGCTTGTCCTTCGTGATCGACGTGGTGTACCGGGTGTTGGCGCGGCAGCCGGCCAGGGTCCCCGGCTCGCCGGGCGTCAGCAGGGCCATGGTGTTCTTGGTCTGGTTGGTGGCGAGGGCGTCCCCGTTGATCGGGTCGGCCGCGTAGCCGAAGTCGCCCTCGTAGAACACGTCCAACTTCTGGGGCTGGGGGGGCTCGTCGGCGAAGTTCACCGAGTACCCCTGGGGAATGCTGATGTTGTCGTACACGGCTCCCTTCGGCGTCGCCGGGGGCTTGTTGCCGGAGCTGGAGCTGGCGGAGCCGGAGCCGGTGCCCGGAGTGGAACTGCTGGGCTGGACGCTGTTGTTGTCCTTGTCCCCGCGGGCGGGCGTGCCGCCGTCCGAGTCGCCGTCCGCGAGCTGGCTCACCAGGTATCCGCCGACGCCGATGAGCGCGGCGGCGGCCGCGACCGCGACGACCAGCGCGGCCCGCTTCCGCTTGCGCGGCGGCTGTGTCGGCCCCGTTCCCGACGGCTGGGCGGTGACGGTTCCCGGGGCGGGCGGACCGACGTACTGCGGCTGTCCGGGGTGGGGCTGCGCGGCGTGGGGCTGTACGGGGTGCGCATAGGCGGGCTGGGTCGGCGGGTGCACGGGCGGGGTGTGCGGGGCGGCCTGGGTCGGGGGGTACGCCGGGGGCGTGGCCGGGGCCGCCTGCGTCGGCGGGTGGGCCGGCTGGGGCGGCGGGGTCGGGGCGGCCGCCTGGGTGAGGTCGGCCGCGTACGAGGAGGGCAGCCAGCCCTCCGGGCGGCGCAGCGCCGGGTCCTGGGAGGCCCGGCGGCACATCTCGATGACCTGGGCGGGGGACGGCCGGTGGGCCGGGTCCTTGCTGAGGCAGGCGGTGACGATCTCGCGTAGCTCGTCCGGCAGGCGCGAGAGGTCCGGGTCCTCGTGCACGATCCGGTAGAGGACGGCGTGCGAGGACCCGTCGCCGAAGGCCGCGGAGCCCGTCGCGGCGAAGACCGCGATCTGGCCGAGGGCGAAGACGTCGGTCGCCGCCGTGCAGCTCGTCCCGGACGCCTGCTCGGGCGACATGAAGGAGGGAGTGCCGACGCTGACGCCGGTACCGGTGAGCGCGGTGGCGTCCGCGGCGCGGGCGATGCCGAAGTCGATCACGCGCGGCCCGTCGACCGCGAGCAGCACGTTGGACGGCTTGAGGTCGCGGTGGACGATGCCCGCCTGGTGGATGACCTGGAGCGCCTCGGCGATCCCGGCCACCAGCAGCAGCACGGTGCCCACCGGCATCGCGCCGTGGGAGGCGACGGCCGCGTGCAGGGACGGCCCCTGGACGTAGGCCGTGGCCAGCCACGGGCGCGGCCCGTCGGTGTCGCTGTCGACCACCGGCGCGGTGTAGAGGCCCTGCACCCGCTGCGCGGCCCGCACCTCCTGCTGGAAGCGGCGGCGGAAGTCGGGGTCCTCGGCGAACTCGGGCCGGATCACCTTGATCGCGACCGGGCGCCCGCCGGGCGTGTAGGAGAGGTACACCTTGCCCATGCCGCCGGCGCCGAGCCGGGCGCTGAGCAGGTATCCGGCCACGGACTGCGGGTCGTCCTCGGCGAGCGGCTGGAACACTCCCGCATCCGCCGCCGACCCGTCCGTTCCGCCACGGCTCGACTGACCCTGATGATCCGACACTGTTTGCCCCCGCATGTCCCTTTACCCGGCGCTTACGGCGCCGAGCCTATCGAAGCGCGGGCGCGGTGCGCGCTCACCGGACCTCTTCCCCTCCGCGTCCGCCCGGGAACTCACCCCCGTCCGTCGTCCCGGGCGATTCCCGCCAAGCCGTCGCCGGGGCCGCTCACCGGGTGGAAGTAACGGGTGGGCGGACCACACGGGGAGGCGAGGACGTGGAGGGCCTCCGCGTTCACGGTAAGGACAGCCCAAGCCGCCCCCTCGAACCGCCGGTGCACTGTGCACGCCGTGGGCCTGGGACGGGTCACCGGTCGGTGCCACCTCCGCCGAGCCCCGGAGCCACGCTGTGGCCGCTGCGGTCCCACTCGCCAACGCGCGCCGAGGAACTCGCGGAGGGTCCGCTTCAGGCGCGCGTCAGGCCGGGTTGTGAAGCGGCCGGTCCGCGGGCGCGCCCTCGGGAGCCGGGGACCGCGAGGGGCGGACCCGTTCCAGCAGTGGCCCCGTCATCAGCGTCGTCACCACCGCCATCAGCACCATCGCCGTGAACAGGCGGGTGTCGATGACGCCGAGGCCCAGGCCCACGTTGAGGATGACCAGTTCGGTCAGGCCGCGGCAGTTCAGGAGCACCCCGAGCGCCGTCGCCTCCTGGGGGCTCGCCCCCGTCAGGCGGGCCGCGCCGAAGGCGCCGGTGAACTTGCCCACGCAGGCCACCACCACGACCGCCCCCGTCATCAGCAGGCCCCGGACGCCGAGGCCGGAGACGTCCACGGACATCCCGGTGACGGTGAAGAAGACCGGCAGGAGCAGCAGGCTGGTCTGCTCGATCCGCTCGGGGACCTGCGGGGCGCACGCCTCGATGGGGCGGTGCGGGACGACGGCGCCGAAGGCGAACGCGCCGAAGACGGCGTGCAGGCCGATCTCCTCGGTGGCGACGGCGCTCAGCAGGAGGCCGACGACGAGGACGGCGTGGGTGGGCGCGGGGCCGCCCGCCCAGGGTCTGGCCGGGTCGAGGAGCCAGGTGAGCCCCGGCCGTACGAGCAGGACGAGCGCGGCGAGCAGCAGCGCCGACTCCAGCGCCATCCGGGTTAGCGGCCACGGCCCGCTCGCGCGGACCACCACGACCACCGCCGCCAGGATGCACCAGGCGAGGAAGTCCTGGACCGCCGCACAGGCGAGCGAGAGCGTGCCCAACGGGTCCTTGTACAGGCCCCGTTCGGCCAGAATGCGGGCGAGGACGGGGAAGGCGGTGATGGACATGGCCGCGCCGAGGAAGAGCGCCGGGCCCAGCCGTCCTTCCGTCGTGAGCTCGGACTGATCCAGCCAGGGGTGGATCCCGTACGCGAGGCCCACGCCGAGCCCGAACGGCAGCGCCACCGAGGCCAGCGAGACCGCCGCCACCCGCTTTTTCGCGCCGGGGGTGCGCAGCTGCCCGAGGTCCAGGTGGTAGCCGACGCCGAACATGAAGAGAACCAGGCCCAGTTGGGAAAGGAGGTGGAGGTAGGGCAGCGTCGCGGGCGGGACCAGCTTCGTCTCCACGGCGCCCGGGAGGAGGGAGAGGAGGCTGGGGCCGAGCAGGATGCCGCCGACGATCTCGCCCATCACCGCGGGCTGCCGCACCCGCCGGGCGAGCCGGGACAGCGCGAACGCCGCGGCGAGGATGACCGCGAGGGCGAGGAGGAATTGCTGGGTGGGGGGCGCCGCGGCTTGGGCGAGTACGCGATGCGTCGGCATGTCGGGGCACTCCTGTCGGGCCGCAGGGTGTTCCGCTGTGCGGCCGTTCTACCGGCGAATCACCGATGGGCACAACCGCCGTTCAACCGCGCTCTTTTTGACATTGAACAACCCTCGTCACCGCAAAGGAACCCCTATAGAATTACGCCGCACCCGAACCCCGACCCAGTGATCACCGTTGTGCGCACGGGACTTGGATGGGAGTTGACGGATGGATCGCGACGAGGAACTCCGGATTCTCGACCGTGCCCTGGAGCATCTGCGCGACAAACGCCTCCCGCTGACCGACACGGACACGCGGGTGAGCGTCGACCGCTATCACTCCCGGCAGTGGTACCAGGCGGAACTCGACCGCATTTTCACCCGGTTGCCCTCCATGCTGGTGCACGGCTCGGAGATTCCCGAGCCCGGCAGCTTCGCAACCCTGGAGCATTTCGGCAGGCCGCTGATCGTCAGCCGCGACCAGGACGGCGCGGCGCATGTCTTCCTCAACGCCTGCCGGCATCGCGGGGCGCGTCTGGAGAAGGAGCCGTCCGGGCTGCGCAAGCAGTTCACCTGCGGCTATCATGCCTGGCGTTACGACCTGGACGGCACCCTCGCCGCGATCCCGAGCCCGCACTGCTTCCCCGGCGTCGAGCGGGGGAAGCGCAATCTGGTGGCGCTGCCGGCGGTGGAGGCGTACGGATTCGTCTGGCTGATGCCCGAGGAGAAACCGGGACGCGCCGACCTCGACGCGTTCCTGGGCGACTTCCGGCCCGACATCGCCGACCTCGATCTCTCCTCGTACGAGATCCACGGCGCGGAGAGCCAGGAATGGGAGATCAATTGGAAGCTGGTCGTGGAGGGCACTCTCGAGGGCTACCACTTCCCGTTCCTGCACGCGAAGAGCGCCAACCCGCTCTTCGAGAACAGCACGTTCTTCTTCGACTCCTTCGGTCCTCATCTCCGCTCCATCCTGCCCAAGCGGTCGATAAACTTCATCACGAAGACGGAACGTTCCGAACGGCGTCTGCTGTCGGTGGCGAACGTGATCCACACGATCTTCCCCAACGAGACGGTGCTCCACCAGTCGGACCACTTCCTGTGGATCACCAGCCACCCGCTGGGCCCGACCCGTACGCTCGTGAAACTGCGCCTCATCGTGCCGAAGGGATCGGTGGGCGAGGGCAGCGCCGAGCAGTGGGAGGAGAACCGGCAGCTGACGTACCAGGTGCAGTACGAGGACCTGGAGATCTACCGGGAGATCCAGATCGGCCTGACGAGCGGGGCGAACGAGGAACACTGCTTCGGTACGCAGGAGTTCGCGCTCCAGAAGTACAACGAGGCGATCGAGGCGCACCTCTTCCCGGACCGGTGAGCGCTCGCCGCGCGCCGCCTCATTTCGCGGGCAGCCGCCGCTTCGCGGCGTACAGCGCGCCCCCGGCCAGCAGGCCCCAGAACGCGCCGCTGATCCCGAAGAACTGCACGCCCGACACCGTCACCACCAGCGTGACGACCGCCGCCTCCCGGTCGCCCGGGTCGGTGACCGCTCCCACCAGCGAGTTGCCGAGCGCCCCCAGCAGCGCCAGACCCGCCACCGCCTCGATCAGGGTGGGCGGGGCCGCGCCGACGAACGCCACCGCCGCTCCCGCCCCCAGGCCGAGCAGGATGTAGGCGCCGCCGCCGATGGCCGCCGCCCGGTAGCGCTTGCGCGGGTCGGGGCCGGCGTTCTCGTCGGCGCACAGGGCGGCAGTGATCGCGGCGAGGTTGACGGCGTGGCCGCCGAAGGGCGCCGAGGCCAGGCCGAAGGCGCCGGTCCAGCCGAACAGCGGGCCCGGCTCCGGCTCGTAGCCGTTGACGTTCAGGACCGCGATGCCGGGGATGTTCTGCGAGGCCATGGTCACCACGTACAGCGGCAGCGCGATGCCGAGCACGGCCGCCGCCGTGAAGTCCGGTGCGACCAGGACCGGCCGGGGCCACAGGGGGCCAAGGTCGGCGGCGGATATGTGCGTGGTCGCGGTGATCAGGACCACCGCGACGACGACCGCCGCCGGGACCGCGTACAGCTTCCGGAAGGCGCCGACCACCGCCCAGACGCCGACGATGGCCAGGCCCAGCGCCGGTTTCTCCTGGACGGCCTTGGCGGGGGCCAGGCACAGCGGCAGCAGGATGCCCGCGAGCATGGCGTTGGCCAGGGGTTTCGGGATGGCCGAGACAGCGCGTCCGAGCGGCTTCCACAGGCCGGTGACCACGATCAGTGCGGCGGCGACGAGGAACGCGCCGACGGCCGCGGCGAATCCGCCGTCGACCGAGGCCGCGCCGGCCAGCAGCGCCGCCCCGGGGGTCGACCAGGCCACGCTGACCGGCATCCGCAGCCGCAGACTGAGGAAGATCGCGCAGGCGCCCATCGCGACGCAGAGCGCCATCAGGCCGGACGCCGCCTCGGCGCGGCTCGCACCGACCCGGCTGAGGCCTTCGAGGACGATCGCGAACGAGCTGGAGAAGCCCACGAACGCGGCGATCAGCCCGACCGTTCCGGCCCTGACCAGCTCGGACGCCAGGCCCGTGGGCCGGCCGGGGCCGGGGCCTGGGCCCGGTGGGCCGCCGGCGCTCGTCGCCTCCGTCTCGGACGTGGTCACGGCAACTCCTCGTATCCGCTCTGTACGACGATGTCGCGCATGACCTCGCTCGCCCCGGCGGCGACGGTGGCGGCGTGGGCGTCATGCACGGCCCGGACGATCGGCGCGCCCTCCCGGAACCCCTCGGAGCCGTGCAGATGGCGGCACTCCTCGGCCACGGTCCGGGCCACTTCGGTGGCCTTGAGCTTAGCCATCGAACAGGCCGTGATCGACAGCGGGTCGCGGGCGTAGCACCAGGCCGCGTGGTGGGTGAGCCGGCGGGCCGCCTCCACCTCGGTGAGCAGATCGGCCATCTTGTGGCGGACGGCCTGCTTGGCGCTGAGCGTCGACTCGAACATGGCCCGGCCCTTGAGGTGCCGCCAGGTCAGGTCCAGGCAGTTGGCCGCGTCCCCGACCGCCGAGATCCCCGCGGCGAGCCGCTCCAGCTGCATGTTCTTCATGATCTGGACGAAGCCGGAGTTGCGGCGGCCGATCATGTTCTCCTTGGGCACCCGCACCCCGCGCATGCTCACGTCCGCCATGGCGCAGGCACGCCAGGCGATCGAGTCGTTGGGCCGGATACGGACACCCTCGGCGGCGCGGTCCACGACGAGCAGACTCAGACTGCCCTGGCCGCCGTGGGAGCGCGGCTCACCGGTCCGTACCGCCGTCACGAAGAAGTCCGCGTAGCCGCCGTTGACGACGAACCGCTTCTCGGCGTCGACCACCAGGTGGTCGCCGTCCTCGACGGCCGTCGCCTGAAGCCGCCCGAGATCCGACCCCGCCTGCGGTTCGGTGATCGCCAGGCCAGCGATCAGGTCACCGGCCACGGCCGGGCGCAGATAGCGCTGCTGGAGCCCGGGCGAGCCGTTGGTGGCGAGGTAGCTGGTGCCCATGTAGGCGTGGAGGGCCACCGCGAACCGCACTCCCCCGAAGCCGGTGCGGCCCAGCTCCTCCAGGAAGACCACCGAGTGGAAGAGGTCGAGTCCGGCGCCGCCCACGGACCGGGGGTGGTTGAGGCCGAGGAGCCCCTCGGCGGCGAAGGCGTGCCAGGCCGAGCGCGGCATCGCGCGCCGCCGCTCCCACTCGGCCGCGTACGGCAGGACCTCCTTGCGGAAGAACGTACGGAGCGAGGTGCGGAACTCCTCGTGCGCGGGCGTCAGATGGGCCGAGGGGCCGCTCAGCACGTCGGTCACCGCGCGCCCCCCGTCCCCAGCCGTCCGCAGACCGTCGTGAGCACGGCCTCCTCCTCGTCGCGCAGGAAGAAGTGCCCGGCGGGAAAGGACCGGAGTGTGAACTCCCCGGTGGTGTGGTGCTTCCAGGCGGCCATGTCCTCGTACGGGTCGATGTCGTCGTCCTCACCGCACAGCGCCAGGATCGGCGCCGTGATCCGCCCGGGTGAGGCCGGCCAGGTCTCGGCGAGCCGCAGGTCGGCCCGGAGCACCGGCTCCAGGAGCGTCATCAGGGCGCGGCTGGCGAGGACTTCGGGCGGGACGCCGTTCATCTCGCGCAGCCGCCGGTGCAGGGTGGGTCCGTCCATGGTGTGCATGGGCGGGGTGCGCGCCGGGACGCCCGGCGCGCGGCACGCCGAGACGACCAGGAGTTCGGGCGGGCGGTGGCCTTCGATGGTGAGCCGGTGGGTGAGTTCATAGGCGAGCCGGGCGCCCAGGCTGTGGCCGAAGAAGGCGTACGGCCCGCGGGCGGTCTCGGGGGCCAGGGCCTCGGTCAGGGCCCCGAGCGCCTGCGGCCAGGAGTCGAAGGGCCGCTCCCGGAAGCGCTGTTCGCGCCCGGGCAGCCGGATGCCGGTCACCCCGATGCCCGGCGGCACCCGTGCCTGCCAGTCGCGGAAGACCTGGGTGCCGCCGCCCGCGTACGGGAAGCAGTACAGCCGCAGGGCGGCCGGGGCGTCGCCGGAGAACCGGGCGAACGGGTCGCAGGCCGTCCGGGGCGGGGCGGCGGCGCGCGGCACGGGGCGCACGGCGGGCCTACGCCATCGCCTCGTCGACGGCCTTGGCCAGGCTGCTCAGCCGGGCGTCCTCGTAGAGGGTCTCGGGCAGCAGCACGTCGACGGCGAAGCGCTCCTCCACCCGGGACAGGAACTTGATGGCGGTGAGGGAGTTGCCGCCGAGCTCGAAGAAGTCGTCGCCGACGGCCACCTCGGTGATGCCGAACAGACCGCGCCAGATGTCGGCGATCGCCTCCTCGGTCGCGGTCATGGGCGGCGTGCCGAGCGCCGCCTGGGAGTCCTGGGAAGTCATGGCCTTCTCCTCCGTCCGGTCAGTCCCGCGAGGCCACCGGCCGGGCGGCCGGGGCGGCGGGGGGTGGGGTGTGGGTGTCGTGGGCGGCGAGCAGCGCGCGGCCGTCGACCTTGCCGGTCGCCGTCAGCGGCAGCGCCTCGCAGAGGTGGATGCGGGCCGGGACCAGATACGCGGGGAGCCGGGTCCGCAGATGGTGGCGCAGCGAGGCGGGGGTGGCGGACCGGTCCGCCACCACGAAGGCCACCAGGGACCGTTCGCCGCGTTCGGTGCTCACCGTGACGTGGCTGCGCCGCACCGCCGGGTGGCGGTCGAGGTGGTGGGCGACCTCGCCCAGCTCGATGCGGAAGCCGTTGATCTTCACCTGGTCGTCCTCACGGCCCTGGAAGACGAGCGAGCCGTCGGGGAGCAGGGTGCCGTGGTCACCGGTGCGGTAGAGCCGTTCGCCGACGCCGTCGACCACGCGGTCCACGAACCGCTCGGCGGTGAGCTCGGGCATGCCGAGGTAGCCGGGCGAGAGCCCGTCGCCCGCCAGACAGATCTCTCCGGTCCGGCCGGGCTCGCACAGGGTGGTCCCGTCGATCACGTAGAGCCGGGTGTTCTGGATGGGGGTGCCGATCGGCAGCAGCGCGGAGTCGGGGACGAGCCGGTCGATCCGGTGGTAGGTGGCGAAGGTGGTGGCCTCGGTGGGCCCGTAGACATGGACGAGGCGGCCCGGCCCGTACCGGCGCAGCGCCGCCGTCACGTGCGGGATCGAGTGGAGCTCACCGCCCATGAGGACGGTCTCGGTGCCGTCCAGGGCGCCGGGCTCCTCGTCGACGACGGCGTTGAACAGGGCGGTGGTGAGGAAGACGACCGTGACGCGGTGCTCGTCGATGACCCGCCCGAGCCGGGAGAGGCGCACCAGGCCCTCCGGGTAGAGCACGCAGGTGCCGCCGTTGAGCAGCGCGCCCCAGATCTCGAAGGTGGCGGCGTCGAAGGTGACCGGTGCGAGCTGGAGCAGCCGGCTGTCCGCCTCCAGCCGGGCGAAGCGGGCGCCGAGGACGAGCCGGGCGATGCTGCGGTGACGGATGGCCACGCCCTTGGGGCGGCCGGTGGAGCCGGAGGTGAAGTTGACGTACGCGAGCGCCCCGCCGTCGATCTCGACGGCCGGGGCCTCCTCGTGCTCCTCCAACGCGCCTTCCACCGGCAGGACACGGCACTCGCCGAGCCGCCGGGCGAGCTGTTCACGGCGGTCGGTCAGCACCCAGCGGCAGTCGGCCCGCGCGAACAGGCCGTGCAGCCGTTCGTCGGGCCAGCCCGCGTCGAAGGGCAGATACGCGCCCCCGCACTTGAGCACCGCGAGCAGCGCCACGATCAGTTCCGGCGAGCGGGTCAGACAGACGCCGACGGTCGAGCCCGGCGTGAAGCCCTCGGCGAGGAGTCGGCGGGCCAGGCCGTTGGAGAGCCGGTCGAGCCGGCCGTAGGTGTACGCGCGCTTCTCCTGCACCACCGCGGGCGCCTCGGGGTCCCGCGCGGCGCTCGCGGCGAAGAGCGCGGGCACGGAGGTGTCCCGCGGGTAGTCGGTGGCGGTCCGGTTGATCCGGCGGTGGAGGGCGAAGGCCGCCTCGGTGCCGGTGAGTCGGGTTGCGTCGAGTCTTTCCAGCGCGGACACCCCTCGGGATGTGGCGACGTCGGAGCGGGAGTGGCCGGCCCGGTTCAGCGGGCGGGCCGGAACGGCGTGCCGTTGACGGTCCGGTCGACGAACCGGTTGTGCCCGTACCTGTCCTCGCCGGACACCAGGACGCAGCCGAACCGGTCGAGGCTGGCCTCCCCGCCGAACTCCTCCAGGGCGTCCGAGTACGGGTAGACCCGCACCTGGGTCGGCAGATAGCGGGCCGCGTACCCGAGCCGCATGTGGTCGGTCAGGCCCGCGTGCGGGTGCGAGGCGTGCATCAGGGTCGACCAGAAGACGATGAACTGGCCCTGCTTGAGCACCATCGACTTGGCCTGGGACTCGTCCGGGCTCCAGTTCGGGTCCTTCTGGAGCTGGCGGTAGTCGTAGCCGAAGAAGCCGCGCCGCACGCCGCCCTTCTCCACCTTGCCGATGGAGTCCGCGTCGTACGTCATGACCTTGGACTCGTCGTAGTTCATCGTCCGGTGCGACCCGGGGATGAACTGGAGGCAGCCCATCTCCACGCCGGCGTCGGTGAACGCCGACCAGACGGTGATGGTGCCGCCGAACTCGGAGTCCTCGGGCCAGACGATCTGGGGGTGCTTGGATCCGGCCACGTTGGAGAAGTTGTCGGCCTGGTGCCAGTCCGTGCCCTCGTCGCCGGGGTACTTCGGGAAGAACTCGGTGCGCCAGCAGAGCACGTCGGGACCGAGGAGGCTGGCGACCCGGTGGACGATCTCGGGGCGGGTGATGTGGTCGGCGAGGAAGTCGACGTCGAGGTGGCGGTCGTAGTTGGCGAGGTTGGTGACGCCGGAGACCGCCTTCTCCTGCCCGTAGATCGCGCGCTTGGTGTTGAGCAGCTTGGGGCGCAGGGCGCGGAGGTTCTTCTCCATCTCGTCGGGTTCGTAGAGGTCGAACGGGCCGATGTATCCGTCCCGGTGGAACTGCTCGATCTCCCGGGCGCTCAGGGAGAAGTCGGTGCTCGTGGTGCCGGCCAGGTCGTCCATGCATCACCTCTGTGTAAGCGACACTCCGCTGCGGAAGCGGACGGGTAAATGCGTGCTGTTCCGGTCAACTCTCGCCAGTCGAGGACGAGTTGCGCTCTGTTTAACACACGACCTCCTCCGGACGCTTCTATTCCCCGGAGTTGCACAGGTGGACACCCGCCGGGGACATCGTGCGGGTGGCGGGGTGTGCGGGGCCGGTGGACCGCCGTACGGATCACGCGTGGCGGGGTACGGAGACGGGCGGCGCGGCCCGCCGGGACCGCGCACAATCGGCCGCGCGCGCGAGCTTCGGGCATAACCTTCCGGATGCGGACAGATTGCGCGGCTGGCGGACCCGGGAAACGGGCCGGCGCCCGCCCCGCACCCCCAGCGCGTTCCACCGGGGCGCGTGAGGGCCTTGACGGGCGCGCGACTTGCGCCTTTCGGCCCTTGACGCGGTATCCCGGAGAGGGGAAGACTCTCGCTGATAATCCGCATCACTGACGATGCCCTCCGGGGCCCCTTCCGGGAGGACCCCGTGCGTCTGTCCCCGCCCCTGACCACGCCGCTGCGGATCGCGGCCGCGACGCTCTGGCTCCCGGACCGGCGCGAGACCACCGAGGCCGCCCTCGCGGCCGGCCGGGTCGACGAGGAGACAGCGGCGACCCGCCTGGGCTACCGCGAGGTCACCGTCAGCCCCGACCACGCCGCCCCGGAGATGGCGGTCCTCGCCGCCACCGACGCGCTGGCCGCCGCCGGGTGGGACGGGGCGGACCTCGGCCTGGTCGCGCACGCCTGGACCTACCACCAGGGCCACGACTTCTGGGCACCCGCCAACTACGTCGCCCACCACATCGGCGCCTCGAACGTGCCCGCCGTGGGCGTCCAGCAGATGTGCAACGGCGGAGCCGCCGCACTCGAAGTCGCCGCCGCCCGCATGATCGCGGACCCGTCCGTGGCCCGCGCCGCGGTCACCACCGGCGACCGCTTCCTGCCGCCCGCCTTCGACCGCTGGCTCGGCGACTACGAGCTGGTCTACGGCGACGCCGGGACCGCCCTCCTCCTGGACCGCGCCCAGGGCCCGTACGAGCTGCTGTCGGTGGCCACCGTGGCGCGTTCGGAGTACGAGACGATGCACCGCGGCGACGACGAGTTCAGCTCGATGCCCCGCACCCTGCCCCAGGTGGACGTGCGCCGCACCAAACGCGCCTTCGTCGCCTCGGGGGCCGAGCCCCGGTTCGCGGCGGCGATGGCCGAGGCCGTCCCCGACGTCGTCGCCACCGCGCTGACCGAGGCCGGGCTCGCCCCCGACGACCCCCGGGTACGCTTCCTCGCCCTCCCCCGGCTGGGCTCCGGGCCGCTGGAGGAGTTCCTCCACCCGGCCGTCGCACACCTGGGTCTGTGCCACGCGGAGATCCTCAACCTGGGCGGCGGGACCGGGCACCTGGGCGCTGGGGACTCGGCCGCCAACCTGGCGGCCCTGCACACCGACAAGCGGCTCACGGAAGGCGAGGTGGCGCTGCTGCTCAGCCTGGGCGGCGGCTTCAGCTGGTCCTGCGTCGCGGTGCGGGCGGTGACGCGATGAGGGGGCAGCCTACGGACGGGAAGCCCGGCGACCGCGCGGTGGTGGCCATCCTGTGCGCGGGGTTCTTCCTGCTCGACTTCGACCTGGTCGTCATCAACCCGGTCCTGGTCCCCGTCTCCAAGGACTTCGACGTCGGTCTGGGCACCACCACGCTCGCCCTCACCGGCTATCTGGCGATGGTCGGCATCATGCAGCCGGTGCACGGCGCGATCTCGGACCGCGTGGGCCGGGTGCGCGTGCTGCGGACCGCGCTGTTCGGGCTCGGCCTCGCCGATCTGGCGGCGGCCCTGGCGCCCGACGCGGCGCTGCTGATCGCAGGCCGGGCGGTCGCCGGCGGCTTCGCCGCCGCCCTCATCCCGGTGACCGTCGCGTACGTGGGCGACCACATCCCGATGGAGCGCCGCCAGCGCACCATGGCGGCGATCATGTCCTCCAGCGCGGTCGGCGCCGCCTTGGCGACCGTCGTCGCGGGCGCCCTCACCGAACTGTTCGACTGGCGCTCGCCCCTGCTCATCCCGGCGGTGGCCGCGCCCCTGCTCGCCGTGGTGTACACCCGGCTGCCGGAGGCGCCCCGGGCCGAGGGCGCCGAGGGCCCCAGCGTGCGGGAGCGGTTCGCCCAGGTGCTCGGGGACGGCTGGTTCCGGTTCCTCATCCCGTTCACCCTCGTCGAGGGCGCGGCGATGATGGGCCTGTTCAACTTCTTCAACGCGGCCCTGCAGAAGCACGGCAGCAGCGCCCTGATGTCGGGCCTGGTGACCAGCGCGTACGGGGTGGCGGCCATCGGCGGCAGTGTCGTCGTCAGGGCCTTCGACACCCGCGCGACCGGCGCGGGCATGTTCGGCTGGGGCACCGGTCTGCTCTTCGTGGGCTATCTCACGGCCGCGCTCACCCAGTCGGTGCCGGGCATCCTGATCGCCAGCGCGCTCGCCGGACTCGCCCTCGCCGTCGGCCAGTCCGCGCTCCAGGCATGGGTCCTGGAGGCGGCCGCACCCGAGGCACGCGGCAGCGCCGCCGCGCTCGTCGCCTGCTCGGTCTTCACCGGGGCCGCCGTCAGCACGGCCGCCGTCGGCCCGCTCGCGGGGCGCGGCGACTTCGGGACGCTCTTCGCCGTCGCGGCCGCCGCGACCGCGATGTCGTCGGTCGTCGGCACCCTCGCCCGGGCCCGCTTCGAACGCTCCGACCGCGGTCGGCGGATGCCCGCCGGGCCGCCCGTGGACCAGGAAGCCCCGAACCCACTCAACTGAAGGAGAAGCATCCATGGCGCTGTTCGCGGTGATAGCCAAGCGTGCCCCGGTCGGCATCGGTATCGAGGAGTTCCAGCAGAAGCTCGCCGAGGGCTTCCGCTACACGCAGGAGCTCCAGGAGAAGGGGCTGATCAAGGACCGCTGGATCCTGGTGGGCGCCTCGGCGGGGCTCAACATCTACGACGTGGAGTCGCACGAGCAGCTGATGCGGCTGCTCTACCGCAGCCCCGCCGGGCTGCACCTGGACTACGAGGTGTATCCGCTGATCAGCCCGCCGAGCTACGACCCGACGGCCGAGGGTCCGGCCCACTGAAGAACGCCCGCTCGATCCGGCTCAGCGAGCGGAAGTCGTCGAGGTCGAGGTGCTCGATGTCGACCGTCCGCCCGCTGAGCCGCTCGATCAGCACGATGAACTCCAGAAAGCCCAGTGAGTCGATGAGCCGGCTCTCGATCAGGTCGTCCTGCGCACCGATCCCGCCCGCCTCCGGGTGGCGCCGGGAGATCCAGGCGACGACTTCCGCCAGTCCGGCGGCCGGCGCCCTCACCGCTCGGCCCCGGGGGCGCGGACCGTGCCGCCGAGCGCCGTGGCGGCCTTCTCCACGGCCTCCGTCGCCGCCTCCCAGCTCCCGTACCGCGTGTGGAGCACCGACAGCCAGCGCTCCAGGCCGAAGGCCGCGCAACTGGTGTGAACGGGGCGGCCCGTGCTCTCCAGGGTGATCCGGCAGCGCTCGCCGAAGAAGTTGCGGTGGACGTTGAGCGAGGCTATCGCCAGGTCGTCGACGATGAACTCGTGTTTGACGGGCGAGAGGCGCTGGAGCAGCGCCCGCTGCCCGCCCCGGTCGTAGAAGGGGTCGGTCGCGGCCTCCTTGCGCACGGCGAGGCCGAGGGCGTCGGTGAGGGCGGTGACCCGCTCCTCGAACCGGCGCAGGTGCTCCTGGGTGAAGTCGGACGAGCCGAGCGCCACGATCTCGCGCATATGGAAGCCGAGGAGGCGCCGCAGCCCGTCGTAGTGCTCCTCGCGGCGGAAGCAGCGCCCGAGCACGGTCACGGTCGTCCGCTCGGGCAGGGCACGGCCCTCGTGGTGGAGGTAGACGGCGAAGCAGGCGGCCGAGGGGAGGCCGAAGAGCGCGGGTTCGAGGGCGTCCGGCGCGAACCGCTCGTACGAGGCGCCTGCTTGATGGCGGGTCAGGTCCAGGGTGCTCACCACGAGCGCCTGGTGCGGGAAGTTCTCGTACACGTCGAGGCGGGAGAGGTCGGCGACCGGGAGCAGCGGCGGCATGATCATCGGCTCGGCGCCGCTGTCCGTCCCCCAGCCCTCCAGGAGGGCGTCGAGCCGTTTCAGCAGGACGGCCGGACCGGCCGAGAGGGTCTGCGGGCCCGGGCCGGCCGCCGGGGACGCCGTCATGAGACGACTTCGGCGGTGGCGCCGGAGAGCGCCAGCCGCAGGACGTCCTGGGCGCAGCCCCAGGAGAGGCCGACCGCGATGCCGCCGTGGCCGTAGTTGTGGATCACCCGTGCCGAGCCGAGGGGCTCCACTTCGAGGCGGGTCTGCGGCCGTGACGCCCGCAGGCCGACCTCGACCCCGGTGACCTCCGCCCCGGCGATGCGCGGCTCCACGGCGACGCAGCGCGCCAGGATCTCCTCGGTCTGGGCGGGGTCCGGTTCCATGCTCCACACCTCGCGCTCGGCGGTCCCGCCGCACACCAGGCGGCGCCCGTGCGGGAAGTAGCCGGTGGAGTCGCGGCCGGGGTTCTGCTCGAAGAAGAACTCCTCGATGCCCGGGTTCTCCACGATGACGTGCTGGCCGCGGACCGGGAAGACCTTGGGGTCGTTGGCCAGGGCGCGCGCCCCCACGCCCGTGCAGTTGACGACGAGCGGCGCCTGGGCGGCGGCCTCCTCCAGCGAGTCCACCGTGCCCACGTCGACGCTGCCCCCGGCGGCCGTGACCCGGGAGGCCAGGTGGTCCAGGTAGACGGGCATGTCCACGATCGGCAGATCGACCCGGAACGCCACCGGGAACCCGCCGCTCTCCTCCTCGCCGCACGGCGTGTAGCCGGGCAGATGGGCCGCCCACTCGTGGCCGCCGGCGGCCCGCCGGTTCACCAGGCGGCCCCGGGTCAGCCGGACGCCGCTGTCCGGCTGCTTGGCCAGCGCCCCGAACTCGGCCAGGCTCGCCTGGTGCCAGGGGCGGGTGATGGCCGTCGGAGCGAACTTGGCCTCCGCCTCGCTCTCGTCGGCGATCGCGGGACCGCCGACGATCGCTCCCGCCACGGCCGAGGTGGTCTCCCGGGGCGTGCGCTCGGCGACGACCCGGACCGTGAAGCCGCGCTCGGCCAGACATACCGCCGTGGTCAGTCCGGCCACACCCGCGCCGATGACCAGGGCCTCGTTTCGCATCGTCACTCGACTGCACCTCTCACTGTGGAAGCTGGGCGAAAGAGCCGTACGGCAGTCCCGCACGGAAAAGACGTTCCGCGCCCGCCGGGTGTGACCGGCCGGGGGCTATTCGCGGGATACCGCGACGCAGGACCAGGTGAAGCCGTTGCCGGCGCTCAGGAAGAGCGCCACCTCGCCCGGCGCGAGCCGGTCGTCGGCCTGGAGGGTGGCGAGGTTGGCCACGACGTCCCCGGCTCCGAGGTGCCCGGTGTCGCGGCCCAGGTCGAGGAGTTCGGTGTGGGGCAGGGCCAGTTCACGCACGGAGGGCCCGTAGAACTGGTCGAGGGCGCCGGTGCTGAGGCGCGGCAGGACGAGGAGGCGCAGCCGGGGGTCGGCCGGGGTGAGCCCGGCGTCCGCGATGGCGTCGAGCACCACGCGCTGCACGGAGCGGCGCAGTACGGCGACGAACCTGGGCCAGCCGCCGCCCGCCCGGAAGACGAGTTTGGTGCGCCGGGCGCTGACCGTGGCGTACGTGCTGCGCGGGGCGGGGGTGAAGGCGTCGTCGCCGCGGTAGAGCACCTCGTACTCGGGGACGCTCACCGAGGCGATGGCGAGCAGCCGGTAGGGGCCCGCGTCGCGGTCGAGGAGCAGGGCGGTGGCCGCGTCCCCGTACGCCACGTCGATGTCGCCCGACCAGCGGTCGAAGCCGGGCTCGACGAACCGGTCGGCGGTCGTGATCAGGCACCGGTTGACCGAGGGGTCGAGCGCGAGGCGGCCCGCGGCGGTTTCCAGGGCGGCCACGGCGCCGTTGGAGGTCTGCTGCACCCCCACGGGGGTGGCGTGGCGGGCTCCGATGCCGTGGGCCACGTAGTGCGGCGCGGACCAGAAGTCATGCCCCTGGTGGTAGATCCAGGAGTGGACGACCAGGCCGAGGTCGTCGCCGGACCAGCCCGCGTCGGCGAGCGCCTTCTGGGCCGCGAGCACGGCCATCTCGGGGGCCGCCCGGTCCGGGCTCTCGCTCAGCGCGCGGTAGCCGAGCCGGTCGGCGGTCTCCTGGTCGAGCCGCCCGGCCGCGACCGCCCTGGCGGTGTCCAGGCGGCGGGACGGGAGCCAGAGCACGGCAGCGGCTATGCCCGGCGGTTCGGGTAACGGCGGACTCAGTCTCACGGGCTGCCTCCTCGGACCGGCCCGACGGCTCGGGCCGTAGCTCCCGGCTGCCCACTATATTGTCAGCGTTATTGATTGTCAGGCATCTGTCTCGCGGCTTCGCGCACGACCGGTGTGTTTCAGGCATCCTCCGCCGGTTCCGCGCCGAGTGTCGTTCGGCATGTGCTGTCGTTCTCTGTGGTTGTCGTGGTTGTCGTAGTTGTCGTGATTCCGGAGTGTGAGGAGATCCGTGGTGTCCCAACCGACCGCCCCTCTCGGCGCCGACGCGGTGGTGCCGCTGTCGCCGATCGGCCATGTCGTTACGGAGTACGCCCGCCCCCAGCAGACGCCGCCGCAGGCGACCCTGGCGTACGGGGACCAGGGCCGGGTCGTGCTCTACGAGCCGTACGCGGGAGGGCTCGACGGCATCGCCGAGGGCTGGTACGTGTGGCTGCTGACCTGGCTGCACGACCAGACCGATGAGGAGGCCGCACCGCTGCGGGTGGTGCCGCGCGGCTGGGAGGGGAGCGGGCGTACGACCGGCGTCTACGCCACCCGGACGCCCAACCGGCACAACCGCATCGGTCTGAGCCTGGTCCGGATCCGCGAGGTGAAGGGCAACGTCCTCCACTTCGACGGGGTGGACCTCGTCAACGGCACTCCGGTGCTCGACATCAAGCCGTATTCGCCGACGTCGGACACTCCGCCGAAGGACGCGTAGCCGCGGCGTGCTCCGCGCGCGCGGCGAGCGGCCCGGTGACCGTGCCCGCCGCGAGGAACAGGGTGCCCAGGAGCAGCCAGCCCGCCACTCCTCCGTGGGTGACCAGGGCCGCGACGAGGAGCGGTCCGCCCGCCCTCGCCAGGTCGGAGCCGAGGCTCCAGGCGCCCAGGAACTCGCCCTGGCGGCGCGGGTCGGCGAGCCCGTAGGAGACGCCCCAGCCGCTCGCCGAGGAGAGCAGCTCCCCCGCCGTCAGCAGGGCCACGCCGACCGTGAGCACGAGCACGGCGGCCACCGGCGGGAGGGCTGCCGTGGTGGCCGTCACCGCGCAGGCGGCGAGCAGGGCCCATCCGGCGCGCCGGCCCGCGACCGCCGCCCCGGCGACGGTGTCGCTGCCGCGCGCGGCCCGCACCTGGAGCAGGATCACCAGCGCGGTGTTGAGCAGCATCAGCACCGCCACCGACCAGGTGGGCGCGTGCGTACGGGCCGAAATCCACAGCGGGAGGCCGAGGTTGAGGATGTCGGCGTTGACGTAGAGCAGCCCGGAGAGCGCGGCGAGGGCGAGGAAGCGGCGGTCACGCAGGGCGGCGAGGCGGTGTGCGGGCCGCTCGGCGTCCGGCCGCGGGGCGGGGCTCGCACCGTCGTCCGGCATCCGGGCCACGATGGCGGCGACGGCCGCGTAGGAGGCGCAGTTGCCGAGGACCAGGACGGTGTACCCGGTACGGGAGTCGGTGGCCAGGGCGGCGCCCGCGCCCAGACTGCCGAGCGAGAAGCCGATGTTGAGCATCACCCGGGTGTGGGCGCTGGCCGCGACGAGCGCCGAGGAGTCCGCGATCCGGGCGAGGTAGGCGCCGCGGACCGGCCGGGACGCGCTCTCGGCGAGCGTGATGGCGCAGACGACGGCGAGGAAACCGGCGAAGCCGTCGACGAAGAGGTATCCGGCGAAGGCCACGGCCCGTACGAGGACGGTGGCCAGATAGACGCGGCGGTGCCCGAACCGGTCCCCGAGCTTTCCGGCCGGGACGGCGACGGCGGGTCCGAGCAGGGCGGCGACCGTCAGACCGAGGCCGACCTGGGTGGCGCCGAGCCCGACGATCCGGGTGAAGAAGAGGGCGGCGCCGGTGTGGAAGAGGCCGTTGCCGATCCAGTCGACGAGGGTGGAGAGGGCGTAGGCGCGCAGCGGGCCGCGGGGTGGCAGCAGGGCTGCCACCCCGGAAGAGGTGGTGGACATGCCCCCAGCCAACGGCCTTCCGCCGCGCACCGACAGAGATTTAGGCTGGGGCTCAATGCTCAGCTACCGCCTGGGGGTCGACGACCTCGCCGACATGCGCTTCGCCTGCTCACCGCTGCTGGAGACCGCCACCAGCCTGTGGGCGCTGCGGCGCGCCGACAAGTACGCGCTGCACCTGCCGTGGGTGCGCCGGACACGGGCGGCGCTGGCCGACGCCTCCGGCCTGGACACCGCGCTGCTCGACGAACTGACCGTGCGCGGCAGCGGCTGGATCCCGGACTTCCTCACCCCGCGCCCCGACTCGCCGCTGCCGGAGGTGCGGGACGAGCTGCGGCGGGTACGGCAGACGGCGCCCGCGAAGGCGCTGGCGGACGTCCGGACGGCGTACGCCGGGCACGCGCTCGCGCCGCGCCTGGCCGAACTGGCCGCCGATCCACGCGGGTTGCGGGACGCGGTGGCGGATGTCCTGGAGGCGTACTGGGAGCTGGCGATGGCGCCGCACTGGCCGCGGATGCGGGCCGTCCTGGAGGCGGACATGGTGTGGCGGGCGCGGCTGCTGGCCCGCGAGGGGGCGGCGGCGGTGCTCACGTCGCTGGATCCGTCGGCGGTGTGGCGGGGCGGGGAGCTGACGCTGTTCGTCCACCGGGACCTGGAGTGGGGGGCGGCGGTGGACGGGCGGGGACTGTGGCTGGTGCCGACGCTGTTCGCGCAGCACGCGATCAGTCCGGTGGGGCCGCACGAGCCGCCGACGATCGCGTATCCGGCTCGGGGGGTGGGGACACTGTGGGAGTCCCGGCCGCCCCGGCCGCCCGGGGCTCTCGCCTCGCTGGTGGGCGCGCCCAAGGCGGCGCTGCTGGTGGCCCTTGACGGCCCGGCGTCCACGACGGAGCTGGCCCGTCGCCTGTCCGTCACGCCGAGCGCGGTCTCCCACCATCTGGCGGTGCTGCATCGGACGGGGCTGGTGAGCAGGGCTCGGGCGGGGAGGGTGGTGCTGTATGGGCGGACGGGGGTGGGGGACGCGCTGGCGTCGCCGGGGGCGTGAGGCTCCCCCGCCCCGCCCCTTCCCCTGGCCTTCCGGGGGATGGGGGGCCCACCGGGGATGGGTGGGGTTGGACCCTCCAGGGGTGGGTGGGGGTGAGGCCGGTTTTTGGGGGCTTCGCCCCCGAGCCCCGAGCGGGGCTGCGCCCCTGCGCCCCCTCCGCGGGGCCTGCGGCCCCTGCACCCCGCTTCGCGCTCTGTCTGCGGGCCGGCGGGTGGCTGGTCGCGCAGTTCCCCGCGCCCCTGAAAGGGCCTCCGGCCCCCCTCGCTGCGCGTTCGTCCACGGGCCGCCCTGGGTCGCTCGCGCAGTTCCCCGCGCCCCTTGGAGACCGCGGCCTGCGGCCCCCCTCGCTGCGCGTTCGCCCGCGGGCCGGCCTGGGGTACTTCGCCGCAGCCCGAGAACGCAGCTCGGCCACAGCCCCTTGGGGGCGCGGGGAACTGCGCGAGCAGCCACGCACGGTCCGCAGACTGAGCCGCGGGCCGTCCGCCGGAGGCCCCGCGGCGGAGCCGCGAAGTGTCGCAGTCGGGAAGGGGCGGGGGCGGTGGGGGAAGGAAAACTACGCCACCGAACCTATCCGCCCCACCGGCCCCTCAGGCCCCTCATGGTGGATGGGGGTGTGCGCCCCGGTGAGCGGCACCCCCGCCCCACCCCGCCGGCTCGCCACAATCTCCGCCGCGATCGACAACGCCGTCTCCTCCGGGGTCCGCGCCCCGAGGTCGAGGCCGATCGGCGATCGCAGGCGGGCGAGCTCCAGCTCCGTCACGCCCGCCTCGCGCAGCCGCGCGTTGCGGTCCTCGTGCGTGCGGCGCGACCCCATCGCGCCCACGTACGCCACCGGCAGCCGCAGCGCCAGCTCGAGCAGGGGCACGTCGAACTTCGCGTCGTGGGTGAGGACGCACAGCACCGTACGGGAGTCGACCTCGGTCGACTCCAGATAGCGGTGCGGCCACTCCACCACGATCTCGTCGGCCTCCGGGAAGCGGACGGGCGTGGCGAACACGGGCCGCGCGTCGCACACCGTGACCCGGTAGCCCAGGAACTTCCCCACCCGTACCAGCGCCGACGCGAAGTCGATCGCACCGAAGACGATCATGCGCGGGGGCGGGACGCTCGACTCGACCAGGACCGTGAGCGGCTGCCCGCACAGCCGGCCGTCCGCGCCCAGCACCAGCGTGCCGGTGCGGCCCGCGTCCAGCATGGCGCGCGCCTCGTCCGCCACCGCCCGGTCGAGCTCGGGGTGGCCGCCGAGGGCGCCCTCGTACGTACCGTCGGGGTGCACCAGGAGCGGGCGGCCGACCAGGTCGGACGGCCCGTCGGTGACCCGGGCCAGGGCCGCCGCCCCGTCGCCCGCCGCGGTCGCGAGCGCGGCGGCGAACACCGCCCGCGACGGGGAGTCGGCGGGCACCGGGGTCACCAGGATGTCGATGATCCCGCCGCAGGTGAGGCCGACCGCGAACGCGTCCTCGTCGCTGTAGCCGAAGCGTTCGAGGACGGGCTCGCCGTCCGCCAGCGCCTGGCGGCACAGCTCGTAGACCGCGCCCTCCACACATCCGCCGGAGACCGAACCGATCGCCGTGCCCTCGCCGTCGACGGCGAGCGCCGCGCCGGGCTGGCGGGGCGCGCTGCCGCCGACCGCCACCACGGTGGCGACGGCGAAGTCACGGCCCTGCTCGACCCACCGGTTCAGCTCCTCGGCGATGTCCAGCATGTTCGGTCTCCCTCTGCGTAAGGATGGTGGAGGGCGTCCGGTCGTACGCCCCGGTCGTGGCCTACTTGACGCCCAGCCAGTTCTCGATGGGGCTGAGCGCGAAGTAGACGAGGAAGATGGCGGACAGGGCCCACATGAACCCGCCGATCTCCCGCCACTTGCCCTGCGCCGCCTTGATGACGGTGTAGGAGATGACACCCGCGCCGACACCGGCGGTGATGTTGTACGTGAACGGCATCAGGGCCACGGTGAGGAACACCGGGATCGACACCGAACGGTCGTTCCAGTCCACGTGCCGCGCCGCGCTCATCATCATCGAGCCGATCACGACCAGGGCGGCGGCGGCCACCTGGGCCGGGACCAACTGGGTGAGCGGGGTGAAGAAGAGGCACGCCGCGAAGAAGAGGCCGGTGACGACCGAGGAGAGGCCGGTGCGGGCGCCCTCGCCGGCGCCGGTCGCGGACTCGATGAAGACGGTCTGGCCGGAGGCGCCGGAGACGCCGCCGATCGCGCCGCCCGCGCCGTCGATGAACAGCGCCTTGGACAGGCCCGGCATCCGGCCCTTGTCGTCGGCGAGCTTGGCCTCCTGGCCGACGCCGATGATGGTGGCCATCGCGTCGAAGAAGCCGGCCAGCACCAGGGTGAAGACGATCATGCCGACGCTGATGGCGCCGATCTGGTCCCAGCCGCCGAACTCGACGTCGCCGAGGAGGTTGAAGTCGGGCTTGGCGACCGCGCTGCCGTCCAGGCCCGGGGCGAGGCCGCCCCAGTCCTTGTCGTCCAGGCCGGCGATCCTGGTGACCGCGAGCGAGAGGACCGTGCCGGTCACGATGCCGATCAGGATCGCGCCGGGGACGTTGCGCGCCTGGAGGGCGAAGATCAGGAGCAGGGTCACCGCGAAGAAGAAGACCGGCCAGCCGACCAGCTCGCCCGTGGCGCCGAGGGTGACGGGGCCGCCCTGGCCCTTGCCGACGAACCCGGCCTTCACCAGGCCGAGCAGGGCGACGAACATGCCGATGCCCATGGTGATGGCGTGCTTGAGGGGCAGCGGGATGGCGTTCATGATCATCTCGCGGAGGCCGGTGACGACCAGCAGCATGATGACCACGCCGTACATGACGCACATGCCCATGGCCTGCGGCCAGGTCATGTTGGGGACCACCTGGGTGGTCAGGGCCGCGGAGACGTTCAGTCCGGCGGCCAGCGCGAGCGGGACCTTGCCGATGAAGCCCATCAGCAGCGTGCTGGCCGCGGCCGCGAGGGCGGTGGCCGTCACCAGGCCCGCATGGCCCAGCGTGTGCTTGTCGACGTCGGGCGTCGAGAGGATCAGCGGGTTGAGCAGGAGGATGTAGCACATCGCCATGAAGGTGGTGATGCCGCCGCGCACCTCCTGCGCGACCGTGGATCCTCTGTCCGTTATGTGAAAGTACCGGTCGAGCCAAGACCTGCCGGCGGGGACGCGCGAGCCGGAGCCCGCCTCCTCTGCGGTGGTCTTCGGCTCCACGGACTGCTGGGTCATGGTGCCTACTCCCAAGGTTCACAGGGGCACCCGCATAAGACTTGAGAACTCAGTCGGACAAGCTGCGGGATTTGGGATGGTGCGTGGGCTGCACGACCCGGGGGACGGCCCGAGACGAACGTTTCCGCGGCTGCGGGGGTACCGGTTTCCTTCCGGTACCGCAGTGCGGGGGTGGTGCTGGACATCCGGGTACTGCCTGGTGATGCCGGTGGTACGGGTGCTGCTGGTGGTACGGGTGCTGCTTATGGTGCCGGTGATACGGGTGGTGCGGGTGAAGGACCGCGAGCGGTGCGGTACTTCGGGGCTCCGGGCGGTGCGGGCGGCGGGGAAGTGTGACGTTCCCGGGTGGCGCGCACCGCCCGGAGGGTTCAGGGGATCAGGAGGCCTCGGTGCCCGTGAGGTGCTCGGGGCGGACCGGGGTCCTGTTCAGCTCCAGACCCGTCGCGTTCCGGATCGCCGCGAGGACGGCCGGGGTGGACGACAGGGTCGGGGCCTCGCCGATGCCGCGCAGCCCGTACGGGGCGTGCTCGTCGGCGAGTTCGAGCACGTCGACCGGGATGGTCGGCGTGTCGAGGATGGTGGGGATGAGGTAGTCCGTGAAGGAGGGGTTGCGCACCTTCGCGGTCTTCGGGTCGACGATGATCTCCTCCATGACCGCCACGCCCAGGCCCTGGGTGGTGCCGCCCTGGATCTGGCCGACGACGGACAGCGGGTTGAGCGCCTTGCCGACGTCCTGGGCGACCGCCAGCTCGACGACCTTGACGAGGCCGAGCTCGGTGTCCACCTCGACGACCGCGCGGTGCGCGGCGAAGGAGTACTGGACGTGGCCGTTGCCCTGGCCGGTACGGAGGTCGAACGCCTCGGTGGGGCGGTGGCGCCACTCCAGCTCCAGCTCCACCGCCTCGTCCTCCAGGACGTCCACGAGGTCCGCGAGGACCTCGCCGCCGTCGGTGACGACCTTGCCGCCCTCCAGGAGGAGTTCGGCCGTCGCCCAGGCCGGGTGGTAGGAGCCGAACTTGCGGCGGCCGATCTCCAGGACGGCCTCGCGGACGTGCTCGCAGGTGTTCTTGACCGCGCCGCCGGTGACGTACGTCTGGCGCGAGGCCGAGGTGGAACCGGCGGAGCCGACCTGGGTGTCGGCCGGGTGGATGGTCACCTGGGTGACACCGAGCTCGGTGCGGGCGATCTGGGCGTGGACGGTGACGCCGCCCTGGCCGACCTCCGCCATCGCGGTGTGCACGGTCGCCACGGGCTCGCCGCCCACGACCTCCATGCGCACCTTGGCGGTGGAGTAGTCGTCGAAGCCCTCGGAGAAGCCGACGTTCTTGATGCCGACCGCGTAGCCCACACCCCGTACGACGCCCTCGCCGTGCGTGGTGTTGGACAGACCGCCGGGCAGCGCGCGCACGTCGGCCTGCTCACCCGCGGTCGCCCACTGCTGCTCGGGCGGCAGCGGACGGGCCTTGACGCGGCGCAGCAGTTCGGCGACCGGGGCCGGGGAGTCGACCGGCTGCCCGGTCGGCATGATCGTGCCCTGCTCCATGGCGTTCAGCTGCCGGAACTCGACCGGGTCGATGCCCAGCTTGGCCGCCAGCTTGTCCATCTGGGCCTCGTAGGCGAAGCACGCCTGGACCGCGCCGAAGCCGCGCATGGCGCCGCAGGGCGGGTTGTTGGTGTAGAGCGCGATCGCCTCGATGTCGACGTCGTCGATCACGTACGGGCCGACGCTCAGCGAGGAGGCGTTGCCGACGACCGCCGGGGAGGCCGACGCATAGGCGCCGCCGTCCAGGACGATCTTGCACTTCATGTGCGTGAGTTTGCCGTCCTTGGTGGCGCCGTGCTCGTAGTAGAGCTTCGCCGGGTGGCGGTGGACGTGGCCGAAGAAGGACTCGAACCGGTTGTAGACGATCTTGACCGGCTTGCCGGTGCGCAGCGCCAGGAGGCAGGCGTGGATCTGCATCGAGATGTCCTCGCGGCCACCGAACGCGCCGCCGACGCCGGAGAGCGTCATCCGGACCTTCTCCTCGGGCAGGCCGAGGACGGGGGCGATCTGCCTGAGGTCAGAGTGCAGCCACTGGGTGGCCACGTACAGCTCGACGCCGCCGTCCTCGGACGGTACGGCCAGACCGGACTCGGGGCCGAGGAAGGCCTGGTCCTGCATGCCGAAGGTGTACTCGCCCTTGACGATGACGTCGGCGCGCTTGGCGGCCTCGTCGGCGTTCCCGCGCACGATCGGCTGGCGGTGCACGATGTTCGGGTGCGGTACGTGGCCGATGTGGTGGTCGTCGCGGCCCTCGTGGACCAGGATCGCGTCGGGCGCGGTCGCGGACGCCTCGTCCGTGACGACCGGCAGCTCCACGTACTCGATTCTGATCTTGGCGGCGGCGCGGCGCGCGGTCTCCGGGTGGTCGGCGGCGACCAGGGCGACGGGCTCGCCGTGGTGGCGGACCTTGCCGTGGGCCAGGACCGGGGTGTCCTGGATCTCCAGGCCGTAGTGCTTCATCTCGGCCGGCAGGTCGTCGTAGGTCAGCACGGCGTAGACGCCGGGCATCGCGACGGCCTCGGAGATGTCGATGGACCGGATCTCGGCGTGGGCGACCGTGGAGCGCAGGGTCTGGCCCCAGAGCATGTCCTCGTGCCACATGTCCGAGGAGTACGCGAACTCACCGGTGACCTTGAGGGTGCCGTCCGGACGCAGCGTCGACTCGCCGATGCCGCCCTTGGTCTTGGAGCCCTGGGTGATGTTGGTGGGAGTACCAGTGGTGGCCATGATCGTCAGACCGCCTCTTCCTGACGGGCGGCCGCGAGGCGGACCGCGTCGAGGATCTTCTCGTAACCGGTGCAGCGGCAGAGGTTGCCGGAGAGGGCCTCGCGGATGTCCTGGTCGGACGGGGAGGCGTTGCGCTCCAGGAGCTCGTCGGCGGCCACCAGCAGACCCGGGGTGCAGAAGCCGCACTGGACGGCTCCGGCGTCGATGAACGCCTGCTGGATCGCGGAGAGCTCGCCGGTCTCGCTGCTGCGGCCGTCCTGCGGCCTGGCCTGCCAGCGCTGGGCGGCGTCGACGGAGGTGCCACAGGCACCGGAGGCGCAGGAACCGCCCGGGTGGGCGTTGTCGCGGTGCTTGGCGTAGTCCGCCAGGCCCTCGACGGTGACGACCTCGCGGCCCTCGACCTGACCGGCCGCGACCAGGCAAGCACACACCGGCACACCGTCGAGGCGGACCGTGCAGGAGCCGCACTCGCCCTGCTCGCAGGCGTTCTTCGAACCCGGAAGGCCCATGCGCTCGCGCAGGACGTACAGAAGGCTCTCGCCCTCCCAGACGTCGTCGGCTTCCTGCTTGCGGCCGTTGACCGTGAAATTGACGCGCATGGTTATGCAGCTCCTTCAAGCGAGCGGCCGGTGCCGCGGTACTGCTCCCAGGTCCAGCCGAGCGTGCGGCGGGCCATGATGCCCACGGCGTGCCGGCGGTACTTGGCCGTACCTCGTACGTCGTCGATCGGGTTGCAGGAGGCGGAGGCGAGCTCCGCGAACTGCTTGGCGATCGAGGGAGTGATGATCTTGCCGCTCTCCCAGAAGCCGCCCTCGTCGAGCGCGGCGTTCAGGAACTCCTCCGCGGCCTTCGCCCGGACCGGGGTCGGGGCGGCGGAGCCGATGCCGGTGCGGACCGTCCGGGTCTCGGGGTGCAGGGCCAGGCCGAAGGCGCAGACCGCGATGACCATCGCGTTGCGGGTGCCGACCTTGGAGTACTGCTGGGGGCCGTCCGCCTTCTTGATGTGGACGGTCTTGATGAGCTCGTCCGGCGCCATCGCGTTGCGCTTCACACCGGTGTAGAACTCGTCGATCGGGATCAGCCGCGAGCCGCGCACCGACTCGACCTCGACCTCGGCGCCCGCGGCGAGCAGCGCCGGGTGGGCGTCACCGGCCGGGGAGGCGGTGCCGAGGTTGCCGCCGACACCGCCGCGGTTGCGGATCTGCGGGGAGGCGACGGTGTGCGAGGCGAGCGCCAGACCCGGCAGCTCGGCCCGCAGGTTCTCCATGATCTGGGTGTACGACACGGACGCGCCGAGCCGTACGGTCTCCTCGCCGGTCTCCCACGCGCGCAGCAGCTCGATGCGGTTCAGGTCCAGAAGGTACTCCGGCCGGCGGTGGTCGAAGTTGATCTCGACCATCACATCGGTGCCACCCGCAATGGGCACAGCCGTGGGGTGCTCGGCCTTGGCGGCGAGCGCCTCCTCCCAGCTGGCGGGGCGAAGGAAGTCCATGAGTGGCTCTCTTCTTCTCAATCGGGGTCGTTCGCGCGGGTCCCGGGGACGGCCGGCCCTTGGCTGATGAAGTCGTTCATGTGCTGTTAACGCGGTGTGGCCCCAGTACACAAGCCTCACTCCGCCGGGTGCAGTCACCGAAACCATGAAGGAGTTGGCTGGTCTCCATCTACGTCTTGTAGATTCGTATGAAAGGCGGTGCTCAGTAACCCCACCGCTTTCCACCGGCAACAACAAGACAGATCGGCGGCGACACGCGATGCGGCTGCGCGCACTTCTGGAGACCGACGCGCTGGGGCTGCGGCTGCTCGGCGGCGAGGACGAGCTGGACCGCACCGTACGCGGTGTGATGACCACTGACCTGCGCGATCCCAGCCGCTATCTCTCCGGTGGCGAGCTGGTCCTCACCGGCCTCGCCTGGCGCCGCGACGCCGACGATTCCGAGCCATTCGTACGGATCCTGGCCGGAGCCGGAGTGGTGGGCCTGGCGGCCGGCGAGGCCGAGCTGGGCGCGATCCCGGATGACTTGATCCGTGCGTGTGCACAGCACCGGCTGCCGCTGTTCGCGGTGAACGAGTCGGTCGCCTTCGCCACCATCACCGAGCACGTGGTGCGCCAGGTCTCCGGGGAGCGGGCCGGGGATCTGGCTGCCGTGGTCGACCGGCACCGGCGGCTGATGACCTCGGGCCCGGCGGGCGGCGGCCCCGAGGTCGTCCTGGACCTGCTCGGCTCCGACCTGGACCTGCGGGCCTGGGTGCTCTCCCCGACCGGGCGGCAGATCGCGGGCGCGGGCGAGCCGCTCGCCCCGGCCGTCGCCGCCACTCTCGCGGGTGAACACCTCGGCGCGACCCGTACCGGCCGCCGGGGCCCGCACCGGGCCGTGGTGCACGGCACCACGTACTCGCTCTTCCCCATCCGCCACAGCGGGCGCGGGGCGGCGCCCGCCGCCCGTGACGTGCGCGAGACGGTCCTGTCGGACTGGCTGCTGGCCGTGGAGGCCGACGCGGCCGACTGGCCCGCCGCCCGGCTCGACCTGCTCCAGGGCGTCACCCAGCTGATCGCCGTGGAGCGCGACCGCCGCGACGCGGCCCGTACGGTACGCCGCCGGCTCGCCCAGGAGGTGCTGGAGCTGGTGCAGACCGGGGCCGCGCCCGCCGAGATCGCGGCCCGGCTGCGGGTTGCCGCCCCGGTGCTCCTGCCGGGCCTCGGCTCCGCGCCGCACTGGCAGGTCATCGTGGCCCGGGTCGACTGGAGCCAGGCGGCGGCCACCGCGGCGGAGGTCGCGGGCGGCCCGGTCGCCCAGGCCCTCCTGGAGGAGATCCTGGTCGACCCCGCCGTCGCGGGCTCGGACTCCTCCGACCGGATCGCGGTCGCCCACGCGGGCGACGAGGCCATCGCGCTGGTGCCGCTGCCCGCCGTCGCCCCGGAGGGCACGGAGGCCGGGCTGCACGCGGACGCGCTGCTCGCGGCGGTGCAGGCGCCGCTCTCCGCGGGCCTCGCCGACGACGGCCGCCTGACACTGGGTGTCAGCGCGGCGGTGCACTCGGCCGAGGGGCTGCGCGGGGCGCTGGAGGAGGCCCGGCACGCACGCCGGGTCGCCGCGGCCCGCCCGGGCCGGGTCTGCGCGGCCGGCCACCACGAGCTCGCCTCGCACGTGCTGCTGCTGCCGTTCGTCCCGGACGACGTGCGCCGCGCCTTCACGGCCCGCCTGCTGGACCCGCTGCGCGACTACGACCGGCGCCACCGGGCCGAGCTGATCCCGACCCTGGAGGCGTTCCTCGACTGCGACGGCTCCTGGACCCGCTGCGCCACGCGCCTGCATCTGCACGTCAACACCTTGCGCTACCGGGTGGGCCGGATCGAGCAACTGACGGGGCGTGATCTCTCGCGTCTGGAGGACAAGCTGGACTTCTTCCTGGCCCTGCGGATGAGCTGAGGGGGCGCGCGGGCGGCGCGACGGAGCCGGAACACCACCGCGACGCACCGCAATTCGCCGTTTGTGAAGGAATTCACGCGTGGCCCTTGGCCCGGCGTGCCAATCCGTGCTGAGATTCGCCACACGACCCAACAGCTCGGACTCAACGGCTCGATGGCGCGCTCGGGGAGGGCAACGTGGCGTACTCCGCCATGTCTGATTCCGGAACGACTGCGGAGAACGCGGAGCACGGGGATCCGCTCGCTCCGCTCCATCCGCTGCAGACCGCCGTGTGGCGGCTGCGCTCGCGCGGTTGCTGGACGGACGCGGCCGCCCTGCTCGAACCGCACGGCGCGGAGCCCGCCGCGGCGCTCCAGCGGGCCGCGCTGCTCACCGAGCGGTGCCTGTACACCGGGGACGGCTGGGCGGAGGCCGAGGAGGCGCTGCGCGGCGCGGAGGCGGTGGCCGGGGACGACGAGGAGCGGGGGGCCGCGGCGTGCGAGCGGGGGCAGCTGGCGTACGCCTCGACGCTGCTCGGGGTGCGTGACCGCGCCGACGAGGCCCGCTCGGCGCTGGGGCGGGCCGCCGCGCTGATCGCCCCGGCGGCGAGGGGGCGGGCGCTGCTGGACTTCCGGCGGGGGCTGCTCGCCGAGAACGTGGCGGACGCGCCGCAGGCGGCCCGGGCCGCGTACCGCCGCGCGCACGCGGGCGCCACCGCGCACGGTGACACCCTGCTGCTCTCCTTCACCTGGCGCCATCTGGCCGGACTCGCCCTGCGGGACGGGGAGTTGGCGGAGGCCAGACACGGTTTCGCGGAGTCGCTGCGGATCCGGGAGGAGCTGGGGTATCTGGTCGGTACGGCCCCGGCGCTCGCGGCCCTGGCGGAGGCCGAGCCCGAGCCCGAGGCGACCCGTCTGCGCACGGAGGCGGCCCGCCTGTTCCGCCTACTGGGCGGCGTCCCCACCTGGCTGTCCTCCCATCTGACCCCAGCCCCGGCGACAACCTGAACAACGCGGCCGCGCAGTTCCCCACGCCCCCTTGCTGCCCGGGGTTCGTCTGCGGCCCGGTGGGGGCTGGTCGCGCAGTTCCCCACGCCCCCTTGCTGCCCGGGGTTCGTCTGCGGCCCGGTGGGGGCTGGTCGCGCAGTTCCCCGCGCCCCCAGGTAGTCCACCACGGCCGGAGAACGCCGCTCGGCCACTGGCTTCAAGGGGCGAGGAACCCACCACGCTCCACGGACGAAGTCCGGGGCCCTGAAGGGGCGCGGGGAACTGCGCGAGCAACCCACCACCACCCGCAGACAAAGCCCGGGCGAAAAGGGGCGCGGGCAACCCGCCACCGCTCCCAGCAAAGCGAACCTACAGCGCCGACCCAGTGAAATGCTCCCGCACCAACGCCTGCACCACACCCAAGTCCTGCGCACTCAGCGCATCCAGCAACGCCAGATGCTCCGCCGCGTCCGCCACCAGGTCCGCCCTGCGGGCGACCGGCGCCGCCGTCAGCGGCCACTGCGACCGCCGGTGCAGATCCTCCGCCACCTGAAGCAGCTGCCGGTTCCCGGCGAGCGCGAGCACCGCCCGGTGGAAGGCCCGGTCGGACTCCGCGTAACCCGCCCGGTCCCCCACCGCCGCCGCCTGCGTGGTCGCCTCCGCCAGCGGCCGCAGCTCGGCCCAGCGCGCGGCGGGCACGGTCCGGGCCAGCCGCAGCATCACCGGCACCTCGATCAGGGCGCGGACCTCGGCCAGCTCGGCCAGTTCGAGCGGAGTGCGCTCGGTGACCCGGAAACCCCGGTTCGGGACGACCTCGACGGCCCCCTCGGAGGCCAGGCGCTGCATCGCCTCGCGGACCGGGGTCGCCGAGACGCCGAAGCGTTCGCCGAGTGCCACCGCCGAGTACACCTCGCCCGGCACCAGCTCGCCGTCGACCAGCGCGGACCGCAGCGCCTCCAGGATCTGGCCGCGCACCGAGTGCCGACGGACCCGGGGCGCGGACGGCTCACTGTGGGTGTGCTCACCGCGCGCGGAAGCGTCCGGTACGGACGAGGCGTCCCGTACGGACAGGGCTTCCCGTCCGGCCGAAGCATCCCGTACAGCAGAACCGCCCCGTACAGCGGAAACCCCCCGCCCGGACGACGCCCCCCGCACGGCCGCCCCCTCCCGTACCTCCACCCCGAAGGGGCCCCCCTCCGCCCGGGCCTGGGCGGGCACACGGGCAGCCCCGGGCGGCGGTACCGCCGCCTCGCGTGCTCCGCCCCGCTCCACCCCAGGCCCTCCCCTTCTCCTACCGCTCGGTACGTCCCCCAGCACCATAGGCGGACAAAGCGACAGTTCAAACATCGCGCACATCCGCTAAGGTAAGCCTTACCTGCAAACGATCGTGATTCGGTGGTCCCTGCATGACTGTGTCGACGCTGCTCCCGAGCCCCCTGGCCGCGTCCTACGCACGCCTCGCCGACGTCTACCCCGGCGTCCGGGTCCAGGAGCTGGCGGACGGCGAGCGGGCGCCCCGCTCCCCCGGCTGGGTCGGCGCGGACCAGCTCGCCTCCGGCGGGGACGCGCTGGAGGCCTTCCTCGGCTGGGACGACGAGCAGGTCCTGCGCGACTACGGACAGCGCGCCCGCCCCGACGTCATCGCCTCCTTCGGCTTCCACCGGTACGCCTGGCCCGCCTGCCTGCTGATCACCGTTCCATGGTTCCTGCACCGCCGGGTGCCGCGGGTGCCCGTCGAGGCCGTGTCCTTCCAGCGCACGCTGGGGCGGCTGACCGTGCGGGTGCGGGAGTTCGCGTGCCTGCCCGGGGACCCGGCGGCGGCGCTGCCCGGCGCGCGGGTCGTCCCGGACGAGGAGGCGCTGCGCGCCGAAGTCCGCGCGGCCGTCGCCGAGCACCTCGGACCGGTGCTCGACGGCTTCGGATCCCGGATGCGGCGCGGCAGGCGGGCACTGTGGGGCATGGCGACCGACGAGGTCGTCGAGGGTCTGTGGTACGTGGCGGCGCTGCTCGGCGAGGAGCGCCGGGGGATGGCCGAGCTGGAGCGGCTGCTGCCCGGCTCCACCAAGCCGTACGTGGGCGCCGCGGGCTTCCGCGAGCTGAGCGGACCGGCCGGCGAGCCGCTGCCGACCCGCGACCGGGCAAGCTGCTGCCTCTTCTACACCCTGCGCCCCGAGGACACCTGCGTCACCTGCCCGCGTACGTGCGACGCCGACCGGGTGGCCAAGCTGAGCGCCGCGTCCTGAACCCACGCCACCCCTTCGGGTGAGTCCCCTTCGAACTCAACTCGGCGCGCTACCACGCCAGTTCGAGCAGATCACACCTATCCGTATGCCACCGGCCGCCAATGGCGTCCTCTTCCCCCGAAAACGCCTGCGGCCGCGCGCGGCAGGAGCACTATGGCGCCCGGAACGCCTTACGTGATTCAAGGGACACCGCATGCGACTGACCGACATATCTCTGGACTGGCTGCTTCCGGGCGGCGTGATGATCGTGGGGGTCGTCGTGGCGTTGGTCGTCCTCACGCGTGGCAAGCGCGCGGGTGAGAGCGCGTCCGGCGACGACAGCTGGGAACGCAGTGAGGAGCGCCGGCGCCGCAAGGAAGCCGTCTACGGCACCGCCTCCTATGTGCTGCTGTTCTGCTGCGCGGCCGTCGCCGCCGCGCTCTCCTTCCACGGTCTGGTCGGCTTCGGCCGGCAGAACCTCAGCCTCACGGACGGCTGGGAGTACCTCGTTCCCTTCGGCCTCGACGGCGCGGCCATGTTCTGTTCGGTGCTGGCGGTGCGCGAGGCCAGCCACGGCGACGCGGCGCTGGGCTCGCGGCTGCTGGTGTGGACGTTCGCGGGCGCGGCGGCCTGGTTCAACTGGGTGCACGCGCCGCGCGGCATGGCCCACGCGGGCGCCCCGCAGTTCTTCGCGGGGATGTCGCTCTCGGCGGCGGTGCTCTTCGACCGCGCGCTGAAGCAGACCCGCCGGGCGGCGCTGCGCGAGCAGGGCCTGGTGCCCCGCCCGCTGCCGCAGATCCGGATCGTCCGGTGGCTGCGGGCCCCCAGGGAGACCTTCGGCGCCTGGTCGCTGATGCTCCTCGAAGGGGTGCGGACGCTGGACGAGGCGGTGGAGGAGGTACGCGAGGACCGGCGCGCCAAGGAGCAGAACCGGCTGCGCCGACGCGAGCAGGAGAAGCTGGAGCGGGCCCACCTCAAGGCGCTCAGCCGGCAGGGCAGGAACATGGGCCGGGGACGGCCGGGCGGCCGTCAGGTCGACGTCCCGTCCATGGGCGCGGGCTCCGGGCAGCCGAAGGCTGTCGCGGAGCCCGCCATACCAGAGCCGGGACAGCTGCCTCTTCGCAACCGGCCCTCCCTTCAGGCCGTCATGGACGCTGAGTCCACGGCGGCGTCCCGCACCGTCGACCTCACGGCCGAGGACGACACCCAGACGCTGCCGCGTCTGGACCATCTGGAGCGCAAGCTCAAGGATCTGGAGCAGCAGTTCGGCTGAGCGCGGCCCGTGGGCTCAGCCGGACGCCGGTGGCGGGAGCGGCCTCACGCCGTTTAGCCGCCGAGCTCGAACCAGACCACCTTGCCCGCCTCGTGCGCGCGCACGCCCCAGGCGTCCGCGAGCGCCTGCACGAGGAGCAGGCCCCTGCCGTGCGTACCGTCGTCGGCGGACGGTACGTACGGCTCGGGGAGGTCCGGGGCGGAGTCGTGCACCTCGACGCGCAGCCCCGCCGGAGCGACCGTGGCCGTCACCACCGCTCCCTGGTCGGTGTGGATGAGCGCGTTGGTCACCAGCTCGCAGGTGAGCAGTTCGGCCACCTCGACCGGCCCGGTGGGCTTCCAGTGGCCCAGCAACTCCCGTAGCGCGCGCCGCACTTCGGCCACCGCCGTGAGGTCCGACCGCCCCACCCTGTACCGCAGCTGTCCCTGGAGCAGCGCACGCGCGCTCGTCCCGAGGAACGCCCCGCCCGCCCCGGGCCCGCCCCCTCCCTGACGTTCAGTCATAGCCCCCACCCGCACGTCGTCACGTCCCTTTCCGTCTCGCACACCCTCACGGGATGCATGCCCAGGTGACCCCCCGTCACGCATGGTGATTCCGCAACAACCGACGGGATACACACCCGGATCGGTTCCCCGGTCGGCGCCCGGGATGCGGCCAGGTCACGGGCGAGGGGGTCACTTCATGGCAACACCCCTTACTCACAGGCGAGTCACAGGGTCAAGAGGGCCGCGCGCCCACGATTCACGTGTGGGGAGCCGTGAACGCCCGTGGGTGCGCACGCTTTACGGCCACCCCGATGGGAGACGCGCCGACCAGGGAGTATCACCCCATCGCCGGGCCGCCGGGTGGACACCTGCCTGACCGGTCTACGGCCGGGGCACGTTGCGCAGATTGGAACGGGCCATCTGGAGCATCCGGCCGACCCCGCCGTCCAGCACGATCTTGCCCGCCGAGAGTGCGAACCCGGTCACCATGTCGGCGCTGATCTTCGGTGGGATGGAGAGCGCGTTGGGGTCGGTGACGACGTCGACGAGGGCGGGCCCCTTGTGCCGGAAGGCGTCCTTGAGGGCGCCCGCGAGCTGCTTGGGCTTCTCGACCCGTACACCGTAGACACCGGCCGCGCGGGCGATGGCCGCGAAGTCGGGGTTGTGGTTGTCCGTTCCGTACGACGGCAGCCCGGCCACCAGCATCTCCAGCTCCACCATGCCGAGCGAGGAGTTGTTGAACAGCACGATCTTCACCGGCAGGTCGTACTGGACGAGGGTGAGGAAGTCGCCCATCAGCATGGAGAACCCGCCGTCGCCGGACATCGAGATCACCTGGCGGCGGCGGTCGGTGAACTGGGCGCCGATCGCCTGCGGCAGCGCGTTCGCCATGGAGCCGTGGCTGAACGAACCGATGATGCGGCGCCTGCCGTTGGGCGAGAGGTAGCGGGCGGCCCAGACGTTGCACATCCCGGTGTCGACGGTGAACACCGCGTCGTCGTCGGCGAGTTCGTCCAGGACGGAGGCGACGTACTCGGGATGGATCGGCACATGCTTGTCCACCTTGCGGGTGTACGCCTTGACGACTCCCTCCAGCGCGTCGGCGTGCTTCTTCAGCATCTTGTCGAGGAAGCGCCGGTCGGTCTTGGCCTTCACGCGCGGGGTGAGGCAGCGCAGCGTCTCCCTGGCGTCGCCCCACACGCCCAGCGCGAGCTGCGAGCGCCGCCCCAGCCGCTCGGGCCGGACGTCGATCTGCACGATCTTGACGTCGTCGGGCAGGAACGCGTTGTACGGGAAGTCCGTGCCGATGAGGATGAGCAGATCGCACTCGTGGGTGGCCTCGTAGGCGGCGCCGTACCCGAGCAGCCCGCTCATACCGACGTCGTACGGGTTGTCGTACTGGATCCACTCCTTGCCGCGCAGCGCGTGGCCGACGGGGGCCTTGACGCGTTCGGCGAAGGCCATCACCTCGGCGTGCGCACCCGCGGTGCCGCTGCCACAGAAGAGCGTCACCCGTTTGGCCCCGTCCACCAGCCGCACCAGCTTGTCGATCTCCGCGTCGCCGGGGCGCACCGAGGGCAGCGCGGTGACCAGCGCGTGTTCGACGGCCTTCTCCGGGGCGGGTTCGGAGGCGATGTCGCCCGGCAGCGCGACCACGCTGACCCCGCCCTGGCCGATGGCGTGCTGGATGGCCGTCTGGAGCAGCCGGGGCATCTGCTTCGGGCTGGAGATGAGCTCGCAGTAGTGCGAGCACTCCTGGAACAGGTGGTCGGGGTGGGTCTCCTGGAAGAAGCCCAGGCCGATCTCGGAGGAGGGGATCTGGGAGGCGAGGGCGAGGACGGGGGCCATCGAGCGGTGGGCGTCGTAGAGGCCATTGATCAGATGGAGGTTGCCCGGGCCGCAGGAACCGGCGCAGGCCGCGAGGGTGCCGGTGAGCTGGGCCTCGGCGCCGGCCGCGAAGGCGGCGACCTCTTCGTGGCGGACCTGGATCCAGTCGATGCCGGGGGTGCGGCGGACGGCGTCGACGACGGGGTTGAGGCTGTCGCCGACGACGCCGTACATCCGCCGCACCCCCGCGCGGGCGAGGATGTCCACGAACTGCTCTGCCACGTTCTGTTTGGCCATGGCTCCCATTCATCCACGGGCCGCCGTCTCACGCCTCCCAGACGGCGACCGCCGTACGGTCGTCGGCGTACCCCTTCACTCTCAGCTGGACGTCCGCGAGGAACGCGGCGAGCCCCGGCGGCTCATGCCCGGACCACCGCTCGGCCAGCTCCTTCGCGAGCGCGGGCTCGCCCCGCAGCGGCTCGGCCAGCCCTCCTCCGCACAGCAGCAGGGTGTCACCCGGGCGGGCGACGGAGGCGCGGAAGCGGAAGGGTTCGGCGGGCGGGGGCGGCGGGTCGATGTAGGGGCGGGCGGGCTCCACGGTGTGCAGGTCCATGGTGAGCCGGTCGCCGTCGGCGGTCTCCGAGGGCGGCGAGCCGAAGCCGACGACGGGTTCGCCGCTGACCTCGCCCGGCTCGGGCGCCGCGGGCTCGATGTCCTGCCAGACTCCCCCGCGCAGCCGGAACAGACCGCCCGGCCCGACCCCGAAGAAGATTCGGGTGCGGCAGCCGGGGTCGGCGGAGAGCAGCAGACAGCGCAGGCCCGCGGTGTACTCCTCGGGCTCCGCGCCCAGTTCGGCGGCGCGGGCGCGCAGCCGTCCGTAGCTGCGGTCGGTGAGCCGGTGCAGCCCGGACTTGAGGTCGCCCCGGCGCCCGGCCCTGATGTCGTCGGCGAGCCGGGCGTGGCTGCGCCCGATGGCGCCGCCGATCCAGCGGCAGGCGTCGGCGGCGGCGAGGTGCGCGCCCTCGAAGGTGCGCATGCCGCCGGCGACGGCGACCAGGACCAGCGCGTCCTCGCCCTGGCCGAACCGGGCGGTGAGCAGGGCGTCACGCCGGGGCTCTCCCCGGTAGCGGGCGGAGTCGCCGCGCACCGAGGCGGCACGCAGGACGTACGCCCCGTACCGGGCGCCGTCCAGGACCGTGTCCGCGACGAGCTCGCCGAGGCTGTCGGGCCGTGCGTCCGGCAGCGCGGTGGGCTCGGCGTCGTAGGTGGGCGGCCGGTCCCCCACATGCGCGACGCGGGGCCGGGGCCCGGGTGGCGGGGGCGGTTCAGGGGCCGCCACCGGCGGGGTGGCGACAGGGGCGGGGGCCGGGGGATCCGGTGGCGCGGGAGGCGGTTCGGGCGCGGCCTGGGCCTCGGCGCCGGGCGGACCGGGTGGCGGTGGCTGGGGCGCCTGCTCGGCGGCGGGCGGACCGGGTGGGGGCGCAGGGACGGCGGGTTCGTACCCGGGCGGGGGCGGGGGCGGCGGGGGAAGGGTGTCGGCGGGCTCCCACCACCCGGCCGTACGGCGGGAGCCGGGCGGCGCCGCGCCGGCGGGCGGCTGCCAGGGGGCCCTGGACGGGGGGCCGCCGGGGGCGGGCGCGGGCTCCGCCGGTTCGGCGGGACCGCTTTCGTCCTGTGCCTCGGGCCGCTCGGGTACGCGCGGCGCGGGCCCGTCCTGCGGCGACCGGGGGTCCGGTACGGGCGGACTGACCGCCCGGGCAACGGACTTGAAGCGGTCGTCGAGGGTGTCGCCCGCGGTCGCGGGCGCGCTGTCCGGGGCGGACTCGTCGTACAGGCGAGTCCACCAGTCGTCGTCCGAGGTGCGCCTCTCCCCCTGCTGACTCATGCCCCTTATTGTCCACCGCGCGGGCCGCACGAAAACCGTGGAACGGGTAAAAGTGGTCAGCACACAAATCCGTGTCCCGTACGGGGACACGAGTCGGCACACCTCCGCCGGGCGGCCCTTCCCCCCACGAGAGGGCCGCCCGGCGAAGCCTTGTGAGGGGCAGCCCGCCAAGCGCTCGCCCCCGCGCGGGACGGCCGTGGCCGCCGCTCCCGGAGCCGTACGCCATACCGGGCGCATCGCTCTCCGCGGCTGAATACAGAACAAAGCACTCCGCACGCAAAGCGCGCAAATGCCCTGTTGCCGACGGCTGTTGGTCCTGCGGTTGCGCCAGCTTGGCAGAGCGACGGAAGGTGCGGGGACGATGTTGCGAGGCGGGTTCACGCCGTGGCCGTTTCCCGCCACCCGTGGACACCGGCGTGAGAGGGGCGAACGAGGGTGCTCGGAGCGATAGGCCTGGACGAGACGCAGGAGTCGGCGTACCGGACGCTGGTGGCGCTGGGCGCGGCCGAGGTCGCGGACCTGGCGCACCGGCTGGCGCTTCCGGAGCCGGACACGGAACGGGCGTTGCGGCGCCTGGAGCGCCAGGGCCTGGCCGCCCAGTCCTCCGCCCGGACCGGGCGGTGGGTGGCGGCCCCGCCCGGCGTGGCGCTCGGCGCCCTGCTCACCCAGCAGCGCCACGAGCTGGAGCGGGCGGAGCTGGCGGCGGCGGTGCTGGCCGAGGAGTACCGGGCGGAGGCCGCCGAGCCCGCCGTCCACGACCTGGTGGAGGTGGTGACCGGCGCCAGTGCCGTCGCCCACCGCTTCCACCAGCTCCAGCTCGGCGCGACCGACGAGGTGTGCGCGCTGGTCACGGGCCGTCCGGTCGCGGTGACCGGCGTGGACAACGAGTCCGAGGAGCGGGCGGCGGCCCGGGGCGTCGCCTACCGGGTGGTCATCGAGCGCGAGGTGCTCGCCCTGCCCACCGGGATCACCGAGGTCACCGCGGCGCTCGGGCGCCAGGAGCAGGTGCGGACGGTCGAGCGGGTGCCCACCAAGCTGATGGTGGCCGACCGCAGCCTGGCGATGGTGCCGCTGACCGGGCGGGACGCGGAGCCCGCCGCCCTGGTGGTGCACGCGAGCGGCCTGCTGGAGTCGCTGATGGGCCTCTTCGAGTCGGTGTGGCGGGACGCGCTGCCGCTGCGGCTGGCGGGCGCGGCGGTACGGGAAGAGGCGGCCGGCCCCGACACCACGGACCTGGAGATCCTGTCGCTGCTGCTGGCCGGGATGACCGACGCCAGCGTGGCCAAACAGCTCGACCTGGGCCTGCGGACCGTACAGCGCCGGGTGAAGGGCCTGATGGAGCTGACCGGCGTCACCACCCGGCTCCAGCTGGGCTGGCACGCCTATGAGCGCGGCTGGGTGGCCCGGTAGCGCCGGGCCGGACCCGAGGGCGGCTCGCACGCCCCTCCCCCGGCCTGCACGGACGTCCGAAGTAGCGCACGCTGGGCAGGTGGGCGTATGGCAGCTCCTGGTGATGGGCCTGGTGATGCTTCTCGGGCTGTTGGGCGTGCTGGTGCCCGGGGCGCCGGGGCCGGCGGTCGTGTGGGCGGCCGTGGCGTGGTGGGCTCTGACCGACACCGGCGGCACGGCCTGGGCGGTGCTCGCCGGGGCGACGGGCCTGCTGCTGCTCGCCCAGGCGGTCAAGCTGAGGATGCCGCCCCGGCGCCTGAAGGCGTCCGGCGCCCCCCGCCGCTCGCTGTTCACCGCGGGTCTCGCGGCGATCGCCGGGTTCTTCCTGCTGCCGGTCGTCGGCGGGGCCGCGGGGTTCCTGGCCGGTCTGTACGGGGCGGAGCGGGTGCGGCTGGGCAGCCACGGGGCGGGCTGGTCGTCGGCCCGCACGGTGCTGCGGTCCGGCGGGTACGCGGTCCTGGTCGAACTCCTGGTGTGTCTGTCGGTGGTGGGCGTGTGGGCGGGCGTGGTGATCTGGGCGTGAGACGGGCCGTGGACGTAGGTCCGGCGACCCGGACGCCCTGGTTCTGGGACCCGATGACCTCCGGCGGGTACGCGTGTGAGGCTGGGGCATGACCGAATTCAGCGCGGCCGAGCGCGCGTATCTGAAGACCCAGCGGCTGGGGCGGCTGGCGACCGTCGACCCCAAGGGCCAGCCGCAGGCGAACCCCGTCGGGTTCTTCCCGCAGGACGACGGCACGATCCTCATCGGCGGGTACGCGCTCGGCACCACCAAGAAGTGGCGCAACCTGCTGCTGAACCCCCGCCTCGCGCTGGTCGTCGACGACGTGGTGAGCGTACGGCCGTGGCGGGTGCGGGGCGTGGAGGTCCGGGGTGAGGCCGAACTCCTCACGGGGCCGCACGACTTGGGCCCGCACTTCAGCGAGGAGCTGATCCGTATCCGCCCTGCCAAGATCCACAGCTGGGGTCTGGACGGGGAGTAGCGACCGGGGACGGCTCAGCGGGCCCGAGCCGTCGCGCCCGGGCCGTCCGGGTCAGGGGCTGACCGCGAGCACCAGGTAGCCGGCGAAGAGGGCGAGGTGGACACCGGCCTGCATCGGTGTCGCGCGGCCCGGGACGACGGTGAGGATGCCCACGCCGACGGTGAGCGCGAGCAGCACCATGTGGCTGGCGCCGAGGCCGAGGACCAGCGGTCCCGAGAGCCAGACCGAGGCGAGCGCGACCGCCGGGATGGTCAGTCCGATGCTCGCCATGGCGGAGCCGAGCGCCAGGTTGAGGCTGGTCTGGACCCGGTCGCGGGCGGCGGCCCGGGAGGCGGCGATGGTCTCGGGCAGCAGCACGAGCAGGGCGATGACCACACCGACGACGGAAGCCGGCAGCCCCGCGGCGGCCACCCCGCGTTCGATGGTCGGCGAGACGCCCTTGGCCAGGCCCACCACCGCGATCAGGGCCACCGCGAGGAGTCCCACGCTGACCAGGGCGGTACGGGAGGACGGAGGGTCGGCGTGCTCCTCCTCCAGCACCTCGCCCTGTTGGGTGACCGGCAGGAAGTAGTCGCGGTGGCGCACGGTCTGGGTGGCGACGAACAGCCCGTAGAGCGCCACCGAGGCGAGGGCGGCGAAGACGAGCTGGGCGGGGGAGAACTGCGGGCCGGGCCTGCTGGTGGTGAAGGTCGGCAGCACCAGGCTGAGCCCGGCGAGCGTGGTCACCGTGGCGAAGGCGGCGCCGGTGCCCTCGGGGTTGAAGACGGCGAGTCTGCGCCGCAGCGCCCCGATGAGGAGGCAGACCCCGAGGATGCCGTTGCAGGTGATCATCACGGCGGCGAAGACGGTGTCGCGGGCGAGCGTGGCGTTCTTGTCACCGCCGTCCGACATCAGGGTGACGATCAGCGCGACCTCGATGATCGTCACCGCGACCGCGAGCACCAGCGAGCCGAACGGCTCCCCCACCCGGTGCGCCACCACCTCGGCGTGGTGCACCGCCGCCAGCACCGCGCCCGCCAGGAAGCAGGCCACCAGCGCGACCAGGGCGGAGGGGAGCGAGCGCCCCCAGGTGAGCGCGAGCAGCACCACGGCGAGCGCCGGCACCAACGCCGACCACCGCTCCAGCGGGAGGCGGGCGAGACGGATCATGTTCCGACGTTCTCAGACGGGGCCGCCCCGCGCCCGTCGGCCGACGCCGTCCGCGCCCTACGGGACGGAGCCGGACACTCCGGCCGCGCGCAGGTGCTGATGGGCGTACGAGCGCCAGGGCCGCCACGGGTCGGCGCCGTCGCGGGCGCCCCCCGAGTCGTCGGACCCCACGTCCGGCTCGCCCAGCGCCCGCGTGCGGATCAGCGCGACCGTGCGGGCGTCGACTCCTGGCAGGGTGCGCAGGATCCGTACGGCCTCCGCGCGGTCGGCGCCCGCGTCCAGGCGCAGTCGGCCGTCCGCGAGCGCGGCGGCCAGCCCCGCCAGGGCCGGGTCGGGGTGCGCGGCGAGGGTGGCGGGGTCGGGGAAGAGGTGGGTGAGCGAGCCGCACGGCACGTCGAGCCGCTTCCCGTACACCTCGGTCAGCTCGCGCGCCGCGTCCCGGCCCACCAGGGCCCGTACCGCGTACTCGTCCGGGTCGGCGGCCCCCGGCGAGCGGATCCCGGGCCGGGCCGCGACCAGGGGGGCGAGGCGGGGGTCGGCGGCGAGGCGCTCGTCCACCGCGTACGGGTCGGCGTCCAGGTCGAACAGGCGGCGCAGGCGCTGGACGGCGGTGGTCAGGTCGCGCAGGTCGGTGAGGTGGATGCGGGCCTGGAGCCAGCCGCCCCGGCGCGGGCGCGCCTCGTCGACGGCCACGATGCCCGTGCCGTACGGCAGCCGCAGGGTGCGGCGGTAGGTGCGCCTGCCCGGCTCGCCGGTCATCTCATCGGCCCCGGCGACGGCCTCCTCGGCGAGCAGGTCGAAGACGGGACCCGCGGCGTACGGGCCGCGGTGGGCCAGGCGCAGCGGGATGCCGGCGGCGAAGGCGGCCGGGCCGGACCCCGCCCGGGTGCCGGACTCCTCGCGCAGGGCGCTGGGGGTGCGCGCGTAGATCTGCCGGATGGTGTCGTTGAACTGCCGCACGCTGGCGAACCCGGCCGCGAAGGCGATGTCGGTGACCGGCAGCCCGGTGGTCTGGAGCAGCACGCGGGCGGTGTGGGCGCGCTGGGCGCGGGCGAGGGCGACCGGGCCCGCGCCGAGTTCGGCGGTGAGCTGGCGCTGGACCTGCCGGGTGCTGTAGCCCAGGCGCGCGGCGAGGCCGGGGACGCCCTCGCGGTCCACCACGCCGTCCCCGATCAGGCGGACGGCGCGGCCCACGACGTCGGCGCGGACGTTCCACTCGGCGGAGCCGGGCACCGCGTCGGGGCGGCAGCGGCGGCAGGCGCGGAAGCCGTGGCCCTGGGCGGCGGCCGCGGTCGGGAAGAAGCGGACGTTGGCACGCTTGGGGGTGACGGCCGGGCAGCTGGGGCGGCAGTAGATGCCGGTGGTCGCCACGGCGAAGAAGAACGCGCCGTCGAAGCGGGCGTCACGGCTGCTGACCGCCTCGTACCGGGTCTCGTCGGCCGGGTCGGCCGTTGCGGTGCCGCTCTCCTCGTACGTCGTCACCCGTCCAGTGTGCGCCTCGGCGGATGCGCGCACTCGCGGGATTCGGACACGGCGCTCGGGGCGCCGTGCCCGAATCCCCCTGCGTGCCGGACGTCAGGCCCGGGGCCGTCAGCGCACGCGGCCCCGCTTGGCGGCGTAGTTGGCCCGGCCCTCGGCCGACCGCAGCCGCCAGTCGCGGCGGATCTCGTTGCGCAGGCGCGCGTCCGTCTTGGCGACGATCCGCTGGTTCTCGCGGATCAGCTTGCGGTAGCTCTCCAGGCGCCGCTCGGGCAGCGAGCCGTCCTCGATCGCCGCGAGCACCGCGCACCCCGGCTCCGCCTCGTGTGCGCAGTCGTGGAAGCGGCACTCCCCGGCCAGCGCCTCGATCTCCGCGAAGACCTGTCCGACGCCGGTCGCGGCGTCCCACAGGCCCACCCCGCGCAGCCCCGGGGTGTCGATGAGGACGCCGCCGCCGGGCAGGACGAGCAGATTGCGGGTGGTGGTGGTGTGCCGGCCTTTGCCGTCGACGTCCCGGATGGTCTGCACCTCCATCACGTCCGCGCCGAGCAGGGCGTTGGCGAGCGTGGACTTGCCCGCGCCGGACTGGCCGAGCAGCACGCTGGTGCCGTCCGCGACGATCGCCCGCAGCACCTCGACGCCGTCGCCGGTGGTCGAGCTGACGGGCAGGACCTGGACGCCGGGCGCGGCGGTCTCCACGTCTTCGACGAGGTAGGAGAGCCCGACCGGGTCGGGCACCAGGTCGGCCTTGGTGAGGACGACGAGCGGCTGCGCGCCCGACTCCCACGCCAGGGCCAGGAACCGCTCGATCCGCCCGAGGTCCAGCTCGACGGCGAGCGAGACCGCGATGATCGCGTGGTCCACGTTGGCCGCGAGGATCTGCCCCTCGGACCGGTTGGAGGAGGTGTTGCGGACGAAGGCGGTGCGGCGCGGCAGGTACGCGCGCACGAACCGGGGGTCGCCGCCGGGATCGACGGCGGCCCAGTCACCGGTGCAGACGACCCGCATCGGGTCGTGCGGGGTGACGTAGGCGGTGTCGGCGCGCAGCGGTCCTTCGGGAGTGACGAGGTCGCACTGGCCCCGGTCGACGCGGACGACCCGGCCGGGCAGCAGGCCCTTGTCGGCATAGGGGGCGAATTCGGCGGCCCAGGCGTCGTCCCAGCCGTAGGGAGCCAGGGCGTCGTACGAGGAGATGGTGGTGCGCGACTGCTGCGAAGCAGAAGAGGAGGACAAGGGGAGACCCTTCACAAGGGTGGCCCCGGCGGTGGGTTGGGTTCAGCCGGCGGCCACGGGAGTGGAATAGATGTACTTCTGGATGAGGGCAGCGCCCAACGCCATGACAGCCATCGGTCAACCTCCCGGTTCGTTCGCAGGGTCTGAAGCGCCGGCCAACGGCCGTCGCACACAACGCAGTCACCATAAGGCCGGGCCCGGGGGCCGGCCAACTCATTTATCCACGGCCCTCGGCGGCTCGCGCGGCGGCCTGCGGGGCCGCCCTCCGCGTGGCCTCCGGGGCGGGCGCCAGGAAGACGTACCAGACCGTCCCGGTGCGGGGCGTGACCACCTTGCGTCCGGGCCAGGAGCGGGCGTACGGGGGCGGGTTGGGCGCCGACCGGACCAGGGCGAGCGGGGTGCGGCGCGCCGCCGCGACGATGCCCGGCACGGTCTGGGTCCGGTCGCGGCGGTCGCTGGCGTGCGAGGAGCAGCGGCCGTAGAAGGCCTGCGGCTGGGACTGCTCGCCGACGATGGTGCAGGGCGGCCGGATGCCGTACTCCGCGAGCCGCGCCACCAGCCACTGGTCGTCCGAGCGCAGGGCCTGCTGGCGTGCGGTGCGCCGGTCCAGGATCCCGTACTGGCCCCACAGCTGGAGCCCCAGGCAGACCGCGACGGCGGCCCCCGCGACGATCCGCCACCGCCCGCGCGCCGCCGCCACCGCCCCGAGCGCGCACTCGGCGACGACCGGCGCGAGCAGCGCGTACGCGGGGATCAGGAAGCGGGGCGCGGCGTAGCCGATGCCGAAGAGGTACGGCAGGCCGAGCGCCGCCGCGCACCACACCGCCAGCAGCGCCGAGCGCCCCCGCCCGGCCCTGGCCGCGCGGAGCGCGCCGAGGGCGGTGAGCAGCGGGAGCGCCAGCCACCACACCGCGCTCTGGTGGGGGTTGGGCCAGCCGGAGGTGCAGGGGCGGCACAGCAGCGGGCCGTTGAGGGTCATCAGGTTCATGCCGAGCGCGTTGTGCAGGCTGAGGCCGCCCTGCGCCTCGCCCGCCCCGTGCACCCGCTCCAGGACGCCGCCGAAGCGCAGATACGCCTCGACGACCCAGGGCAGCACACCGGCGGCGAGCCCGCCCAGGACCGCGACGGCGGTCCGCGTCCGCCGCCACGCCGGTACCGCGAGGACCGCCGTGAGCAGGGCGAGCGCCAGATAACCGCCGTCGTAGGGCCGCACAAGCGCCGTGAACGCCACGCTCAGCGCCACCGCGAGCAGCGGGCCGCGCCGCCGCTCCCGGTCCTGGGCGGCGTGCAGGAACCAGCCCGCCCCGGCGAGCGCGCCGTAGGCCACGTACAGGTTGGGCATGACCTCGCCCGCGTAGAACTGCACCACCCACAGACCGCTGAAGAGCACGGCGGCGAGCAGCACGACCCGGCGGCCCGCCAGGGTCAGCCAGGGGCGGAAGGCGAGGGTGAGGCCGAGCGCCGCGAGCAGCAGCATCCAGGCGCGCAGCACCGGCACCGAACCCGTCAGTTGGGCGGCGGGAGCGGCCAGCCAGCTCACCCCCCGGGCGCGGGGCTCGCTGAAGAAGGCGTCGGGGACCCGGGGGTCGACCTGGCTGACGTACACCGTCTCGTCCCAGCCCAGCGGCAGCCGCCAGGCGCCGGTGGCCAGCTGGACCGCGCCGCAGGCCAGCGCGAGCAGCGCCCCCACCAGCGCCAGCCGGAGGGTGTCCGGCCGCGGGGGACGCACGGCCGGTCGGCTCGGCAGGGACCGGGTAGCTTGATCGGCGGCAGCCATGCGCCCAACCTACGCGGCCCGGACCGGCCCCGGCAGGCGGAGTACGCCCACGGGTGCGTGTCCGTTTCCTTCAAGACCGGCGCCTGCGCCGCGTCCTACGGTGGCGCCATGAACGCACGATTCGACTCCATCGGCCTGGTCGTCTCCGACATGGCCGCCTCGCTCGCCTTCTACCGCCGTCTGGGTCTGGACATCCCGGCCGAGGCCGACGCCGAACCGCATGTGGAGCACACCCTCGCGGGCGGCACCCGCATCCTGTGGGACACCGAGGAGGTGATCCGCTCCTTCGACCCGGGGTGGACCCGCCCGTCCGGCGGCGGCCGGGCCGACCTGGCCTTCGTCTGCGACGGGCCGGAGGCGGTGGACCGGCTGTACGAGGAGCTGGTGGCGGCCGGGTACTCCGGCCACCTCAAGCCGTTCGACGCCTTCTGGGGCCAGCGCTACGCGACGCTCCACGACCCGGACGGGGTCGGCGTCTCGCTCTTCGCGGCCTCGGCGTAGCGGGTCAGGGTGGTGCCGGCCAGGTCGCGCATCTCGCGGGCGAGGTGCGCCTGGTCGGCGCAGCCGGCGGCGAGCGCGGCCTCGGCGTACGGCACACCCGCCAGGACCAGGCCGAGGGCGCGTTGCAGACGCAGCACGCGCGCGAGGGTCTTGGGACCGTAGCCGAAGGCGGCCAGCGAGCGGCGGTGCAGCCCGCGGGCGCCCAGCCCGACCGCCTCGGCCGTCGCGGCGACCGTGGCGCCCGCCGCGAGCCGTCCGGCCACCTCCCGCATCAGCGGGTCCGGCTCCCCGGCCCTGGCCAGCGCGGCGGCCTCCAGGGCGGTGGCCGGGTCGGGTGCCTCCTCGATCCGCTCGGCGAGGTGGCGCACTTCATCACCGGGCCAGAGCGCGCCGAGGTCCACGCGCCGGTCGCGCAGTTCGTGCGCCGGTACGCCGAGCGCCACGGGCCCCGCGCCGGGCGCGAACCGCACGCCCACGAACCGGGCCCCGGCCGGCGCGTCCGGTACGTACGCGTGCGTGTCGGGACCGGCGACGAGCAGCTTCCCCTCGCACCAGAGCAGGTCCATGCAGCCGTCCGGCAGGACGGGACGGACGGCTCCCGCCGCCAGCGTGCGCGCCCAGACGACCGCTCCGGGGAGCCGCGAGGCACGCTCTCGGTACATGTCTTCGAGACCAACGCGCCCTAGGACCTGTCCTTGCCGTGTGTGTCGCGCGTCCCGTGCAGCCGGGACTTCACGTGGTCCGGCGGCAGGAAGCGCGACCACCGCTCCGGGTACTCCGCGGGCATCCCGGGGTCCGCCGGGTCGTAGTCCGCGGGGTCGAAGTCCTCCGGGTCGCCCTGGTAGGCGGCCCTGGCCCGGGCCGCGCGCGCCACGATCTCGGCGGCCTGGGCCGCCTTGACCCGCTCGTTGGCAGCGCGGGCGGCGGCCGTGGCGACCGAGGGCCACACGCGGTCGATCGCGGCGTTCACGGCCGCGCCCACCAGGACCGCGAAGGCCGACACGCCGATCCAGAGCAGGACGGCGACGGGCGCGGCCAGCGAGCCGTAGATGGTGGGGCCCTCGACCGTGCTGGTGAGGTAGATCCGCAGCAGGAACGAGCCGAGCACCCACATCGCCAGGGCGACCAGCGCGCCCGGCACGTCCTCGATCCACGGCGAGCGGACCGGGACCGACACGTGGAAGAGGGTGGTCAGAAATGCCACCGAAAGGAGGATCATCACCGGCCAGTACAGAACGCTGATGACGTCCGTCCCCCACGGGATCAGCTCGACCACCCGGTCCGGGCCGACCACCGCGAGCGGCAGCACCACCGCCCCGATCAGCAGGGCCACGACGTAGAGCAGCAGGGAGAGCATCCGGGTGCGGACGATGCCCCGGTGGCCGTCGAGCCCGTACATCACGGTGATGGTGTCGATGAAGACGTTGACGGCCCGGGAGCCCGACCAGAGGGCGAAGGCGAAGCCGAGGGAGACGATTTCCGGCCTTTTCCCCTTGGTGACGTCGGCCAGGAGCGGCTCGGCGAAGTCGTGGACGCCCCGGTCGGAGAGGACCGACTGGGCGGCGGTGAGGATGTTCTTGCTGATGCTGTCGACGGTGTGCGTGTTGGTCCAGCCGTCCACGTAGCCGAGCAGCGCGATCAGGCTGAGCAGCAGCGGAGGCAGCGAGAGCAGGGTGAAGAACGCCGCCTCGGCCGCCAGTCCCAGGATGCGGTACTCGATGCACGAGTTGACGGTGTCCTTCAGGAGCAGCCAGCCCATCTTCCGCTTGGAGACGTTGCGGTAGAGGACACGGGCCCGGTGGAGTCGGCTCGGGGCCCGGTGGAGTCGGCCCGATGGCCGCTCGGGTGTTTCATTTGCTGGCTGCACCTCCTTACCGTATCGGCATGGCGACCACCACCCACACAGTGACCAACCAGGCTCCGCCCCTGGTGGGATACGACGTCTTCTTGTCCGACCGCGCCCTTGCCGAGGGGGTCGAACGGCATCTGGCGCCCGACCTCGCCGGGGAGGCCCGCGAGGAGCTCAGCGGCCTCGGGCGCACCGCGGGTTCGTCCCAGGCGCAGGGGTGGGGTGTGCTGGCGAACGAGAACCCGCCCAAGCTGCGCACCCACGACCGCTACGGCCACCGGATCGACGAGGTCGACTTCCACCCGAGCTGGCACCGGCTGCTCGGGCACGCCGTCGGAGCGGGTCTGACGGACGCCTGGGGCCGGCCGGGGGGCCATGTGCGGCGCGCCGCCGGGTTCCTGGTGTGGACGCAGGCCGAGGCGGGCCACGGGTGCCCGCTGTCGATGACGCACGCGGCGGTTCCCGCGCTGCGCACCGACCCGGCGCTGGCCGCCGAGTGGGAGCCCCGGCTCACCTCCCATGTGTACGAGGAGGGGCTGCGCCCGCCCGCCGACAAGGCCGGCGTGCTCTTCGGGATGGGCATGACGGAGAAGCAGGGCGGCAGCGACGTCCGGGCCAACACCACCCGGGCGAGGCCGCTGGGGGACGGCGGTGAGTATCTGCTGACCGGGCACAAGTGGTTCTGCTCGGCGCCGATGTCCGACGCCTTCCTGGTGCTGGCGCAGGCGCCCGGCGGGCTGACCTGCTTCCTGGTGCCCAGGGTGCTGGACGACGACACCCGCAACACCTTCCGCATCCAGCGGCTCAAGGACAAGCTGGGCAACCGGTCCAACGCCTCCGGCGAGGTCGAGTTCGACGAGACGTGGGCGCGCCGGGTCGGCGAGGAGGGGCGCGGGGTGCGCACCATCATCGAGATGGTGGCGGCGACGCGGCTGGACTGCGTGGTCGGCTCGGCGGCGCTGATGCGCCAGGGCGTGGCGCAGGCGATCCACCACGCGGCCCACCGTGCTGCCTTCGGCGGGGTGCTGATCGAGAAGCCGCTGATGAGGAACGTCCTGGCCGACCTGGCGCTGGAGTCGGAGGCGGCGACCACGCTGGCGCTGCGCCTCGCGGCGGCGCAGGACGCCGTCCAGAGCACGGGTTCGCAGGAGGAGCAGGCGCTGCTGCGGCTCGCGGTCCCGGCCGCCAAGTACTGGGTGACCAAGCGCTGTACGCCGGTCGTCGCCGAGGCCCTCGAATGCCTGGGGGGCAACGGGTACGTGGAGGAGTCCGGGCTGCCCCGGCTGCTGCGCGAGTCGCCGCTGAACTCGATCTGGGAGGGCTCGGGCAACGTCCAGGCGCTGGACGTGCTGCGGGCGCTCCAGCGCGAGCCGCAGGCCCTGGACGCCTTCCTCCAGGAGGTCGGACGCGCGCGCGGCGCGGACCACCGGCTGGACGGGGCGATCAAGGACCTGCTGACGGAGCTGGCGGACCTGGACGGCGTCGAGGCGCGGGCGCGCCGGGTGGTGGAGCGCATGGCGCTGGTGCTCCAGGGGTCGCTGCTGGTGCGCTGGGCGCCGCCGGAGGTGGCGGACGCGTTCTGCGCCTCCCGCCTCGGCGGCGACTGGGGCTCGGCCTTCGGGACGCTGCCGCACACCCTCGACCTGGGCGCGATCGTCCAGCGGGCGCGCGCGGAGGTCTGAGCGCCGGCGCGTGCAGAGCGGGCGCCCGGGCCTCAGCGGCCCGGGCGCCCTCACCGGGACGTGCGTCGGGGGTGGTGCTGCGCCGACACGGCACCACCCCCGCACTCTCATGCGCCCTGACGGGCCATGACGACCGGACGTCCGGTGTTCCACCACCTTCGTACACACGCGCGGCCGTTCGCGAGAGTTGCAAAGGGTTGCAACCATGTGCGGCATATCGCCGCGCGCGAACGCCCGGGCGGGCACGATGAATGCGTGGCGGCCGTGTTCAACTCCCCCTCGGAACGCGGGTGCCGACAGGAGGACCCAGTGCAGGACACCACCACCCTCGATCCGGCCCGGCTGGCCGCGATGGACGTGCGGGAGGCGACCCGGCTGCTCAAGGGCATGCGGGCCGCCACGCTCGCCGGACTCCCCTCCACGCCCGCCCCGCGCGCGGAGATCCACGCGTCCTGGCGCCGGGTGCTCCGCCGCGGCCTGGACCCGGACGGCGCCGGGCACACCCGGCTGCTGCCCCTGGCGGAGGTGGAGCGGCGCCGGCAGTCCTCGCCGCTCCGGGAGGTGCTGCCGGTGCTGCGGGAGGCGCTGGTCTCGGTCGCGGACGCGGCCCAGCACATCATGGTCGTCTCCGACGCCGACGGCATGCTGCTGTGGCGCGAGGGACACGCCTCGGTCCTCAGGAACGCCGACGCGCTCGGCTTCCAGGTCGGGGCCGACTGGAGCGAGGGGGCGGTGGGGACCAACGGGGTGGGCACCCCGCTCGTCACCGGCCGCCCGATGCTGGTGCACTCGGCCGAGCACTACCTCTCCACCCATCACACCTGGACGTGCGCGGGGGCGCCGGTCGTCGACCCGCGCGACGGGCGGTTACTGGGCGTGGTGGACGTGAGCGGCCCGCTGTCGACGATGCACCCGGCGACCCTGGCGTTCGTCACCTCCGTGTCCCGGCTGGCCGGGGCCGAGCTGCGCACCCGCCATCTGGCGGCCGTGGAGCGGCTGCGGACGGTGGCGGCGCCCGTGCTGTGCCGGATCGGGGGCCGGGCGCTGGCCGTCGACACCAACGGCTGGACGGCCGCGGTGACGGGGATGCCGCCGGTGGACCGGCTGCCGCTGCCGAAGTCGTTCCGGGCGGGCCGGGTCTGGCTGCCCTCGCTCGGCATGTGCGCGGTCGAACCGCTGCCGGGCGGCTGGCTGGTACGGGTGGTGGGCGACGGCGCCCCACCGGCGGACGCGCTGCCGCGCCGGGTGGTGCTGGATCTGAGCCGGCGCCGCGCGTCGGTGACGGTCTCGGGGGACGCGGGCAGCTGGGCGCAGGAGCTGAGCCCGCGCCACGCCGAGCTCCTGTACGTGCTGGCCCTGCACCGCGCCGGGCGCACGGCCGCGCAACTGGCCGACGAGATCTTCGAGGACCCGACGCGTACGGTGACGGTACGGGCGGAGATGTCCCGGCTGCGGCGCCATCTGGCCGAGGTGCTCGCGCACCGCCCGTACCGGTTCGCGGAGGACGTGGAGGTGGAGGTTCTCCGGCCCGCCCACCCCGCCGACCTGCTGCCGCACTCCACGGCCCCGGCGGTGCGCGGGGCCCGCCACCACCCGCACTGACCCGCACTGACCCGCACTGACCGCATTGACCCGCACTGCCCCGCATTGACCCGCGCTTGATGGTGAAGCCTTGGCCATGATTCGGTGGCGGCATGAACATCCCCGTCACCACCTGGTCCCTGGAGCAGACGTCCCCGGCCGACCTGCGCCCCGCCGCCGAGCCCGCCGAAGGCGTACGGATCGTCCGCTCCGAGGTGCCCTCGCCGGAGTTCAGCCGCTTCCTCTACACGGCGGTCGGCGGCGACATCCGCTGGACGGACCGCCTGCCGTGGTCGTACGCCACGTGGCAGGAGTTCCTCGCGCGTCCGGGCGTGGAGACGTGGGTGGCGTACGAGAACGGCACACCGGCCGGGTACGCGGAGCTCCAGGCGCAGGACGAGGGCGCGGTGGAGATCGTCTACTTCGGTCTCCTCCCGGCGTTCCGGGGCCGCGGGATCGGCGGCCCCCTCCTCTCCCACGGCGTCGCCCGGGCCTGGGACCTGGCCGACCGCTGGCCGGGCCGCGACACCACCAAGCGGGTGTGGCTGCACACGTGCTCGCTGGACGGGGAGCACGCGATGGACAACTATCTGCGGCGCGGCTTCCGGCTCTTCGACACCAAGGTGGAGGAGCAGGCGCAGGTGGCGGCGCCGGGACCCTGGCCGGGGGCGTACTAGGGCCTCTCCTGCGGGCCTCAGCCGGGTGCGGGCGGGCCGAGGTGGTCCTGGATGAGGCGGTGCAAGGGGTGGCGGGCGTCCCGGGCGCGGTCGGCGAGCGCGGATCCCCGCAGGTGGAGCGCGGTGCAGGCGCCCGTGGCCGCGAGGGCGACCAGCACCGCCGGGGCGGCCCCCCACAGGCCGCACCAGGCGACGCCGGCGTAGAGGCAGACGAAGGGCACCATCACGAGACCGGTCAGTTGGCGCGCGAGGAGCAGCCCCCACCCCGCGACGATGATCAGGACGGACGCCCAGCCCAGCCACACCGGCCCCCACGGGTGCCGGCCGACGGCCGCCTCGGCGGCACGTTCCGCTGCGTGGCCGGAGACCGCGAGAAGGAGGGCAACCAGGAGACGCAGGTGCCAGCCGTACCAGTAGACGTAGTCCGGGTGTTCGACGGGCCTGTTGGCCCGCTCCCACGCGGGGACGGAGACCGTCCGCTGTTCGCAGAGGAACACGATGACGCGGCCCCGCAGCGGGAGCGGGAGCAGATGGAGCATCCGCGACCGCGGGGCGGGAAGACCGGCGTCGCGCAGGATCGCCTCGCCGCTCAGGGTGTGCTGACGGTGGTCCGCCGCCGCCTGCAGCAACTCGGCCGCGTACACCGTCCATGTGTCGGGGCGGAGCCTGTCCAGCCCGGATGATGAGGAGAGGGGTGGCGATGGCTCGCCCCACTCCACCACGCTCAGTGCCGTCAGAATCCTGGGATCCACGGCCACCCCGGGCGGCGGCTCCGCCCCCACCTGGACGACGGCCGCCGCGATCATGCTGACGCGCCGGACGAGCGGGTCCTCGGTGCCGACCGCGAACGGCTGCCACACCCACATGTAGTCGGGTACGCGCACCCGCTGCGGCGTCTGGCGGAGCGCCTCCTCGATCGCCGGGTCCCGCAGCAGGTCGCCGAGGTAGAACGCGGCGTCCGCCGAGGTCGAGTCCGCCAGGAAGGCGGAGAGGGCGACCGCCGCGCGCGGGGTCCGGATCGCCCACAGGGCCCGCAGCGCCTCCCGGCTTCCCCGCAGCGCGGCCGTCCGCAGCGCGGGGACCGCCAGATCGCCCATCTCCGCGAGGGCGGTTCCGGCCTCGGGGACCGTGGGCAGGAGCCCGGCGAGCTCTGCGGCCGCGCTCGGCAGATTGGTGGCGGCCAGCGCCGCGACCGCCGCCGTGCGGCCCGGACCGGGGGAGGCCGCCATCTCGACCAGGAGCGCGAAGACCGCCCGGCCCCGGGGCCGCCGGTCCCCCGCCACCACGCCGAACGCCGCGATCACCGCCTGGCGGTCCGGTCCGCTCTCGCGTCCGAGCCGGCGTCTGAACCTGGACACGATCTCCCGGGCCAGCGCCTCGTCCACCACCTGCGCGTCCGCCAGGCACTGGAAGGCGAGGACGGGGTCCTGTGCGAGCACCGCCCGGACCACCTCGGTGCAGTCGCGCGGCTCCGCCCCGCACCACAGCCGTACCGTCTCCCGCCACGCCGCCGGGTCGCGGCGGTAGCGGGCGAGCAGGCCCGCGGGGTCGGCCGCCAGGCGGGTCGCTGCCAGGTACTCCTGGAGGGTGAGATGGGCGAACTGGTAGCGCTCCCCGCTGTCCACCGCCAGCAGCAGCCCGCTGCGCTCGACGATCTCCTCCAGAACCTCCTGGGCCCGCTCCTGCGGGCGGCCCTGCTCCGCCAGCGCGGCCCTTACGTGGGTCAGCACCTCCCGCTCCGGCAGCGCCAGACGGTCGTGGACGTCGGAGGGGACGTCCTGCGCGGCCAGCGCGAGGCGTTGCAGGACCGCCTTCTTCACCGGGTGCGAGAAGCGCGCGTCGCGTTGGCGGTCACCGAGGAGGCTGTCCGTGACCTGCTTGTAGAAGTCGGCGCGGGTGTGCGGAAGCATCTGGTCCGTGCCCGCGTACACATGGCTGTAGAGGTACGCGATCATGGTCAGGAGCAGCGGGTTGCGGGCCAGCGGCATCAGCTGCGGGGTGTCGCGCAGGGCGCCGAGCAGTTGCTCCACGGTGTCGGCCGGCAGGTGCTCGGGCCAGGGCCAGCCGTGCAGGAAGCGGCGGACCAGGCGCTCGTCGAACTCCTGGACGCGCAGGGTGCGGTCGGCGTCCTCGGTGAACTCGCCTCGGTAGACGGCGATCCGGCAGGTCACCACGGTCCGGCACTTCGCGTGGGTCCGCGTGAACTGTCCGATCGCGTCCGCGACCTCCTTGCGCCGGGCCGTCGGCACCTCGTCCAGACCGTCGAAGTACACGGCGAGGCGGCCCTCCGCGAGCGCCCGGTCGGCCCACTTGCCCGCGCCCGGGAAGTCATGGTCCGCGAAGTGTTTCACGATGTGGTCACGCAGGTCCCCCTCGTCCAGGTTCACCTCGTGCAGCTTCAGCAGGACGGGGACGTCGACGAGCTCTCCGGGCTCGGCCCTCGGCGGGCGGCGGCGGCCGTACCAGGCGCGGCGCGGCGGATCCTGCGGGCGGTAGCGCTCGTGGCACCAGGCGAGGACGGTGTGGCGCAGCAGCATCGTCTTGCCCGCGCCGGGAACACCGAGGACCACGGCGTGCCGGGCCTCGTGCAGCGAGCTGTGGGCCTCGGCCTGCTCGGCGCCCGCCCCGAAACCGGAGGCGGTGCGCAGCGGCACGTACACCGAGGCCATGTCCATGGTCTGGGAGTCGTCGACCCGGAAGGAGACGGAGAAGCGCTCGTGGCGTTCGTGGACGCGGACGATGTAGCGGCGCAGCGCCGTGCGGGCGAGCAGGGCGCTGCCGGCGAGCCGGTCGTAGAGGAGGGCCGCCGCCCTGTCGAGGAGCGTCTTGAACCAGTCCTTCAGCTTCAGGGCCAGCACGCCGAGGACGAAGGCCCCGGCGGCCGGGATCCATGACGCGAGATGTCCCCCCATGAGCGTGCCCCCTCGCCCCTGCCCCCTGTCCGCTCAGGCAGGATAGGAGGACGGGAGCCGCCGTGTCCGGCGGACGGCCGGGGTCGCCGCGGCGTGACGCCGACCACACTGTCTCGCGATCCGGGACATTGTTGTCCACATTTTGGATAGTGGTGGACTGGCCCGAGATGCCCGTGACACGCTTCCGCCATGTTCGGAACTGGAATTGCCTTGGTGAGTCGACGGCACGTCGACCTGGGCCGTATGTCCAGCGCCATCTGTCCGGCCCGCTGAGAGAACCCCAGCACCGCCGCCCCCCGCTTCTTCCACGCCCGTGCGCACCGCCGCGCCTCAGCGCGAGTGTGCAGGTCAGAGCCGCCCTCCTGCAGTCCCGAAGGACGTATCCCCATGGCCGCCAGCCCAGACAAGCCCGCCTCCACCGCCCCCCGCCGCAAGCCGGGGCGCCACCGTGGTGAAGGCCAGTGGGCCGTCGGCCACTTCACGCCGCTCAACGGGAACGAGCAGTTCAAGAAGGACGACGACGGTCTCAATGTGCGGACACGTATTGAGACGATTTACTCCAAGCGCGGCTTCGACTCCATCGACCCCAACGACCTGCGCGGACGTATGCGCTGGTGGGGTCTGTACACGCAGCGCAAGCCCGGGATCGACGGCGGCAAGACCGCGATCCTGGAGCCGGAGGAGCTGGACGACAAGTACTTCATGCTGCGGGTCCGGATCGACGGCGGCCGGCTGACCACCCGGCAGCTGCGGGTGATCGGCGAGATCTCGCAGGAGTTCGCGCGCGGCAGCGCGGACATCACCGACCGGCAGAACATCCAGCTGCACTGGATCCGCATCGAGGACGTGCCGGAGATCTGGAACCGGCTGGAGGCCGTCGGACTGTCCACCACCGAGGCCTGCGGCGACTGCCCCCGTGTCGTCATCGGCTCCCCGGTCGCCGGGATCGCCGAGGACGAGATCGTCGACGGCACCTGGGCGATCGACGAGATCCACGAGCGCTACATCGGCAGCAAGGAGTTCTCCAACCTGCCCCGCAAGTTCAAGACGGCGATCTCCGGCTCGCCGCTGCTCGACGTGGTGCACGAGATCAACGACGTGGCCTTCGTCGGCGTCGAACACCCCGAGCGCGGCCCGGGCTTCGACCTGTGGGTCGGCGGCGGGCTCTCCACCAACCCCAAGCTCGGTGTCCGGCTCGGCGCCTGGGTCCCGCTGGAGGAGGTCCCGGACGTCTGGGCGGGCGTCGTCGGCATCTTCCGCGACTACGGCTACCGGCGCCTGCGCAACCGCGCCCGGCTGAAGTTCCTCGTGGCGGACTGGGGCCCGGAGAAGTTCCGCCAGGTCCTGGAGGAGGAGTACCTGCGGCGTGAGCTGGTCGACGGTCCCGCGCCCGCCGAGCCCTCCCAGCGCTGGCGCGACCACGTCGGGGTGCACCGGCAGCGGGACGGCCGCTTCTACGTCGGTTTCGCCCCCCGGGTCGGCCGCGTCGACGGCGCCACCCTGACGAAGATCGCCGAGGTCGCGGAGGCCCACGGCTCGGGCCGGGTCCGTACCACGGTCGAGCAGAAGATGATCGTCCTCGACGTCGAGGAGGAGCGGGTCGGGCCGCTGGTCGAGGCGCTCGAGGCGCTCGACCTGACCGCCAGGCCCTCGCCCTTCCGGCGCGGCACCATGGCCTGCACCGGCATCGAGTACTGCAAGCTGGCGATCGTCGAGACCAAGGCGCGCGGCTCCGCGCTCATCGACGAACTGGAGCGCCGCATCCCGGACTTCGACGAGCCGATCACCGTCAACCTCAACGGCTGCCCCAACGCCTGCGCCCGCATCCAGGTGGCGGACATCGGTCTCAAGGGCCAGCTGGTCCTGAACGACGAGGGCGAGCAGGTCGAGGGCTACCAGGTGCACCTGGGCGGGGCGCTCGGCCTGGAGGCCGCGTTCGGCCGCAAGGTGCGCGGCCTGAAGGTCACCTCGGCCGAGCTGCCGGACTACATCGAGCGGCTCCTCAAGCGCTTCGAGGCGGAGCGCGAGAGCGGCGAGCGGTTCGCCGCCTGGGCCGCGCGCGCGAGCGAGGAGGCCCTGTCGTGAGCGAGCGCGCGGCCCCCTTCCACTGCCCCTACTGCGGCGACGAGGACCTGCGTCCCCACGAGCAGGGCCACGGCGCCTGGGAATGCGCGGCGTGCAACCGCGCATTCCAGCTGAAGTTCCTCGGGCTGCTGGCCCGGGGGCTGAAGCGAGCCGACATCGGAGGGGACGAGCGGATATGACGACGACTCAGGAGCAGCGCACGGGCGCCGAGTTGAAGGCCCTGGCCGAGCAGGCGGGCCGCGACCTGGAGGACGCCTCCGCCCTGGAGATCCTCCAGTGGGCGGTGGACACCTTCGGCGAGCGCTTCTGCGTGACCTCCTCCATGGAGGACGCGGTGGTCGCCCATCTGGCGTCCCGCGTCCGCAAGGGCGTGGACGTGGTGTTCCTCGACACCGGTTACCACTTCCCCGAGACCATCGGCACCCGGGACGCGGTGGCGGAGGTGATGGACGTCAACGTCATCACGCTGACGCCGCGTCAGACCGTGGCCGAGCAGGACGCCCAGTACGGGCCGCGGCTGCACGACCGCGACCCGGACCTGTGCTGCGCGCTGCGCAAGGTCAGGCCGCTCCAGGAGGGGCTGAGCGCCTACTCCGCGTGGGCGACCGGACTGCGCCGCGACGAGTCCCCGACCCGGGCGGACACCCCGGTCGTCGGCTGGGACGAGAAGCGGCAGAAGGTGAAGGTCTCCCCCATCGCCCGCTGGACGCAGGACGACGTGGACCGTTACGTGGCGGAGCACGGCGTGATCACCAATCTGCTGCTCATGGACGGCTACCCGTCCATCGGCTGCGCGCCCTGCACCCGCCGGGTGGCCCAGGGCGAGGACGCGCGGGCCGGCCGCTGGGCCGGGCGCGACAAGACCGAGTGCGGGCTGCACGGCTGATGACGAACCACCAGGAGAACCAAGTGAGCGGGGCCACCACCGGAGCCACCATCTGGCTCACCGGGCTGCCCAGCGCGGGCAAGACGACCATCGCGTACGAGCTGGCGGGCCGGCTGCGCGAGGAGGGCCACCGGGTCGAGGTGCTCGACGGCGACGAGATCCGCGAGTTCCTCTCGGCCGGGCTCGGCTTCAGCCGCGAGGACCGGCACACCAACGTGCAGCGCATCGGCTTCGTCGCCGAACTGCTCGCCTCGAACGGCGTCAAGGCGCTGGTGCCGGTGATCGCGCCGTACGCCGACAGCCGCGACGCGGTCCGGGGGCGCCACCAGTCCGAGGGCACCGCCTATCTGGAGGTGCACGTCGCCACTCCCGTGGAGGTCTGCTCCGAGCGCGATGTGAAGGGCCTGTACGCCAAGCAGGCGGCGGGCGAGATCAGCGGGCTGACCGGGGTCGACGACCCCTACGAGGCGCCCGAATCGCCCGACCTGCGGATCGAGTCGCACCGGCAGTCCGTGGGCGAGTCCGCGTCCGCGCTCCACGCACTGCTCACCGAGAGGGGTCTCGCATGACGACGACCGCCGCCGCCCAGGCCGAGGGCACGGACACCCCGTACGCGCTCACCCACCTCGACGCCCTGGAGTCCGAGGCGGTGCACATCTTCCGCGAGGTGGCGGGCGAGTTCGAGCGGCCGGTGATCCTCTTCTCCGGCGGCAAGGACTCGATCGTCATGCTGCACCTGGCGCTGAAGGCGTTCGCCCCCGCGGCCGTCCCCTTCACGCTGCTGCACGTCGACACCGGACACAACTTCCCCGAGGTCCTCGCCTACCGCGACCGGGTGGTCGCCGAGCACGGGCTGCGGCTGCACGTCGCCTCCGTGCAGGAGTACATCGACGCGGGCAAGCTGCGCGAGCGGCCCGACGGAACGCGCAACCCGCTCCAGACCGTGCCGCTGACCGAGGCCATCCAGCAGCACCGCTTCGACGCCGTGTTCGGCGGCGGACGGCGCGACGAGGAGAAGGCCCGGGCCAAGGAGCGGGTGTTCTCGCTGCGCGACGAGTTCTCGCAGTGGGACCCGCGCCGCCAGCGCCCCGAGCTGTGGCAGCTCTACAACGGCCGCCACGCGCCGGGCGAGCACGTCCGGGTCTTCCCGCTCTCCAACTGGACCGAGCTGGACGTGTGGCAGTACATCGCCCGGGAGGGCATCGAGCTGCCGCGGATCTACTTCGCGCACGAGCGCGAGGTCTTCCAGCGCGCCGGCATGTGGCTGACCGCGGGCGACTGGGGCGGCCCCAAGAAGGACGAGACCGTACAGAAGCGGCTGGTGCGCTACCGCACGGTCGGCGACATGTCCTGCACCGGCGCCGTCGACTCCGACGCCACCACGCTGGACGCCGTGATCGCCGAGATCGCCGCCTCCCGGCTCACCGAGCGGGGCGCGACGCGCGCCGACGACAAGATGTCCGAGGCCGCGATGGAAGACCGCAAGCGCGAGGGGTACTTCTAAATGACCACCACGACCGAGCAGTTGGCGGACCTGTCCGCGACCACCCTGCTGCGCTTCGCGACCGCCGGGTCCGTCGACGACGGCAAGTCCACCCTGGTGGGCCGACTGCTGCACGACTCCAAGTCGGTCCTCACCGACCAGCTGGAGGCCGTCGAGGCCGCCTCCGCCAAGCGCGGCCAGGACACCCCCGACCTCGCGCTGCTCACCGACGGCCTGCGGGCCGAGCGCGAGCAGGGCATCACCATCGACGTCGCCTACCGCTACTTCGCCACCCCCCGGCGCCGGTTCATCCTGGCCGACACCCCCGGGCATGTGCAGTACACCCGCAACATGGTGACCGGCGCCTCCACCGCCGACCTCGCGCTGGTCCTGGTCGACGCCCGCAACGGCGTGGTCGAGCAGACCCGCCGCCACGCCGCGGTCGCCGCCCTGCTGCGGGTGCCGCACGTGGTGCTCGCGGTCAACAAGATGGACCTGGTCGGGTACGAGGAGAAGGTCTTCGCGGCGATCGCGAAGGAGTTCACCGCGTACGCCGGTGAGCTGGGCGTGCCGGAGATCACCGCCATCCCGATCTCGGCGCTGGCCGGCGACAACGTGGTGGAGCCGTCCGCCCACATGGACTGGTACGGCGGCCCGACCGTCCTGGAGCACCTGGAGACGGTCCCGGTCAGCCACGACCTCACCGGCTGCCACGCCCGGCTGCCGGTGCAGTACGTGATCCGCCCGCAGACCGCCGAGCACCCCGACTACCGCGGCTACGCGGGCCAGATCGCGGCCGGCACCTTCCGCGTCGGTGAGAGCGTGACCGTGCTGCCCTCCGGCCGCACCTCGACGATCTCCGGGATCGACCTGCTCGGCGAGTCCGTGGACGTGGCCTGGACCCCGCAGTCCGTGACGCTGCTCCTCGACGACGACGTCGACATCTCGCGCGGCGACCTCATCGTGCCGAGCGGGGACGCGCCTGCCACCACCCAGGACGTGGAGGCGACGGTGTGCCATGTGGCCGACCAGCCGCTCTCCGTGGGCCACCGCGTACTGCTCAAGCACGGCACCCGTACGGTCAAGGCGATCGTGAAGGACATCCCGTCCCGGCTGACCCTGGACGACCTCTCGCTGCACCCGCACCCGGGGCGGCTGGTCGCCAACGACATCGGCCGGGTCAAGATCCGTACGGCCGAGCCGCTGCCGCTCGACGCCTACGCCGACTCCCGGCGCACCGGCGCGTTCATCCTGATCGACCCGGCCGACGGCACCACGCTCACCGCGGGCATGGTCGGCGAGTCGTTCGCCGCGCCCGAGCCCGTCAGGGCCGACAGCGAGTCGGACGGCTGGGACTTCTGACCATGACGAGCCACGACTTCTACTCCACGTTCGCCAAGGAGGGCGGCCGCGTCGGCAGCGGCGTCCTCGGCAGCGGGCAGGGCGGGGTGGGCCGATGTGCGCGATGACGTACGCGCACCGCTCGCGCGCCCAGCGGCTCCGCCCGCGCCACCGCTCCAGACGAAAACCCGCCGACCTCCCGGCCCTCTCCCCCGTTCCCCGGGGAAGCTGACCGCCGGGCCACCGAGAGGAAACCCTCCCGTGCCTGCCACCCGCACCGCCCTCCGCGCCGGCCTCGCCACCGCCGCGGCCCTCCCGCTGCTCGTCCTGGCCGCCTGCAGCTACGGGTCGCAGAAGGACGAGTCCGACAGCGCCGGGAAGGCCCAGGTCGCCGCCGACGCCAAGAAGCTGTCGGCGGACTCCGTGAAGATCGGGTACTTTCCGAACCTCACCCACGCCACCGCCCTGGTCGGCGTCCAGGAGGGCCTGTTCCAGAAGGAGCTGGGCGGCACCGAGGTGAAGACCTCCACCTTCAACGCGGGGCCCTCCGAGATCGAGGCGCTGAACGCCGGTTCGATCGACATCGGCTGGATCGGCCCCTCGCCCTCGATCAACGGCTACACCAAGTCCAGGGGCCAGAACCTGCGCATCATCGGCGGCTCCGCCTCGGGCGGGGTGAAGCTGGTGGTGAACCCGGACACGATCAGCTCCCTGGACGACGTCAAGGGCCACAGGATCGCCACCCCGCAGCTCGGCAACACCCAGGACGTGGCCTTCCTCAACTGGATCGCCGAGAAGGGCTGGAAGGTCGACGCCCAGAGCGGCAAGGGCGACGTCTCCGTGGTCCGCACCGACAACAAGATCACCCCCGACGCCTACAAGTCCGGCTCCATCGACGGCGCCTGGGTGCCCGAACCCACGGCCTCCAAGCTCGTCTCCCAGGGCGCCAAGGTCCTCCTGGACGAGGCCGACCTGTGGGCCGACAAGGAGTTCGTGATCACGAACATCATCGTGTCGCAGAAGTTCCTCAAGGCGCACCCCGACGTCGTCGAGGCGGTGCTGCGCGGCTCCGTGAAGACCAACGACTGGATCAAGGCCAACCCCGACAGGGCCAAGGCCTCCGCGAACGCCGCCCTGAAGGCGCTCAGCGGCAAGGCGCTGCCCGCGAACGTCCTGGACCCCGCGTGGCAGTCGATCAAGACCACCGACGACCCGCTGGCCGCCACCCTCGGCATCGAGGCCGACCACGCCGTCAAGGCGGGCCTGCTGAAGAAGCCCGACCTGGACGGCATCTACGACCTGACCCCGCTCAACAAGGTCCTCAAGGGCCTGGGCAGGCCCGAGGTCGCCGACGCCGGCTTCGGCGTCAAGTAACCCCGTATCCGCACCAGTTCCCAGGAGGTGACGACCATGGCCACCGCAGTCGCCGCGGCCGAGGAGCGTGCCACGACGGAGTACGCCGCCCGGATCGGGCACGTGTCGAAGTCGTTCGCCGGTCCCGCCGGCCCCCAGCTCGTGCTCGACGACATCACCCTCGATGTCGCGCCGGGCGAGTTCGTCACCCTCCTGGGAGCCTCCGGGTGCGGGAAGTCCACGCTCCTGAACCTGGTGGCGGGGCTCGACCGGCCGACGGCCGGGGTGATCGAGACGCCCGGCGGGCGGCCCGCGCTGATGTTCCAGGAGCACGCCCTGTTCCCGTGGCTGACCGCGGGGAAGAACATCGAGCTCGCCCTGCGGCTGCGCGGGGTGCCCAAGGCCGAGCGCCGCGGGCGCGCCGAGGAGCTGCTCGAACTGGTGCGGCTGAGCGGCGCGTACGGCAAGCGGGTGCACGAGCTGTCCGGCGGGATGCGCCAGCGCGTGGCGATGGCCCGCGCGATCGCCCAGGACAGCCAACTGCTGCTGATGGACGAGCCGTTCGCCGCGCTCGACGCCATCACCCGGGATGTCCTGCACGACGAGCTGACCCGGATCTGGCGCGAGACGAACCTGTCCGTGCTGTTCGTCACGCACAACGTGCGCGAGGCCGTCCGCCTCGCCCAGCGGGTCGTGCTCCTGTCGTCCCGGCCCGGCCGGGTGGCGCACCAGTGGACCGTGGACATCCCGCAGCCGCGCCGCATCGAGGACTCCGCCGTGGCGGAGCTCTCCGTAGAGATCACCGAACAACTGCGTGGGGAGATCCGCCGCCATGGCCAGCACTGAGACGTCCGAGGCCGAACAGGCCGGAAAGGCCGTCGGGGCCCCCGGGGACACCCATGACCTGGCGGGTCTGGAGGCGGGCCTCGACGCGCTGGAGACGGTGCAGAGCGGGCGCACCCCGCTGCGCGAGACGCTGGTGCAGAAGGTCCTGCCGCCCCTCTCGGCGATCGCGCTGGTCCTGGTCGTCTGGCAGGGGCTGGTGTGGGCGGAGGTCGCCGACAGCACCAAGCTGCCCTCGCCGTCCTCCGTCTGGTCGGGCCTGAAGGAGCTGTGGCTCCAGGGGACCCTGCTCGACATCGTGTGGACCAGTGTCTCGCGCGGGCTGCTCGGCTTCCTGCTGGCGCTGGCGATCGGCACCCCGCTGGGGCTCGTCGTGGCGCGGGTGAGGTTCGTCCGGGCGGCGATCGGGCCGATCCTCTCGGGCCTGCAGTCGCTGCCCTCGGTGGCCTGGGTCCCCCCGGCGGTGATCTGGCTCGGCCTGAACAACTCGATGATGTACGCGGTGATCCTGCTGGGCGCGGTGCCCTCGATCGCCAACGGGCTCGTCTCCGGCGTCGACCAGGTCCCGCCGCTGTTCCTGCGCGCGGGCCGCACCCTGGGCGCCACCGGGCTGCGCGGCACCTGGCACATCGTGATGCCCGCCGCCCTGCCGGGCTATCTGGCGGGCCTCAAGCAGGGCTGGGCGTTCTCCTGGCGCTCGCTGATGGCCGCCGAGATCATCGCCTCCTCGCCCGATCTGGGCCTGGGCCTGGGCCAGTTGCTGGAGAACGGCCGCAACAACTCCGACATGCCCGGCGTCTTCCTCGCCATCTTCCTGATCCTGATCGTGGGCATCGCGATCGACCTGCTCATCTTCAGTCCGCTGGAGCGCCATGTGCTGCGCAGCCGCGGTCTGCTGGTGAAGAGCTGAGCCACCGTGTCCGCCCCCGCCCTCCTCGTCATCGCCCACGGCAGCCGCGATCCGCGGCACGCCGCGACCGTCCACGCCCTGGTGCGGCGGGTACGGGCGCTGCGGCCGGGGCTGCGCGTGGAGACCGGCTTCCTGGACTTCAACGCGCCCTCGGTGCCGCGCGTCCTCGAACGGCTGGCCGAGGAGGCGCGGTGCGAGGCGCCGCCGGGGAAGGGCGGTGGCGGACGGCGGGCGGGCGGACGGGAGGTGGTGGCGCTGCCGCTGCTGCTGACCCGGGCCTTCCACGCCAAGTCCGACATCCCGGCGGTGCTCGACAGGGCTCCGGCGCGGCTGGACATCCGCCTCGCCGACGTCCTCGGCCCCTCCCCCCTGCTGCTGGCCACGGTGGAGCGACGGCTCCAGAAGGCCCTGTACGAGGCGGGGCTCACCCCCGCCGACAAGCGCTCGACCGGGGTCGTGCTGGCCTCGGCGGGCTCCACGGACCCGGAGGCGATCGCAGTGATCGCAGATGTGGCGCGGGAGCTGCGGCACACCGGTTGGTGCGCCGTGCGGCCTGCGTTCGCCTCCGCCGCTCTGCCACGCACCGAGGACGCGGTACGGGAGCTGCGGGCCCTCGGCGTGCGCCGGGTCGCCGTGGCCCCGTACGTCATCGCCCCCGGTTTCCTGCCCGACCGGATCGCCCGGGGCGCCCAGGACGCGGACGCCCTGGCCGGGGTGCTGGGCGCGGCCCCGGAGCTGGCCCGGCTGCTGCTCGTCCGCTACGACGAGTCGCGGCTGCGGGGGATGCGCCCGCAGGTGCTCAGCGCCTGACGGTCCGGAGCCTGCCCTCGGACCGCACCCCCGTCGTCCGCCCGGCCGCGCCCGGCGAGATGCCTCCGGTCCGCCTCTCCGCTCGGGCCATTCGCCGGAGCACTCATCACCCGCCGCGCGTCAGTCGAAGCGGAGACCGCCGGTCCGTGTCCGCTTCAGCTCGAAGAAGTCCGGGTGGGAGGCGATCACGCGCACGCTGTCGAAGAGCCGGGCCGCCTCCTCGCCGCGCGGAATGGAGCTGAGCACGGGACCGAAGTAGACGGTTCCGTCGAGGTGCAGCGTCGGCGTACCGACGTACGCGTCAGCCGCCGGGTCCTTGCCCTCGTCGTGGCGGCGGCGTACCGCCTCGTCGTAGGCGGGGTCGTGCGCGGCCCGCGCGAGCGCCGCCGGGAGCCCGAGTTCGGCCAGCGCCTGGGTGATGACCTCGTCGAAGTCCTCGTTCTTCTGCTCGTGTATCCGGGTGCCGTACGCGGTGTACAGGTCGCGCAGCACCCCTTCCCCGTGGTCCTGCGCGGCGGCCACCGCCACCCGCACCGGGCGGATCGACTTGTCGACCAACTCCCGGTACCAGGCGGGCAGTTCGTTGCCGATGTTGTGCAGGTAGAGGCTCATCACCCGGAACCGGAGGTCGATGTCCCGGTGCCGCTCGACCTCCAGCATCCAGCGCGAGGTGATCCAGGCGAACGGGCAGGCGGGGTCGAAGTAGAAGTCGACGGTGATGGGGCCGGTGCGCTCGATGGTGTCCATAGGACGAAGGTAGCGACGCATTGGCACCGGAGTCCGGGCCATTCACGCATTGGTCGACTGGGCCATTTGGAGCCGCTTGGACCGCTTGGGGCCGCTCGGGAGCCCGCCTCCACTCCTCTCACCACCCGCCGCCCCGGCCGCTCAGTCGCCGGTCAGCTCCACCAGCGCCTTGACCGTGTTCCAGTTGCGGGCCGTCGCCTCGACGCCCTTGAGCAGGGCGGGCTTCGCCAGTGCCTCGGCGAGCTTGGACCGGCCGAGACCGTCGGGCGCGTACAGATAGAGGACCCGGTCGCCGAGGCGGAAGGCCTCCGGCAGGAAGGCCCTGGTGTCGATGCCCGCGAAGCGCTCGGGGTCGACGGGCCGGGAGAAGAAGGTGGCGTGCAGCTGCCTGCCTTCCAGTTCGTCCGCCGGGAACGGGCAGGCGTCCACGACCGCCCGCAGATAGGCGCCGGTGCGCACCAGGCAGGCGACCTGGAAGCCGAAGTGCTTCCCGATGGCCCGCTCCAGAGCGGCGGCGAGCGCGTCCGGGTCGTGGGAGTCGCTGCTGAAGACGGCGTTGCCGCTGTTCAGATAGGTACGTACGGAGCCGTGGCCGAGCTCGGTGAGCACTGCTCTGAGCTCGGCCATCGGGACCTTCTTGTTGCCGCCCACGTTGATCCCGCGCAGCAGGGCGGCGTACATCGTCGTCATGTCCACACAATAGGACGGCCCCCGTGCCTCGTGGGGGATGGCACGGAAGCCGCCGTTCACGCCTGCCGGGGGTGGTTACTCGACGACCTTGAGCAGCTTGTTCGGAGTGCCCGCGCCGGGGTTGGAGATCTTGCCGGGGGTGGCGCCGCCGGTCAGCGCCTCGGACACCTGGGCCGGGGTGGCGTCCTTGTGGGCGGCGAGGTAGACGGCGGCGGCGCCCACGACGTGCGGGGTCGCCATCGACGTACCGGAGATCGTCCTGGTGGCGTTGTCGTCCGTGTTCCAGTCGGAGGTGATGTCCGAGCCGGGGGCGTAGAGGTCCACCACCGAGCCGAAGTCGGAGAAGTCCGACTGCTTGTCGTCCTTGGTGGAGGAGGCCACGGTGATCGCCTCCTTGACCCGGGAGGGCGAGCCCTGGCCCGCGTCGGCGGACTCATTGCCCGCCGCCACGGCGAAGGTCACACCGGTGGCGATGGCCTTCTGGACGGCCGTGTCGAGCGCGGGGTCGGCGCCGCCGCCGAGGCTCATGTTGGCGACCGAGGGGCCCTGGTGGTTCTTGGTGACCCAGTCGATGCCCGCGACGACCTGCTCGGTCGAGCCCGAACCCTGGTCGTCCAGGACGCGGACGGCGACGATCCTCGCCTTCTTGGCGACGCCGTGCGCGGTTCCCGCGATGGTGCCGGCGACGTGCGTGCCGTGGCCGTTGCCGTCGTCGGCGGTGGTGTCGTTGTCGATGGCGTCGAAGCCGGAAGCGGCCCGGCCGCCGAAGTCCTTGTGGCTGACGCGCACACCGGTGTCGATGACGTACGCGGTGACGCCCTCGCCCGCGCTGTCCGGGTAGGTGTACTTGCCGTCCCCGGCGGTATCGGCCTGGTCGATCCGGTCGAGCCCCCAGGAGGGCGGGCCGGCCTGCTCGGCGGCGATGTGGAACTTCTTGTTCTGGACGACCTTGCCGACGGCCGGGTCGGCGGCCAGCCGCTTGGCCTCGGTCCGCGAGAGCCCGCTCGCCGAGAAGCCGTTGACGGACGAGGTGTAGTCGCGCCGGAGGGTGCCGCCGTACTCGTCGGCGAGCCTGCGCTTGGCGTCCGCGGAGGCCTTCTCGTCCAGCAGGACGATGTAGCTGCCGTCGATGGCGCCCTTGGCGTCCAGGCCGTACACCGTGCCCTCGGCCGGCGCGGCGGCGCCCGCCATCTGTGTGGTCATGACCGTGACTCCGGCCGCCGCCGCCACGGCGGTTATCCCGGCCGTGAGCTTGAGGCGGCTCCTGCGCTGGTGAGTTGCCATGAAGAGGGGTCTCCTCGCCGGTTCTTGTGGGGGGTTGGCCCACCGGACGGAAACCCTCCGGGGGCTGGTTCACGACCCTTGCTGATGGACGAGCGCAGATCAAGAGCTCCACAGAGCTGTGACTTACACAACAAGGTTTCGTAATAAAAAACAGGCCATCGCAGGTCAACCCCGGTGTTGTGCAGGCTTGGTGGACAGCCCGTGCCGACCCCGGCGTGGATCTTCCCTCGTAACCGGCTTTACGTGTAAGGGGCTTGAATCCCCCGTGTAGGGGATCCCCCCACTTCGCAGGGAGTAGAGACCGGTGGCCCGGTTCACCGGCGAGCACGAGGAGACGGCCGGATCCAGCCCCTAGCGTCATAACCGGATGGCGGCGCAGGGCTGCCACCGCTTGTCAGGGGGGCGTCTCACCATGGTGGACCAAGTCACAAGAGTGCGCGGCGTGGCCGCGCGGGCCGGTGGGTGGAGCGCCCGCCACCGCTGGTCGGCGGTGCTGATCTGGGTGCTCTTCGTGTTCCTGGCCATGGGCATCGGCTCCGCGGTGGGACGCGTCGACGTCAAGGACAACCAGCTGCCCGGCGAGGTCGGCCAGGCCCAGAAGATCATCGATGACGCGGGGCTGAAGGAGCCGGCCGGTGAGACCGTCTTCATCCAGGCCGTCAACGGCTCGACGAAGGCGACCGATCCCGCCTTCCGCGCCGCCGTGGACGATGTGATGAAGGCGGTCGACGGCACCGGCCAGGTCACCAAGGTGATGTCCCCGTACACCGCCAAGACCCTCTCCAAGGACGGCCGCAGCGCCCTGATCCAGTTCGAGGTGCGCGGCGACGCCGACACCGCGCCCGACCGCATCACCCCGGTGCTCGACGCGGTGAAGAAGGTGCAGGGCGAGCACAAGGAGCTGCGGATCGAGGAGATCGGCAGCGCCAGCATGGGCAAGACGTTCGAGGACGCCTTCGGCGACGACTTCAAGAAGGCCGAGTACTCGGCGGTGCCCGTCGCCCTCGGCATCCTGCTCATCGCGTTCGGCGCGCTGGTCGCGGCCCTGCTGCCGGTCGCCCTCGCCGTCACGGCGATCATCGCCACGATGGGCCTGATGGCCATCGTCAGCCACGCCCAGGCGATGAGCGACACCGCCAACTCCGTGATGCTCCTGGTCGGTCTGGCCGTCGGCGTCGACTACTGCCTCTTCTATCTGCGCCGCGAACGCGAGGAGCGCGAGGCCGGGCGCGACGCCCAGACGGCCCTGCGCATCGCCGCCGCCACCAGCGGCCGGGCCATCATCGTCTCCGGTGTCACCGTCTGCGTCGCCATGGCGGGCATGCTCTTCACCGGGCTCGCCGAGTTCGAGGCGATGGGTCTGGCCTCGCTGATGGTGGTCGCGGTGGCCATGGTCGGCTCGGTGACCGTGCTGCCCGCGCTGCTTTCACTGCTCGGCGAGCGCGTCGAGAAGGGCCGGCTGCCGTTCCTGAACCGCCTCAGGCGCGGCAGGCGCAACAGCGGCGGCGAGAGCCGTGTGTGGCGTGCCGTCCTCGGCGCGGTGCTGCGCCGTCCCAAGGCCGCGCTGGCGCTCGCGGCGGGCGCGTTGATCGCGATAGCCCTGCCGGCGGTCGGCATGCACACCCAGAACCTCACGCTGGATCAGGAGTTCGGCGACTCGCTGCCCATCGTCGGCACCTACGACCGGGTCAACCAGACCTTCCCCGGCGGCGCCAGCCCGGCCAACGTCGTGATCAAGGCCACCGACATCAACGCCCCGGAGGTCAAGCAGGCCATCGCCGACTTCCGTACGCAGGCGATCAGCCGGGGCGCCTCGGGCGGCCCCATCAAGGTCACCCTGCACGGCGCGGAGAACGTGGCGGTCGTGGACGTCCCGCTGATCGGCGGCTCCGACCAGGACAAGGCGGAGAAGAGCCTCGACCTGCTCCGTGACCGCATCCGCCCCGACACCCTGGGCAAGGTGCACGGACTGGAGGCGCCGATCACCGGTCAGGTCGCCGGGTCCAAGGACTTCAACGCCCGGATCGTCGGCGCGGTCACCCCGGTCTTCGCCTTCGTGGTCGTCTTCGCCTTCCTGTTGATGCTCCTCTGCTTCCGCTCGCTGACGATCGCGATCACCTCGATCGTCCTCAACCTCCTGTCGGTGGGCGCGGCGTACGGCATCCTGACCGCCGTCTTCCAGCACGGCTGGGGCGCCTCGCTGGTGGGCGCCGAGGGCGTGGGCGCGATCGTCTCCTGGCTGCCGCTGTTCCTCTTCGTGATCCTCTTCGGTCTGTCGATGGACTACCACGTGTTCGTGGTGTCCCGGATCCGCGAGGCCCGGCTCCAGGGCCGCTCGACCCGCGACGCCATCCAGCACGGTGTGGTGACCACGGCCGGTGTGGTCACCAGCGCGGCGATCATCATGGTGGCGGTCTTCGCGATCTTCGGAACGCTCTCGATGCAGTCGATGAAGCAGATGGGCGTCGGGCTCGCCACCGCCGTCCTGATCGACGCCACGGTCATCCGGGGCGTACTGCTCCCGGCGGTCATGGTCCTGCTGGGCGAGCGCAACTGGTACATGCCGAAGTGGCTGCGCTGGCTGCCGGACCTCACCCACGACGAGTCGGCCGTCGCCCCGGCCGTCACCGCCCACCACGGCGAGGAGGACCGCGACCGGATCGTCCGGGTCTGACGCGGGACGTGGGAGCGGTATGGGCGGGGCCCGGGGAGCATCGTCTCCCCGGGCCCCGCCCGCTGGGGTGACGGGTCGCGGACGGGACGGCGGCGCCGGGCTGGGTCCGGTTCAGCGCTGATAGCGGGCCAGCACCCGGTTCCCGTCCTTCACCAGGCGTTTTCGCAGCTCTGCCAGGCTGATCGCGCCGCTGTAGTACTGCTGGAGCGCGGGGGTGGCGACCTTGTCCTTCCACTCCGGGTACCCGCGCACCGACTGCGCCGGGGCCGAGCGCAGTGCCTGTGCCAGCGCGGCGCCGGTCGCCCAGCCGTACCGTTCGGTGTGCAGGGCCGGGTCCTTCAGCGCGGCGGACCCGGTCGGCAGCATCCAGTCGCCCTGGGCGAGCCGGACCATGTTGCGCGGCCGGAGCAGGAAGCCGATGAACTCGGCCGCCTCCTTCTTGTGCGGGCTGTCCTCGGCCACCGAAAGCGTCTGCGGGCTGACTCCCTGAGCGAGCCCCCCGCTGCCCGCCGGGGCGGGCAGCACGGTCCACTCGAACCCCTCGGGCGCCTGCTGCACGATCTGCTGACGGTAGGAGAAGCCCAGCGCGGCCATCGCGTACCGCCCGCCGAAGAAGCCCGGCAGGGTGTCCGAGCCGCCCATGCCGAGCGTGGTCCGCGCCGCGCTCCCATCGACGCCCACCTGGTCGTGGATCATCGAGGGCACGGTCGCGTCGCCCTCGTCGAACGCCACCCGCACCTTCCCGTCCGCCTCCCGGTGGAACAGACGGCCACCGGCGGACAGGCCCAGGTTCAGGGTGAGCGATACGGGCTCCTTGAGCGGCCAGGCGATCCCGTACCGCCCCCGCGCGGTCAGCCGCTTCGCCACCTGGCGGAACTCCGGCCAGCTCCAGGGCCGCTCCGCGGTGGGTATCCGCACCCCCGACGCCCGGAGGAGCCTGGTGTTGGCCATCAACACCCGCGGCTCCTGGAGGAACGGCACCCCGTAGACCCCCGTGCCGAAGGTCGCCGTCTCCCAGCTCCGCCCGGGGATGTCCCGGGTCAGTGCGGCGGGCAGGAGGGGGCGCAGATCGGCGAGGTAGCCGCCGTAGGCGAAGTCCGCCAGGTCGTCGGAGGCGTCATGGATGACGTCCGGCGCCTCGCCGCCCTCGAAGGAGGTGAGCAGCTGGTCGTGGACGGTGTCCCAACTGCCCTGGACGTACTGGACCTGGATGTGCGGATGTGCCCTGTTCCACTCCTTCACCAACTCCTTGGTGGCTGCCACCGACTCCTTCTGCCAGGCCAGCGACTGGAAACGGAGCCTGATCCTCCCGTCGCCGCCCGAGCTGTTGTCGGAGCAGCCGGTGAGGGTGGAGAGCAGCAGGGCCAGCACCATCCCGGCGGCGGTGAGCAGACGTGTGCGCATCAGCTCTTCACCGCCCCGGCGAGCATCCCACTGGTGATCCGCCGCTGGATGACGGCGAAGACGGCCAGCGACGGCAGCGTGGCGAGGAAGGCGGCCGCCGCGAGCGGGCCGAGGTCGGCGGCCCCCTCCGCGCCCAGGAAGTGGGTGAGGACGACCGGCAGGGTCTGCTTCTGCGGTGTCTTCAGAAGAACGAGCGCGAAGAAGAATTCGTTCCACGCGGTGATGAAGGCGAAGAGCCCGGTGGCCACGATGCCGGGGGCGAGCAGCGGCGCGGTGACCGACACCAGCGTGCGCAACCGCCCCGCCCCGTCGACGGCCGCCGCCTCCTCCAGCTCCAGGGGCACCGCCCGGACGTATCCGACCAGCATCCACAGCGCGAAGGGCAGCGACCACACCACGTACACCATGACCAGGCCGCCCACCGAGTTGACCAGGTGGAGGCGCTTGAGGACCAGGAAGAGCGGAATGATCAGCAGGACGAAGGGGAACGCCTGGCTGACCACCACCCAGCCGGTCGCCGCCCTCGCCAGTGTGCCGCGCCGACGGGCCATCACGTACGCCATCGGGGTCGCCAGCACCACCGCGATCAGCGCCGCAGAGACCGCCGCGACCAGGCTGTTGAACCCCGCGCGCAGCAGCGGCTGTTCGTCGAAGGCCTGCCGGAAGTTGTCGAGCGTGGGGTGCTCGGGGAGCCAGGTCGGGTGCAGCGAACCGAGTTCGCGCGCGGGCTTGAAGGCCGTGGAGAGCAGCCACAGGAACGGGAACGCCAGGAAGACCAGATACCCGAGGAGCGCCAGGTACTGCCCGGCGCGCCCCAGTGGTCGCGTACGGGACGTCATCGGTCCCCACCTCCGCCGAGCCGTGCCGCCAGATGGAACGCCAGGAAGACCGAGACCACCGCGACCATCACACATCCCATCGCCGCCGCATACCCGAACTGCCCGTACCGGAAGGCCTCTTCGTAGGCAAAGAGCATGGGCAGCCGGGTCTTGCCGCCGGGACCGCCGTTGGTCAGGACATAGACCAGGGCGAATGAATTGAAATTCCAGATGAAGTTGAGCGCGGTGATCGCCAGCGCCACGGGTCTGAGGGCGGGCCAGGTCACCGTGGTGAAGCGGCGCCAGGCGCCTGCGCCGTCGATCGCCGCGGCCTCGTGCAGTTCGTGCGGGGTGTTCTGGAGGCCCGCGAGCAGGGCCACCGTCGTCTGCGGCAGGCCCGCCCAGACGCCGACGACGATCACGGCGGGCAGCGCGGTGCCGAGACCGGTCAGCCAGTCCCGGCCGTCACCGAGCCCGAGGTCGCCGATCGTCTCGTTGAGGATCCCGGCGTCCGGGTGGTACACCAGCCGCCACATGATGCCGACGACCACCTCCGGCATTGCCCAGGGGATGATCGCGAGCGACCGCGCCAGCCACCGGAAGCGGAGGTTCTGGTCGAGCAGCAGCGCGAGTCCGAGCGCGAGCAGGAACTGCGGCACGGTGACCCCGACCGCCCACAGCAGCCCGATCCTGAACGACTCCCAGAAGAGGGTGTCGTGGAGCAGGTCCTGGAAGTTGAGCAGCCCGGTCCATTCGGTGGGCGCGGTGCGGCCCGCCTGGGAGTCGGTGAAGGCCAGGGCGATGCCGTAGAGCAGCGGTCCCACGCTCAGGGCGAGGATGGGGATCAGCGCGGGCAGCACCAGGAACCAGGCCCCGCGGTCCGGGGGTTCGCCCCTGCCGGGACGCCCGCCCGAGCGTCTCCCGGGCCGCGCGGTTGCGGTGGCTAATGTCACTTTTCGACCCCTTTGCCGGGATTGCCTAATGACCCCCGTCATCGTGCTGACGGTCCGTGGGTTCGTCAAGACGACCTGCCTCCTCACCAAGACGACCTGCGTGAATGCGAGACTTGCCCGGTACGGGACGATCACCGGGAGCGAACAGTGGACGAGGCACGGGCGCGCGAGGTACTGGCCGCGGCGGGACTCGGCGGGGGCTGGTCCGAGGCGGGGACGGGAGCCGGGACGGTAGCAGGAGCCCGGACCGGACTCGGGACGGGGACGGGAGCCGGGACCGGGGCGGCGGCAGGAGCCGGGACGGGAAGCGGGGCAGCGGAGTTCGGCCGGGCCGGGGCGGGTGCACAGAGTGCGGCCGGAGCGGCGGGTGCGGCCGGTTCCGCCGACGCCTCAGCCGCCCTCGCGGCGGCCCGCGCCGGGGCCCCCGCCGAGCTGCTCGCCCTCGGCGAGAACGCCGTCTTCGCGACCGGCGACCTCGTGGTCAAGGTCGGACGCGACGCGACCGAGCACCCCGAACTGCTGGCGCGCGCCGAGCGCGAGCTCGCCATCGCCGACTGGCTCGCCGGGTGTGGCGTCCCGGCGGTGCGGGCGGCGGAGCCCGTGCCCCGACTGGTGGACGGCCACCCCGTGACGCTCTGGCACCGGCTGCCCGCGGCCGTCCGTCCCGCGGGCCCGCGCGACCTGGCGGAACTGCTGCGGCTCGTCCACGCCCTGCCCGCCCCGGCGTTCACCCTGCCCCGCCGGGAACTGCTCGGCGGGGTGGAGCGCTGGCTGCGGCTGGCCGGGGACGCGATCGACCCCGCCGACGCGGCCTATCTCCGCGCCCGCCGGGACGGCTTCGCCGACGCGGCCGCCGCCCTCACCCCCCACCTCCCGCCCGGCCCCATCCACGGCGACGCGCTGCCCCGCAACGTCCATGTCGGCCCCCACGGCCCGGTCCTGGTCGACCTGGAGACCTTCTCCACCGACTTCCGGGAGCACGACCTGGTGGTCATGGCCCTCTCCCGGGACCGGTACGGGCTGCCGGACGAGCAGTACGACGCGTTCACCGAGGCGTACGGATGGGATGTGCGCGCGTGGGAGGGGTGCGCGGTGCTGCGGGGCGCCCGGGAGACGGCGAGCTGCGCCTGGGTCGCCCAGCACGCACCGGCCAACCCCAAGGCTCTCGACGAGTTCCGCCGCCGGGTCGCCTCCTTGCGGGACGGGGATCCCGAGGTCCGCTGGTACCCCTTCTGAGCCGCCTCTCCTACCGCCGGACCGGCGCGAGCCACCTCCCGGCCCGGGCCCCGGCCGCTGCCAGGCGTCAGCCCTGGGCCGCCGGGGCCAGTTCCCGTATCGGCCACGCCGGGTCGACCGTGGCGTCCGGTGTGCCCTTGCGGCGCAGGAACCGCTGGAAGTCGGCGGCCCACGCCGCGTACCACTCGATCTGCTGTTCGTGCAGTTCCGCCGGGAGCAGCCGGGCGACCTGCGGATGGCGGTCGGCTATCGCCACGGCGACCCGGACCGCCGCCAGCGCGTCCGCGCCCGCCTCATGGGCGCCGTCCAGCACCACTCCGTACTCCACGCACACCGCCTCCAGTGTCCGCTTGCCCTTGCGGTAGCGGTCGACCGCACGGTCGATCGTGTACGGGTCGACGACCGGGCCCAGGGGCGCACCCCCGAGCCGGTCGGTGAGCGAGGGCAGGGCGTGGCGGCACAGTTCGGCCTCCAGGAGCGTCAGGTCGAAGGCCGCGTTGTAGGCCACGACCGGCACGCCCCGCGCCCAGTAGTCCGTGATCGTCTCCGCTATCTCGTCGGCGACCTCGCGCACCGGGCGGCCTTCGGACGCCGCCCGCTCGTTGCTGATGCCATGGATCGCCGAGGCCTGTGCCGGGATCAGAATGCCCGGATCCGCCAGCCAGTTCCGCTGCCGGGCCACCTCGCCGCCGCTGACGCCGACGATCGCGGCCGACACGATCCGTGCCTGCAGCGGGTCCGTACCGGTCGTCTCCAGGTCGAATCCGACCAGCGGTTCGCGGTGCCACCCCATTTTGGCCCTCCCTCGTGGTGCTCTCCCCCAGTGACGAACAGCCTCGCACGCACCACTGACAACGGGATCCGGACAGCCCGCCGAAGGGTCAGGACACAGGCCGCGAATCCGCCCACATCGACTCGAACTCCTCGCGGTATGTCGCGAAAAGTCCGTGTTCGACATCCTGGTCGGGGCGTACGACCTCCCGCCGCGCGCCCCCGCGCAACACCAGCACCGGCGCCTCCATCCCCCGCGCCCGGCGCAGATACGACTGGACGACCGCGAGGCCGTCGGCGCCGTCCCCGTCGACCAGGTACGCCGTGAAGCGCGGGGTCTCGTCGAACACCTGGATCTCGAAGGCCCCGGGGTCGCGCAGCCGCGCCCGCACCCGCCGCATGTGCAGGATGTTCATCTCGACCGACCGGCTCAGCTCGCCCTTCTTCAGCCCCAGTTCGCGCTCGCGCCGCTTGACCGCGCTGCTCGCCGGGTTCAGGAAGAGCAGCCGGACGCGGCACCCCGACTCGGCCAGGCGCACGAGCCGGCGCCCCGAGTAGTTCTGGACCAGCAGATTGAGGCCGATCCCTATCGCGTCGAGCCGGCGGGCGTGGCTGAACAGATCCTCGGCCGGAAGCTGGCGCTGGAGCCGCACCCGGTCGGAGTGGACCGAGACCACGTCCGCGTACCGGTCGCCCACCAGGTCCTCGACCGCGTCGATGGGCAGCCGGTGGGCGGCGGGCGCGCCCGTGCCGCCGCCCAGCACGTCCAGCAGTCGGGCCGAGGCGCGCTCGGCCTGCGCCAGCACCGCCTCGTTGAGCGCGCGGTTGCGCGAGACCACGTTCCGCGCGACCTCCAGCTCGTCCAGGGCGAGCTCCACGTCGCGCCGGTCGTCCACGTACGGCTCGAAGCACGGCCAGTGCTGCACCATCAGCTCGCGCAGCTGCGGCAGGGTGAGGAAGCTCAGCACGTTGTCGTCGGCGGGGTCGAGTAGATAGCCCTTGCGCCGCGACACCTCCCGTACGGCGACGGCCCGCTGCACCCACTCCTGTCCGGCCGGGCCCGCAGCCGCGACCACCCAGTCGTCCCCGTGGACCGGCTCGTAGACGGGGCGCAGCACGGCCGCGACCACGGCCCGCAGCCGCTGCTCCACCAGGTTCAGCCAGATGTAGGCCCGGCCGGCCCGCTGCGCGCGCGTGCGCACCTCGCTCCAGGCGTCCGTGCCCCAGTCCAGCTCCGCCCCGATCTCCACCGGACGCGCCACGGACACCGCGCCGGGCGGGATGTCGCCGGACGGCTCCCCCTCGTGACCCGTGTCACCAGGGGGCAGCTCCAGCCCTCCCGAGCTCACCCGCGCACCGCCTTCCGGTCCCCCTCCAACGATCAAGGAAGAGTACTCCGCGAGCGGGAGGCGGTGCAGCCGGATGGAGAGGCTGTTTCCCAACTCCCGTGTTGACGTGATCGGTTCCGCGTGGGGCGTGCGGGGCCAGTGAGCTGATTCATACCGTTCCCACCTGCGCAGGGACCCCGCACGGCCCCGGACGGTGGCCGGATACGGCCACGCAGGCCGTCCGGATCGGCCGGGGTACCGGTCGCCCAACGGGGGTAACCGCTGTGGGGATCACCCTCCGGAGCACTCCGGCGTCCTAGGGGACGGACTTCTTTTCCGGGAGGATCTGCGTCAAGTGCCCCTCAGTACCCGGAACAGAAGTGGAAGAGTCTTGCCCATGCAGGTGTGGCCGGGACAGGCGTACCCACTCGGCGCCACGTACGACGGCGCCGGGACCAATTTCGCGGTCTTCTCGGAGGCCGCCCAGCGGATCGAGTTGTGCCTCCTGCACGACGACGGGTCGGAAACGGCGGTGGAGCTGCGCGAGAGCGACGCCTTTGTGCGCCATGCGTACCTGCCCGGAGTGATGCCGGGCCAGCGCTACGGCTTCCGTGTGCACGGCCCGTACGAGCCGCAGAACGGGCACCGCTGCAATTCGGCGAAGCTGCTCCTCGACCCCTACGCGCGCGCCATCAGCGGGAGCATCGAATGGGGCGAGGCGGTGTACGGCTACTACTTCGACCGCCCCGACTCCCGCAACGACATGGACTCGGCGCCGCACACCATGACGTCGGTCGTCGTCAACCCGTACTTCGACTGGGGTGACGACCGGCCGCCGCGCACCGAGTACCACCGCACGGTGCTCTACGAGGCCCATGTGAAGGGCCTGACGATGCTCCATCCGGAGCTGCCCCCGGAGACGCGCGGCACCTACGCGGCCCTGGCGCATCCGGCGGTCATCGGCCATCTGACGGAGCTGGGGGTGACGGCTCTGGAGCTGATGCCCGTACACCAGTTCGTCAACGACCACCGGCTCGCCGACGAGGGGATGTCGAACTACTGGGGTTACAACACGATCGGGTTCTTCGCCCCGCACAACGCCTACGCCTCCTGGGGCGACCGGGGACAGCAGGTCCTGGAGTTCAAGCAGGCGGTACGGGCGCTGCACGAGGCCGGGATCGAGGTCATCCTGGACGTGGTCTACAACCACACGGCCGAGGGCAACCACCTGGGCCCCACGCTCTCCTTCCGGGGCCTGGACAACGCGCAGTACTACCGGCTCGCCGACGATCCGCGCTACTACGAGGACACCACCGGCACCGGGAACTCGCTCCTGATGCGCTCGCCGCACGTCCTCCAGCTGATCATGGACTCGCTGCGGTACTGGGTGACCGAGATGCACGTGGACGGCTTCCGCTTCGACCTCGCGGCGACGCTGGCCCGCCAGTTCCACGAGGTGGACCGGCTGTCGTCGTTCTTCGACCTGGTGCAGCAGGACCCGGTGGTCAGTCAGGTGAAGCTGATCGCGGAGCCCTGGGACGTCGGTGAGGGCGGCTACCAGGTGGGCAACTTCCCGCCGCTGTGGACCGAGTGGAACGGCAAGTACCGCGACACCGTGCGGGACCTGTGGCGGGGCGAGCCGCGTACACTCGCGGAGTTCGCCGGGCGGCTCACGGGCTCCTCCGACCTCTACCAGGACGACGGACGACGCCCCCTGGCCAGCATCAACTTCCACACCTGCCACGACGGCTTCACCCTGCACGACCTCGTCTCGTACAACGACAAGCACAACGAGGCCAACAAGGAGGGCAACCGGGACGGCGAGAGCCACAACCGGTCCTGGAACTGCGGAGCCGAGGGCGAGACGGACGACGCCGGGGTGCTGGAGCTGCGCGAGCGCCAGATGCGCAACTTCATCGCCACGCTGATGCTGTCGCAGGGCGTGCCGATGCTCAGCCACGGCGACGAGTTCGCCCGCACCCAGCACGGCAACAACAACGCGTACTGCCAGGACAGCGAGCTGAGCTGGGTCAAGTGGCCCGACCCGGACAGCGACCCGGAGGGGACGCTGCTGGCCTTCACCCGGACGATGGTGTGGCTCCGGCGCGACCATCCGGTCTTCCGGCGCCGCCGGTTCTTCCACGGCCGGCCCGTGGAGGGCACCCACGACGAGCTCTCGGACATCGCCTGGTTCACCCCTGAGGGTGAGGAGATGACCCAGCAGGACTGGCAGTCGTCGAGCGCCAAGGCCCTCACCGTCTTCCTCAACGGCAACGCGATCTCGGAGCCCGGCCCCCGTGGTGAGCGCATCGGGGACGACTCGTTCCTGCTGATGTTCAACGCGAGCGCGGAGACCATCGACTTCCTGGTGCCGGTCAACCACGGCCGACAGTGGGTGGTGATCGTCGACACCGGTCGCAGCGAGGGGGTGCCGCCGGGCGGGGGCGCCAAGGTGACGGCGGGTGAGCGGGTCACGCTCGTGGGACGGAGTCTGACGGTGCTGCGGCGCCCGGCCTGAGCGAGGGTCGGACGGGGGCGCCGAGGGAGCGGGCGAGGCTCCCTCCGGCCCCCGTCCGGCCGCCGCGCGCGGGGCGAACAGGGCGCGGCGCTGCGGACATCGGGCGAAGCCGACGCGGCAGACGGGTGCGGGCGCGGGAGCCGAAGGCACAGAAGCCGCGATACCGGGTACGTACGTTCGTATGACACCCACTGCGACCTACCGGCTGCAGCTCCAGTCGGACTTCCCCTTCCGTGCCGCCGAGCGGGCTGTGCCGTACCTGGCCTCGCTCGGGGTGTCGCATCTGCATCTGTCACCGGTCCTGGAGTCGGTGCCGGGTTCGACACACGGCTACGACGTCGTCGACCACGCGCGCGTACGCGAAGAACTGGGCGGCGAGGACGGACTGCGCCGGCTCGCCCGCACCGCGCGGGCGGCCGGGCTCGGCCTGGTGCTCGACATCGTCCCCAACCACATGGCGGCGGCGCCGCGCCACAACCGTCAGCTGTGGGAGGTGCTGCGCGAGGGGCCCGACTCGCCGTACGCCACCTGGTTCGACATCGACTGGACCGTGAACGGGGGCAAGGTGCTCCTGCCGGTCCTCGGCGGCCCTGTCGGGGGCGAGCTGGACCGGCTGACGGTGGACCCGGAGAAGGGCGTACTGGCGTACGGGGAGGCGCACGAGTTTCCGCTGCGCGCCGGTACGGAGACACTGCCCCTGCCCGAGCTGCTGGACGCCCAGTGGTACCGGCTCGGCTGGTGGCGCCTGGCCCGCACCGAGCTCAACTACCGCCGGTTCTTCACCATCTCGGACCTCATCGGCGTCCGGGTGGAGGACGAGGAGGTCTTCGCCGCGACCCACGCCAAGGTGCTGGAGCTGGTCCGGGACGGGGTGGTGGACGGGCTGCGGGTGGACCACCCGGACGGCCTCGCCGACCCCGAGACGTATCTGCGGCGGCTGAACGCGGCGACCGGCGGCGCCTGGACCGTGGTGGAGAAGATCCTCTCCCGTACCGAGCCGCTGCCCTCCGGCTGGCCGGTCGCGGGCACGACCGGCTACGACGCGCTGCACCGGATCGACGGCCTCTTCGTCGATCCGGTCGGACACGGGGAACTTCTGGACCACTACCGGGAGTTCATCGAGCAGGACGGCGACCGGGGCGGGCACTGGGAGCCGACCGCACGGCGCGCCGCGTACGAGGTGGTCACCCATGACCTGGCCGCGGAAGTCGACCGCCTGACGCGCGCGGCGGCGCGCCTGTGCGCCCGCACCCCGGACCTGCGCGACCACGCGCCGTGGGCCCTGCGGCTCGCCCTGTGCGAGCTGCTGGTCCGGATGCCGGTCTACCGCCCGTACCGGACCGGGGCGGAGGAGGTGCTCACCCCGGAGATGGCACGGGAGGCGCGCGAGGCGTTCGCCGTCCCGGAGGAGGCGGCGGCGGTCGACGCGGTACGGGGCCTGCTGCTCGGGCGCCACGGCGCGCGGAAGCCCGACGACGACGGCGCCGAAGGGGGCGAAGGGCGCGAACTCCGCTTCTTCCGGGCCCGTTTCGCCCAGACCTCCTCGGCGCTGCGCGCCAAGTCCCTGGAGGACACGGCGTTCTATCGCTATGTGGCTCTGCTCTCGGCCAATGAGGTGGGCGGCGAGCCGGGGCGGCCCGCGGTGTCCCCCGAGGAGTTCCACTCCTACTGCGCCAGGATCGCCCGGGACTGGCCCACGAGCGGGACGGTCCTTTCCACGCACGACACCAAGCGCAGCGCGGACGTACGGGCCAGGATCGCCGTGCTCTGCGAGTGCCCGCAACGGTGGCGGTCGCTGCTCGGGCGGCTCTCCGCGACGCCCGCGCCCGACCCCCAGCTGGCCTGGGCGGCCTGGCAGACGGCAGTGGGCCTGGGCGCCACCGGCCCGGCCGGGGAACGGCTGAGCGGGGCCCTGCTCAAGGCCGCGCGCGAGGCGGGTCTGCACACCACCTGGACCGAGCAGGATCCCGCGTACGAGCGCGCGCTGACCGACTTCACCGCCTCGGGACCCGCCGGGGCGCTCACGGGGCAGATCGCGGAGTTCTCCCGCAGCCTGGCGTCGGCCACGCGCGCGAACGTGCTGGGTGCCGCGCTGGTGCAACTGACGATGCCGGGCGTGCCGGATGTGTACCAGGGCACGGAGTCGGAGTGCCTGACACTCGTCGACCCCGACAACCGCCGGCCGGTGGACTTCCCCGCGCAGGGCCTGGACTCGTTCCCGGACGAGAAGGGCGAGCTGTCGGTGGCGGCTCTTCGGCTGCGGCGGGAGCTTCCGGAGGTGTTCGGGGAGTTCAGTACGTACGAGCCGCTGGTCGCCGACGGGCCGGCCGCCGACCACTGCCTCGCCTTCTCGCGCTGCGGCGAAGTGGTGACGGCGGTGACCCGGCTGTCCCTGCGACTGGCCGAGTCGGGCGGCTGGGGCGCGACGGCACTGGCGCTGCCGGCGGGGGCATGGGCCGATGTCCTGGGCGCCGGTTCCCCCGAGGACTCCCCCCGCCCCCGCCGGGAGTTCACGGGGACGGTGAAGCTCAGCGATCTGTTCACCGACCGCCCGGTCGCGCTGCTCAGGCGGATCGACGGGCGGACGGCGGACGGGCCGGCCGACCGGACGGCCGTACGAGAAGGGTCCGCGGGAGACCGAAAGGGGGAACGAAACGGAGAACGGAACCGGTAGCGGCGCGCCCGCGTCCCGGAGCCCGGTCGCCTACTCGGAAACCCTCTCCCGAGCGACGGGCAGCGAGTACCGCGGCTTCTCGCTCCCGGTCGCGCCCGTGCGGTCGTAGAACCGCCGCGCCCCTTCGTTCCTGACGGGCGTCTGCCACTGCACCTGGGTCATCCCGAGCGCCCGGGCCTCGGCCGCCACCGCGTCGACCAGCAGGGCCCCGAGGCCCAGGCCCCGGTGGCCGTCGCGCAGGAAGGCGGGGCGCACACGCGGCTGTTGGTCGTCGCTCATGGCGCCATCATGAGGGGCACCACTGACAACGCCTCCGGCGGGGCCGTTCGCGCAGGTCAGTGGGTTGCGAGACGGAAGCTCATCCGCCCGAAGCTCACCTGGTCGCCGTCGTTGACCACGACCGCGCCCGTCACGCGGCGCCCATTCACGCTCGTGCCGTTGGTGGAGCCGAGGTCGCGCAGCACCCACACGCCCGACTGGTGGGTCAGCTCGGCGTGCACCCGGGAGACCGTCTCGTGGCTGAGCCGCAGCCCGTTGTGGGGGTCGCGGCCGATCCGCAGCGGGTACGGGCCCGGTGCGGGGAAGAGCAGCTTCGGCAGTTGTTCGGACTGCCACGCGCGGCGCATCGCGACGCTGAAGCCGGAGACGCGGCTCACGGCCCCGTACAGCGCCTTCGACCACCGGCTCTGGGTGTCCAGGTCGGCGGTGAGCGCGACCAGCTCGTCCGAGCGGCGTGCGGACAGGGCCAGTTCCATCCGGCGCAGGAACGTGTCGTGCGACAGCTTCCCCTGTGCGGCGCCCTCTTTGAGCAGGTCGAGCGCCCGGTCGCGCTCGGCGTCCGACGGCCGGGCGGGAGCGGGGTACGTGGGGAACGGGGAGGACGACGTCACAGCAGCGATTGTCCAGCCGATGGGCTCGGCGTGTCCAGCAGGGCCGCACTGGGCGTCCGTCCCCGTGCCGAGCCTCTGACCTGCGAGGAAATCCCCTGTCGCCAGACCGCGCGCGATTGCTACGGTCTGGCCACCGTTATCGCCCATGAGGGGAACCCCTTGACGACATCCGCGTCGGACATCACCTTCCGTCCGCTCGCCGGGCCCGAGGAACTCGGGCTCTTCCAGCAGCTCTCCTACGTACTCGACCATGAGGTCGAGGACGATCTCGCCACCGGCCGCCGACTGCCCGCCTGGATGTGGGTGGCGCTGCGCGGGGAGCGGGTGCTCGCCCGCCTGTCGTGGTGGACACCGCCGGACCACGAAGCCCCGTTCCTCCTCGACTTCCTCGACGTCGACGACTCGCTGCCACCAGCCGAGCGCCACGCCGTCGGGGTGGAGCTCCTGGAGACCGCGACGGCTGCCGTGATTCCGCGAGGCGCCCCGCGCCCGGAGTACGGCCGCTTCACACCGGGCGACTGGCGTGAGGACCCCCACGCGCGCGAGGTCGTCGAGACCCGCATGGGCATCGCGGCCGCGACCGGCGCGCAGCTCCTGGTGGAGCGGCTGCGTCTGGAGTGGCGCCCGGGGACGCCGGTCCCCGAACCGTCCACGCGGCTCGTGTTCCGCCCGGCGACCGACCGCGAGGAGCTGCTGTCGCTGATGACGCTGGTCCTGGAGGGCACGCTCGACGAGCACAGCCGTACGGAGCTGCGGACGATGACACCGCGCGCGTCGGCGGAGCTGATGTACGAGGAGGAGTTCACGACCTACCGGACGCCCCGGGACTGGTGGCGGGTGGCCGAACTACCGGACGGCGGGGGCCCGGTCGGGTTCGTCATTCCGGCGCGCAACAACTACCACCCGATCATCGCGTACATCGGCGTCCTGCCCGCCCACCGCGGCCACGGTTACATCGACGACATCCTGGCCGAGGGCACCCGCGTCCTGGCAGCGCAGGACGTCCCGCGCATCCGCGCCGCCACCGACTTCGGCAACGTGCCGATGGCCGGGGCCTTCGCGCGCGCGGGGTACGCGACCTTCGGGTGCGCGATCAACATGGTGTGGCCGGACGCCGGCTGAGACGTCTCCTCGGGCTCACCCGGCGGCGCGCTGTGCGCGGATCATGTCCCGGTACCACCGGTAGGAGGCCTTCGGGGTGCGCCGCAGCGTCGGGTAGTCGACATGGACCAGGCCGAAGCGCTGGGCGGCGCCCTCGATCCACTCGATGTTGTCGGTGAGGGACCACACGAAGTAGCCGCGTACGTCCACGCCTTCGGTCATGGCGCGGTGCAGGGCGCGCAGATGCCCGTCCAGGTAGCGGATGCGTCCGGCGTCCTCGACGCCGTCGTAGGAGCAGCCGTTCTCGGTGATGTACACCGGCGGCAGCCGGTCGCCGTAGCGCGCCCTCAGCAGCAGGAGCATCTCGCGCAGCCCCTCGGGGACCACCGGCCAGCCGAAGGCGGTGGTCTCGTACCCTTCGATCTCCCTGATCCCGAACGGCAGTTCCGCGGGCATGGCGAACCCGGCGAAGGAGTCGACGGCCTCGGGCGCGGGCGCGCCCACGCGCGTGGGGTTGTAGTAGTTCACCCCGTACCAGTCGAGCGGGGCCGAGATGACGGCGAGGTCGTCCGCGACGGGGCCGGGCATCAGGGCGGCGAAGTTCTCGTCGGGGTAACTCCCGGTGAGGACGGGATCGGCGAACAGCCAGTTGGCGAGGGTGTCGTAGAGGTCCGCGGCGAAACGGTCCTCCTCGCTCTCGCCCGCGGGCCACACCGGGGTGTGCGAGAGCGCCAGGCCTATGGAGCGGGCGCCGGCGTCGCGCAGTGCCCCGGCGGCCAGGCCGTGGGCGAGCAACTGGTGGTGGGCGGCCGGGAGAGCGTCGAAGAGGAGTTTCCTGCCGGGGGCGTGCTCACCCAGCGCGTAGCCGAGCAGCGTCACCTCGGCGGGTTCGTTGACGGTGATCCACATGGGGACGCGGTCGGCGAGCCTCTCGGCCACCACGTGCGCGTAGTCGGCGAACCGGTACGCCGTGTCGCGCTGGAGCCAGCCGCCCGCCTCCTCCAGCTCCAGCGGGGTGTCCCAGTGGTAGAGGGTCGGCGCAGGGGTGATGCCGTGGGCGCACAGCTCGTCGACGAGCCGGTCGTAGAAGGCGAGCCCGGCCTCGTTGACCGGGCCGCTGCCGCCCGGGACGACACGCGGCCAGCTGACCGAGAACCGGAAGGCCCCGGCGCCGAGCCCGGCGAGCAGGGAGACGTCCTCGCGGTAGCGCGCGTGGAAGCCGGTGCCCCGGGACGCGTCCGCGCCGTCCTTGATCCGCCCCGGCTCGGCGGCGAAGGCGTCCCAGCCGGAGGGACCCTTGCCCTCGGCTGCGGCGGCCCCCTCGGTCTGGAAGGCTGAGGCGGAGGCTCCCCAGAGGAAGCCGTGCGGGAACGGCGGCAGGGTCATGGATGTGGACCTTAATGGCGGGTAACCGCAACCTCCAGACCTTGCTCCCGCCTTCCGCGGACGATGGAGGCCCTGTTCCACGGTTTGACGGTACGCGGGCAACGGGAGGTATCAAGCATGTTGTTCGAGGTGTGGGTGCCGCGGGCGGACCGGGTCGCCCTCCAGCTGGAGGGCGCGACCCACGACATGGAACCGCACCCGGTGCGGAGCGGGTGGTGGATCACCGAGGCCGCGGCCCGGGACGGCGACCGGTACGGCTACGCCGTGGACGGCGGGCGCCCGCTGCCGGACCCGCGCTCGCGCCGCCTGCCGGACGGCCCGGACGGGCTGAGCGCCGTCGTCGTCCACGAGGACTTCACCTGGCAGCACCCCTGGGCGGGCCGCAGACTCTCCGGCGGGGTCCTCTACGAACTGCACGTCGGCACCTTCACGGACGAGGGCACCTTCGACGCCGCGGCCGCCCGTCTCGCCCATCTGGCCGAACTGGGGGTGACGCATGTCGAGCTGATGCCGGTGTGCTCCTTCCCCGGGCGGCACGGCTGGGGGTACGACGGTGTGGCGCCCTGGGCCGTGCACGAGCCTTACGGAGGCCCCGAAGGGCTGAAGCGGTTCGTCGACGCGGCGCACGCCCACGGCCTCGGCGTCGTCCTCGACGTGGTCCACAACCACCTGGGCCCCTCCGGCAACCAGCTGCCCGCCTTCGGCCCGTACTTCACCGACACCCACCAGACGCCCTGGGGCGCCGCCGTCAACCTGGACGCGCCTGGATCGGACGAGGTGCGCGCGTACTTCCTGGAGAGCGCGCTCGCCTGGCTGAGCGACTACCGGCTCGACGGGCTGCGCCTGGACGCCGTGCACGCGCTGTACGACACGCGCGCGCTGCCGTTCCTCGAAGAGCTCTCCACCGCCGTCGACGTGCTGTCCGTGCGGCTGGGCCGCCCGCTCTTCCTCATCGCCGAGTCCGACCGGTGCGACCCGCGCACCACCGCCCCGCGCGCGGAGGGAGGCCTGGGACTGCACGCCCAGTGGAACGACGACTTCCACCACGCCCTGCACACCGCGCTCACGGGCGAGTCCCAGGGCTACTACGCCGACTTCGCGCGCGCCCCGGTCGCCGCCCTGGCCAAGACCCTCACCCGGGTCTTCTTCCACGACGGCACCTACTCGAGCTTCCGCGGCCGCGCCCACGGCCGCCGCGTCGACCGCACCAAGACCGCCGCGCACCGCTTCCTCGCCTACGCCCAGACCCACGACCAGATCGGCAACAGGGCCCTGGGGGACCGGCTCTCCGCCACGCTCTCCCCCGGGCTGCTCGCCTGCGCCGCCGCGCTGGTGCTGACCGGTCCGTACACGCCGATGCTCTTCATGGGCGAGGAGTGGGGCGCCCGTACGCCCTGGCAGTACTTCACCGACCACCCCGACCCCGAACTCGCCGAGGCCGTACGCACGGGGCGGCGGCGGGAGTTCGCGGCACACGGGTGGGCCGAGGAGGACATCCCCGATCCGCAGGACCCCGCCACCCGGGCGCGCTCGTGCCTGGACTGGGACGAGGCGGCGAAGGAGCACCACGCGCGCGTGCTCGACTGGCACCGGCAGCTGATCGCGCTGCGCCGCACCCGCCCCGACCTCACCGACCCGGACATCGCCGCGGTCAAGGTCGTCCACGACGAGGAGGCGCGCTGGCTCATGTTCCGGCGCGGCGACCTGCGGACCGTGGTCAACCTCGGCAAGGAGGCCGCGGTGATCCCCCTGGGGCGCAACAACTCCCGGGTGCTGGCGGCCTGGGAGCCGGTGGAACCGCCCGGCCCGGACGGCCGGTTCCGGCTGCCGCCCGAGTCGTGCGCGGTGCTCGGCCCCACCGGCACCTGACCGTCCACCTCTTCGCCTTCCCGCCTAGTCGACGAGCGCCATCTCGCGCGCGGTGTTGTTGAAGCTGCGCCCGCCGTCCTCCGTGACCGTCACGATGTCCTCGATCCGCACACCGAACCGGCCCGGCAGATAGATCCCCGGCTCCACGGAGAAGCACATGCCGGGCACCAGCGGCTGCTCCTCGCCCTCGATCATGTAGGGCGGCTCATGGGTGGTCACACCGATGCCGTGGCCGGTGCGGTGGATGAAGTACTCGCCGTATCCGGCCTCCTCGATCACCGCGCGCGCCGCCCGGTCGACGTCCTGGCAGGCCGCCCCGGGCCGCACCGCCGCGCACCCGGCCCGCTGGGCCTCCCGTACGACGTCGTGGACGCGCCGCTCCTCGGCGGAGGGCTCGCCGACGTGGACGGTACGGGTGGTGTCCGAGCCGTAACCGTGCTTGAGGCCGCCGAAGTCCAGGACCACCATGTCGCCCTGCCCGATGGTCCGCTCCCCCGCCTCGTGGTGCGGGTTGGCCCCGTTGGGGCCGGAGCCCACGACCGTGAAGTCCACCTGCGAGTGGCCGAACTCGATGAGCAGCGCCGCCAGATCGGCCGCCACGTCCGTCTCCCTGCGCCCGGCGAACGGGACCTTGAGGATTTCCCCGTACGCCCTGTCGGCGGCCTCACCAGCCGCCTGGAGCCGAGCCAGCTCGGGCCCGTCCTTGACCGCCCGGAGCATCGGCAGAGCCTGCGTGAGGGCCACATAGGACGTCTCGGGCAACCTCTGCTGGAGGCCGAGCAGGTGCATCGCCCAGGCGTTGTCGCTCACGCCGAACCGGCCGCCGGCGTCCAGCAGGGGCACGGTCACGCCGTACGGGTCGGTGCCGTCGGTCCAGTCCCGCAGGGTGAGGGCGGCGGCCCCGGCGGCGCGCTCGGCGTCCGGCGCCTCCAGCTTCGGTACGACGAGGACCGGCTCCCGCCCCGCCGCCAGTACCAGCACCGTCAGCCGCTCGGTGATCGCGGTCGGCTGATACCCGGTTAGGTGGACGAGGTCGGGCCCGGGCGCGACGAGGACGCCCGCGAGCCCGGCCTCGGCGGCGGACTCGGCGGCGCGGGCCATCCTGGCGCGGTAGTCGTCGGCGGTGAAGGGCGCGGGGGCAGAGGTAAGAGGCATGAGCCCCATCCTGCCCCTACACGGCAGGGCAGGCGATCCAAAATAGGGAACCGGGGATCGGGAACCGGGGATCCGGGATCGGGATCCGGAAAAACGATGCTCCGCGCCCGGCCCCCGCTCCTTCCGCCGGTCAGGCGTCCTCCTGGCTGTCCCCCACCAGCCGTTCGAGCAGTTCCTGGAAGTCGTCGCCGACGACGATCCGCAGGCCGTCGCCCTCGGTCTCGCGGTCGCTGAGCTGGGTGAGCGTGCCGTCGCGCCACCAGTAGACGAACGGGCTGATCGCCCCGGGCGTGTCCTCGAAGCCCGCCGCGGCGAAGGACGCCATGGCGTTGAGCGCCGGGATCATGCCGGAGTCGCGGATCGCGTGGAAGGCCAGCTGGTGCCGGAACGGCATCGCGACCAGGGCCCCGTCCGGTGTCAGCTCGCGCCCCGTGAGGCGCGGCACCAGGACATCCAGGGCGAGCACCCTGCTGGCGGTGTAGAACGAGTCGCCCACTACCACCTCGAACCGCATGCCGTCCTCGCCCTTGACGGTCTCGTGCGACTCGACCGGCAGCTCCCTGAGGTTGCGCAGGGCCTGGGCGCGCAGGTCGGGAACGTGGCCCAGCGGTTCCAGCGCCTCGTCGGTGAGCATCATGACGCTCTCCGGCAGATCCAGGGCGAGGATCTCGTACAGCCCCGGTGCCACACCGCGCGCGTAGCTGAAGGTCTGCGGATCGAGCCCCGTCTCGCTGATCACCCGGGGATAGAGCTGGGCGCGGATCTGCTCGGGCGGCAGAGTGTCCAGGGCAGAGGGGCCGTCCATGGTGCGCAGCACCATGCCGACATGGCGACGAATCAGTTCCGGCCACACACGAGGCCCGCGCCGGTCGTTGTGGCAGACCGCGGCGAGGTTGGCCAGGCCGAACTGTCGACCGCCGCTGTCCTTGACGGAGTCCGCGTAGACGGTCACTTCCAGACCCTGCTCGGCGAACGCCTCACGCACCCACGCACGGAACCGCGCGCCCTCGTCTGCCGAGAAATAGCCGAACTCCGCGTCCCGGGGCGCGTCGCTCCGGTCCCGCTTCGGCCCCCGTCGGAATATCCCCACGTCAGCTGCCTTCCGTCACACGAGACACACGGTAGCCCCGCGGTAGATCCCTACGCCGTTCCCACGCCCGGTGAAGGCCGAGCCTACCCAGCGCCCCCTTCCCTGACGACAAGATCCGCAAGGTCCCGGCCACGCGCCACCACGCGCGCGTTGACCTCGTCGGATTCCCTGACCCACCGTTCGGCGTACGAGCGGGCCTTCCCGTATCGCACATGCCGTTGAACGAGTCTGCGCACCCGCTCCTCGCCGTCGGTCTCCAGGAACCACACCTCGTCGAGAAGGGCCCTGACCGGGGCCCACCCGTCCTGGTCGTGCAGGAGGTAGTTCCCCTCGGTGACGACGAGCGGGACCTGGTGGCCGACCGGAATGCTCCCGGCGACCGGCTCCTCCAGCGCGCGGTCAAAGGCCGGCGCGTACACCACGCCACCGCGTTCGGGCGCCCGCAGCCGGGCGAGCAGGGCCGCGTATCCGGCGGGATCGAAGGTGTCCGGTGCGCCCTTGCGGTCGGCGCGGCCGAGGCGGTCGAGTTCGGCCTGGGCGAGATGGAAGCCGTCCATCGGGACGAGCACGGCATTCCCGTCCAGCCGCTCGACCAGCCGCGCGGCCAGGGTCGACTTCCCGGACCCGGGCGCTCCGGCGATGCCGAGGACGCGCCGGTGGCCGGGAACGGCGAGCAGCCGGGCGCGCTCGACGAGTCGTTCCAACGCAGCGATCTCCATGCAGGCATCCTCTCGCGACGGCCCGCCCTCCTCTGCGGCTTGGCGGGACAGTAGTCATACGTATAACCTCGAAGCATGTCCCATATTGCCCTGATCACCCTCGTCGTCCGCGACTACGACGAGGCCATCGCCTTCTACACCGACGCCCTCGGTTTCGAACTGGTTGAGGACACCGACCGCGGGGACGGCTCCCGCTGGGTGGTGGTGCGCCCGCGCGGCACCGGCACCGCGTCCCTGCTGCTGGCCCGCGCCAAGAACGACGCGGAGCGCGCGAGCGTCGGCGCGCAGACGGGCGGCCGGGTCGGCTTCTTCCTCCACACCGAGGACTTCGCCGCCGACCACGCCCGGATGACCGCGGCCGGTGTCCACTTCCTGGAGGAGCCGCGCCATGAGGTGTACGGATCGGTCGCGGTGTTCCAGGACCTTTACGGCAACCGGTGGGACCTGCTTCAGCCGGCGTGAGCCCAACCTGTGCTGCCCCAGCCCCGAAAAGACCGCGCCTCGCAAGCACAGAGTCCCCGTCAGCACACCGACGAGGACTCATGACCGTTCTGCGTTTGACGCTCGCCCGCCACGGGGCTGCACTGGATTCATGGATGCTGCGGCGACTCCGTCCTAGGGAGAGCAGCGATGACAACCATGGAAACGTTCAACCTTCTACAGCCGTACAAGATCGCCGAAGAGACGTTCGTCATCCCCTGGGCCCTCGAGGCCCCGCCGGTCGGCCACTTCCCGATGAATTCGATGGTGATCCGAGGAGCCGAACCGGTCCTCGTGGACACCGGGGCGCCCGCAGTCCGCGCCCAGTGGCTGGAGGCAGCCTGGTCCGTCGTGGATCCCCTGGACGTACGGTGGATCTTCCTCACCCACGACGACCGCGACCACGCCGGCAACCTCCTGGCTGTCCTCGCCGAATGCCCGAACGCGACCCTGCTGACGACATGGTTCTCCATCGGCCGCATGGCCGAGGAGTGGGAGACCCCCATCAACCGGTGCCGCTTCATGACCGACGGCGACACGATCGATGCGGGCGACCGCACCCTGGTCGCCAAACGACCGCCCCTGTACGACAACCCCACAACCCGCGCCCTCTTCGACGCGAAGACCAACGTCCTGTGGGCCGTCGACACCTTCGCCACGAACGTACCCGCGCCGGTGCCCGACATAGCGGCGTTGTCCGCGGACGAGTTCCGCGACGGCCAACTCTTCGGCGGACGGCTGGTCTCTCCTTGGGTCGCGTTGCTGGACACCCAGAAGTTCCGGACGGTCGTGGACGACTTTCAACGCCTGAACGCCGAGGTCGTTGCCGGCTGCCATTCCCCGGTCCTCCGCGGCCCCAGGATTCCGGAGGCCTACGACCTTCTCCGCCAGCTCCCCGAGATCCCCCCGTGGGCAGAGTTCACCCAGGCCGACCTGGACCATTGGATGGCGGTCGCCGAGAGCTCGGTACCACCGGAACAACCGCGACCGTCGGGGACGTGACTGTGCCCATGGGCCATGGCCCATGGAACGCAGAAAAGCCCCGCACCATTAATCCTTACGGATCATGGTGCGGGGCTTCCCGCAATAATTGTTCGGCGGCGTCCTACTCTCCCACAGGGTCCCCCCTGCAGTACCATCGGCGCTGAAAGGCTTAGCTTCCGGGTTCGGAATGTAACCGGGCG